>CAIOST010000160.1 GCA_903861045.1 uncultured bacterium | reverse complement strand
CGATGGCCGGCTCCACAGTGAAAGTGGCCTTTTGAAAAAGCGCCAAGCTGCGCTCGTAAGGTGGGCGAATTGGGCAAAATTCACGCATTCTAGAATTCGTGAAGTATTCTTCTTTTGGACAGGATTAACAGGATTTTGCAGGATTGTTGGTGGGTGAATAGGCATGCCTAATAACTACGGGATTGCGCCAGCAGGAAATCCTGAAAATCCTGTTAATCCTGTCAAAAAAAGGGATCTCTAAGATACTCAAACAACCTGCCTGGACAGCATGAAGGCAGAAGAACATGGTTTTTGTTTGGAAGTGAAGAAAATGGTGCGAAGAGGATCCTACAATTTTAAACCGCCACTTTCACTACACTTTCGCTTTGGCGCCCACAAGCCCCCCTCCCTGACATGAGCCAGGTTGAGAAAACCGTTTATTCGAGATAAATGGTGGACCATTAACTTTCCAGTCGCCCAAAAACCTCTGGTCGAGCCCCTCCCCCTGCCACCGTTCTTGTCCGAAGGTAGGCCAGACAGCACCACCGTGACAGCCACGGTCTACGGTTCGGCGAGACTTCTGATGGCGGGCGTTGCCGTCAGGCCTCGAAAGGCGTAAGATGGGGCTGTTTTCTGATCGGAAAGGGCAGACTGGTTGACGGACGGCTCAGGGCAGACTGCCCGGAAAACTAGGTTACAAGGCAATCCGCTCAGCCCAAGCCACATGGGACTGGACTTCGTCTAAGATGAGCCGCACACCCTGATTGTCGGACGGATTGAGCCAAAGCATGCGGTCGAAGACGGCCGCAGCCTCGTCGAACTGTTTGAGGCGCCATAGGCAGAGTCCGTAACCGTGCAAACAACGGAGATAGGGGCGGTTATCGAGCAGCCCCCAAGGCAGGACGCCCCGGAAGTCCGATCCGAGTGACCATTCACCGATCTGCCGTCCGACGTCGTAATGCCGAAGTGCCATCTCCGGCCGTTGGTCGAATTCGAGGTTACCCAGGTGGGCGTGGGCGTCGAGACAGCGCAGGTCGGCGATCAACAGTTCCGTAAGCTGCTGGTCGGCGTCCACGATGTCACCGGCTTCCTTCCGTTCGACGGCCTGGCTGATGGGGTCAGTGTCAACGTCGATATCCTCGGACTTCAGGCCGGGGACGACCTGTTCCATCTCGTACGCCGGTCGGGGACCGCAGGCCTTAATCTTCTTCTCCCAATCCAGTTCCGGCTCGTCGTCCTCGCCCCAATAGTGTTCTGCTGGGTCCCACATCCCAAAATCGCTGAGCTTGAGGGGCGTCAGGTTCAGCGCAGCAAGGTCGACCCGGGCTCCCGTGATAGCGCCAGTCAGGTACGGATGGCCGGCAAAACTCCAATGCTTCTTGGGCATGACCGTGACGATTTCGCCGGGTACGACGTTCCACAAACCGCCGGTCCGTAGCGTGAGCTCCTTGTCCTGCCCGGGGAGCCGACAGCGGGCCGACTCACGTTGTTTGATGCCGAGGACTACCAAATCGACCGGCTTGGAGATGTCGATCGCGCCGACCCCTGCCTTGGTCTGTTTGAGCTTCTCGCGTAATTTCGCCCGACTGGTCTGCTGCGGGGCAGGCATACCAAGCCACTTCAGATAGGCGCCTCGGTACGTTGCGGCCGTAGTATCTTCCAGGAAAGTCACATCGCCCAGGGCTACGCTATATGCCTTCCCGTCCGTCGTCCTGCAGGCTGTCCGGAGCCCCTGCTGCGGATGGCCGTCGTAGTCGATCCTGGTGACCGCTACGGCCACACCGATCACGGTGCCTTCGGCTGGCATCGGCACGTTGTCCTCGAATGCCTGCCGGAACGCCCAGAGTTGCTCGTCCGCGCCATTGGCGTCCACGAGGATCTCTTCCAGAAGTGCCTCGACCGTTTTGCCTGATTTCATCGTGTTAGCCCAAAATGGCATTTTCTATTTTGCCGCCGGCCACCACGACTAGCGACGGATTGACTATAGGCCGGTTCCCGCAGGCATGCAATAGGCATATTTTGGTGCCCGTGGCACCAACTCATCGCCACACCGCCTACCCACGCCCATCACGCCGTCATCGCCGGGGAGGCACTCCCGCATCGCCAGTCCGACCCCTTACCCGAATGATGGCATCCAGCAGATTCCGCACAGCCCGGAAGCAGTACTCGTCTTCGTGCGTCACCATGTCTGTGATGCCAGCCTCACGAAGGTCACCAATCAGGAAAGCCAGCGCGTTGATCTCTGGATGGGAGCTCACGCTGAGCTTGCACAGGCGTAGCGCCTCAGAACGCTCCTCACTGTCCATGAGCTTCAGCAGTGCCAACTGATTGGCGTTAACCTGCTCCAGAATGTCCTCGGAAACAGGCGGCAGCCCACCTGCCGAAGTTCGGGAATACAGATCATAGAGGATAAGTAATGCGTGGAGCACACGATCGACCTTCTGCATGGGCACGCCAAGCCTGGGCAGCACCAGCACATGGGCCAGGAGGGCTGGCTGCCGCCCGTAGACTTCATCGCAGAGTGCCATCCGCTCAGCCTGCGACATCGCCCGTATGCGCCGCACGCTGGCCACGACATCGTCCTTTGATGCTGGCCCGCTGGCTGCAGGTCGAGTCGGAGCCTGCGTTCCGGCAGGACCTGCCCTGCGGCCATCCCACGGTGTTCCCTGCCAGCCTGTCACCGTCCCGCTAAAGCCGCAGGCCGGACAGTGCCAAGCGATCACGCTGCGGTCGGACGAACTGTACCCCGCCAGGAGATCTGCCGAACAGCGCTTTCGTTGGGGGCGGCCTCGGCAACGGACAGACGTAGCGGCCATGTCGGCGTCCACCGATCGGGAGCGCACTGCTTTGACGATGGAGCCTACATACTCAGCCAGTTTGCGGGCAGGGCCTGGCGGCAACGACAAGCCTCCGCTGGCGTCCAAATAATGCCGAATGTCGATCACCCACTGCTGTGCCATGGCGAACACGATACCTTGCCTCGGGCAGGATTTCGACCACAAATCTGAAAAACCATGGGGGACTGTGTCGTAGGGCAACCAAAGGCGCAGGGACACCGACAGGCTTTTACTGCGAGAGGCTCTTGCACCCCCCCCCGTCATCCAAAGTGGCACGGGCATCTTGCCCGTGATTCATGAGCGGAACGCCCATGGCACAAGGGGTTTTGCAAGAGCCTCGCGAGTGAAACATCCGCTCCACTGCCAGTGGCACCATTCCAGCGCCACCCTGCCTACCCCCGCCCGCCCTGCTTACCATTCGCAGTCTTGCCCGCCATCCCCGCCAACCGCTCCTTTGCTTCCCGAGCCCCCAGCGACTTGACTGACATGATCGCCGTCCTGGTTACGCCCCTGAACCGCAGAGGGCCCTCCTTGCGCTCCCACTTATGGACTGCGACCCTCGTCACCCCGAGCAGCTTGCCGAACTCAATGGCCGACAGCCCCAGCTTCTGCCGCAGGCTGCGCATCCCCTTGCCGGTGAGCCGCACCTTCTGCTCTTCGGCAGCTTCAGCCTGCGGCTGCGGCACGTTGCCCAGCAAAGCACTCAGCCGACGGCATTCCTTTTCAAGCGTAGCCACCCGCTGCTTGAGATCGGCAAGCACTTGCCTGGTGGCACCAGCGGGCTTCCTTACTGGACTAACGGCAGCCTTGGCTTCTTTGCGGGCCAGGCGGATAACTTCAGCTTTGAACGAGTTGGCAAAAGTGGACATGAGGCTCCTTTATGGTGTGGCGTTTATGATGGATGGATCAGGGGGGGATGGCAAGTGGGAAGTGGGGCGTGGATAGGATGGGAGGTGGCCAATGATTGGGTGATTTCGAGGGGGCATGCTTGATATGGGCTTCTACTGACGCTTCCGCGGTTACCGCTGTTTCTTCGATGGCCCGAACGTTACGGATGAGAAGCTTTGGAAGCCGCGCCGATAGGCTCAGGCTTCGAAGTCGCTTCTCGATACGATTGTTCGGCTGCCTTCTTCAGGCGCTGCAATTTTTCATCGGTCGCTCTGCAGATCCACCAAGGAATTGCTACGGGGTGCCCATCGTGATCACTGCCATCACTCAAGAATAGCAGGCAAGTATCTCCCACGCTTGGAACATACGATGCAGGCGCGGCACCCGTGTATATGGGGAGAGGCTTGTTAGAGATTGAACCGAGAACAAAGGTGCGCAGGTAATATGCAACGGCTACCCCCTGGATCTCGGAATTGGCATTCTCTACGGTGACATTTGTAGCCGTCACCAGAGCTACCGCGTCATGTTTTTCTGCCAGGTGACAGATGTCGTATTCCTGCCAGAATAGGTTGCCATCGCCATTGATCCAGTAAAGATCCTTGTGTCTCAGGATGTCGATCAGTTGCGGAATGTGTTGGGGGGAAAATTCAATTGCTCGAAGAGGCAGTACCGCGAGTGGAGTAAAGTCTGTGATAGGACACCCCACGAACGCCAAACTATCTATGGGCGAATTGGTTAGTGGCGACAGGTCAGTGACTTTGGTTCCGGATATTGAGATCTCTAGGATCTTGAGACCTTGCAGCGGAGTTAAATCAGAGATGTCCGTACCAGTAAGGTCAAGGTCACGATAGCTACCATCGTCCTGCATCGCCGCCACGAGCCTGCTTTGCAGAGTGCCTTGCCGTCCCGACCACTGGCTGCATACGCAACCCATACACAAGGCGTGCAATGCGAACGTCGCAAGTATAGCGCTTCTCTTCATACTTTGAACCGAACGTCAGCGATCACCAGCTGTCGCCTGTCCAAGGCTCCTACTGTCCAGAGACCGCATGCGGTGCATCGCTTGGTTCTCATTGTTATTGGTCTTTCTCCACAAGGCAGTGGATTCGATCCACTATCGATTTCAGTGCTCCCCATTCCGCTGGCATCTCCATCCACCAGAAGATAGTCACTGACGGCACACCGCCTATTTGAAAGTGGTAACCCGTCCCATCGAGCCCTGCGGGGCCATCAACATTCAATGGCAGATGAAGTGTTGCAGTATCGCGCAAGATTTCATCAAGGTCAGGGCTTTCGGCGAGCCATCGCCGTTTGTTTGGGCCTATCCCTTTCTTGATGTCGAACATGAACTGCCCTCTATGATCGTCCCAAGCGATCACGACGTGCAGTCGTTCTTTGTCATTGAATGAGGGTTCAACTTTGTACGTTATGGTCGGTCTTTTCATTTTTCTCATCATGCGAACGTCACGTCCCCGCCTCGCCGCCTATTGTACACTGCTCCCATGGCCCAAGGCTAGCAGCGGGTGCGTCCGTTGGTTAGGCACCATAATTGTCTTCTTCTTCAGCTTCTGTCAGTGCGTAAGATCATCCTTGGTGTCAAATCTGCCGTCTAACCCTGCCGATCGAATCTGGAAGTCGGTGCCACCCGTTTGCTTGTACTCGAACGGATGGCCCCATGAGTCGTTGAGATTCGCAGCATTCATGCAAGCAGGATTGTTTGAGGTTGGAACCGTTAGCTCAGTCAAACTATTCGGCAGGCGGTATTCGTTGGTAACAAACTCTGAAATGCTATTTCGTATGACCTCCATAGAGTAACGTGCTGCCTGCCGTCTTGCATCATCCCCTGTGCAATTCTGACAAGACGGGATTATCATCGCCAAATTAATCAACAAGACCAACAGCGAGACACCACCCCATATCCTGTGGAGCTTGGGTTGTCTTCTAATCCTTCCCCGAATATCAGCGGAGAAACATGCGCAGACGAGTCTGACACAAAATCCGAGGACCATGCCAAGAATTAGGACATTCAGTATGACTGCCGCTATCATTTCATTCTCTCTTTGTCCAACGTCAGCGTTGAACCTGTGGCGCGGTATCGCCGCTAGGTTCCGACGCTTGGTTGTGTGTGGACTCCTGCTTCTCGGCAAGCCATTTGCGGAATTTAAGAGCCGTGTCTCGGGAAGGAGATTCCGGATAATCGAACAAGATCTGCTCTACCAGATTGCTCGCTTCAGAGTACTGCCCCAGCCTCACCTTCACTAGAGCCCACCGCAAGTTCCGCCTGTCGCAGCCCACGCCGCCCGCCGCCTCTGATTCAGCCTCATTAATGAGTCGGTCAGCTTCCTCGTACTGACTGTCAGCAATGGCCTTCAGAATGCGTTGCTCAGCCCTGTTAAAATCGGACACCTCAGTCTCTGTCTTGCACCCGGTGATGACACCGAAGGCCGCTACGACAATGGGCACGAACTCCCTCATCATTCGGTTTCCAGTCCTTTTCATAGATCGTCACACAATGTCTCGGCTCCGGCTCGCCGCCTATTGTACACGACTCCTACTGTCCTGGGCTAGCAGCGGGTGCAGCCGTTGGTTCGCCTAAATCATCACTCTTTGACCCTAACACAAGTCAATCTGTAGATGTAGCCCCCGTGGCCGTTTGTCGTAGATAGCCCGCCTTTATATTGCACTTCTATCACTTCGCCTGAAGCGAGGTAGTAATCTTCAGTCAAACGAAACACTCCGCCCGAGCCAGTTATACGAATCGCCGCTGTTCCGATCTGTTCTCGTACCTCTTCTTTGGTCATACCATCGTGCAGAATTTTCACTAGCTGAGTTGCCACAACATTTTGGCGCCTCGGTGTGGTGCAACCAATAGCTAGTGTTACGATCAGCAATGTGATGAGTTTCGATTTCATTTTAGCATGGCTAACGTTCGGCCTGTGCTGCCGCTGTCCTCTTGACCTGCAACTACGGACCGGTCCAGCGCTGGCAGCGGTCAGCACCAGGCCGTTGTTCGCGTTGAATCATCTCTCTTCCGGCAGAACACGCCAAGCACAAACCGCTCACCCGATCACGAGGCGATCAAGAGCCACAAGCAATGGTTCACCAGCATGGGCGCTTCATTTTAGCTACGGATGACGCGGATGGCGCGGAATTCGTCTGGTTGAGCCATCACTGCCACCCACTCTCCCAATCCGCGAAATCCGCGCGATCCGTAGCTAAAAATCTCCGTCGGAGTTGGTAGGTGTTTGAATGGTGCCTGCCGCTTTCGATCGCCTTCACGAACCGATTATTTAATTTCGCGAACGTCATATGGAAAGCCAACCGCACTTGCCGGCATGAACCGACGTAAGCTGTTGTCAGGCCAGTTGCTAACGGGACGGTAGCCCTTGGCTTTGTGAGCGTCAAATAGAATCGCGAACCATTTGTGGTGAAGCAGCTTTGCCGGTGAGATTTGTTTGGTGTCTGGCTGGGAGATTTTCGCAGGAGTTGGAACGGTGTCAAAAATACGGTTCAATGGCGTGGTCGGTATGTTATGGTTTTTGATTCGTAGAAACGGCGTAACTACTCAGGAGGGAAGGGTTCAGGGTTCGGGGTTCAGGCCGGATTTCACCGCCAGAGCGGTCGCGCGTTTGGGGTGTGGCTATTTGGTCGAACAAAGAAGGGACAGGCGGATTGAAGAGCCAATGATGCGGGAGAAGTCGGCACTCTCAAGTCCGTGATTGTGCTCTCGTGAATGGTCCTCTAAAGTATGGTGTTCGACCGCCTCACGGGGCGGGGAGGGCGGCCAGGATTTGTTTTACGTCCGACTTCAGCAGGAGCACCAGATGCAATTCGCTTCGCCATGTGATCCGCGCACGCGTCGTTTCGTCACGCCGACTCGTCTGGTATGGCAGACGTCCGGGGAGTGTGCCCCGGCGAATGTGATGCGGCTGCTGCAGGCGGCGAGCGGGCAGGCCACCTATCCCCCACCCCCATGCTGCAGCCTGCCGCCGGGTGCCGGCCTGCTGCTCGACTTCGGGCGGGAGCTGGCGGGCGGCCTGCGCCTGGTGACGGGCGCGCCGGCCGATCAGCAGCCGGTACCGATACGGCTGCGCTTCGGCGAATCCGTGAGCGAAGCCATGGGCGAGCCCAACAACGACCACGCGATCCACGATCATCTCTGCCGCCTGCCCTGGTGCGGCCAGCATGAGGTGGGCAACACCGGTTTCCGGTTTGTGCGGCTGGATGTCCCCGCCGACGGCCAGCCCGTGGAGCTGGCCGCGGTGCAGGCCGTCTCGCTGATGCTGGAACTGCCCCGCCAGGGATCCTTCCACTGCAGCGACGCGCGCCTGGATCAGATCTGGGATACGGCCGCCGATACCGTCCAGCTCTGCATGCAGGATTTCATCTGGGACGGGATCAAGCGTGACCGCCTGGTGTGGATGGGGGACCTGTTTCCCGAGCAGCGCGTCATCAGCACGGTCTTCGGGGCGCACGACAGTGTGCCGCGCAGTCTCGACCATGTTCGGGATGTCACGCCGCTGCCGCGTTGGATGAACACCATCAGCACTTACTCGCTCTGGTGGATCCTGGTGCACCGCGACTGGTATCTTTACCACGGTCAGGCCGACTACGTGCGGGAGCAGCGCGACTATCTGCGGCCGCTGCTGGAGCGCCTGCTCGGCTACGTGCGGCCCGACGCAGGCCTGGCAGAGATCGACGCCAGTTTCCTGGATCATCCCTCGGGCCTGCGACCGGACGCCGTGCGTGCGGGCGTGCATGCGCTGCTGGTGATGGCGCTGGAGGCCGGCGCCGAGCTGTGTCACCTGGCCGCCGATGCGGACCTCGCCGTGCGCTGTCGTGCCGGGGCACGGCAGCTGCGTAGCACAGTTCCACCCGTGGACCCGACCAGTAAGTCGGCCAGCTGCCTGCTGGCACTCGCCGGGCTGGTGGATCCGGTGACCGTCAATCGCGAGTGCCTGGCGCGGGAGCCGTTGACCGGCCTCACCACCTTCTTCGGCTACTTCATGCTGCAGGCCCGAGCCGCGGCTGGTGATTACGACGGCGCGCTTGGGGTTATCCGCAGCTACTGGGGCGGCATGCTGGATCTCGGCGCCACGAGTTTCTGGGAGGATTTTGACATGGCCTGGCTCGACAACGCGGCACGCATCGACGAACTGGTGCCGGCGGGCCGGGTAGACGTGCACCGCGACCGCGGCAATTTCTGTTACAAGGGGTGGCGCCACAGTCTGTGTCACGGCTGGGCCGGTGGCCCGGCGGCCTGGCTGACCGAACACGTGCTCGGTATCCGGCCGACCGCCCCGGGCTGCGCGGCGGTAAGCATCACGCCGCACCTCGGCACGCTGACCTTCGCCGAGGGCGTTCTACCCACCGTTCACGGCCCGGTCCGGGTGCGCCACGTCCGTCGGGCTAGCGGCGACGTGACGTCTGAGGTGCAGGCGCCAGCCGCTGTCCAGGTGGTCCGGGCGTGAGAGAGCATTAGGACGCCACCTTCCCCATCCGCAAAAGCGCTTTCTTATCCATCGAACCAAAGGACGCTGACGATGCAACCACTACCCAACATGCAGAAGAAACTTTACTACGGCTCCGCCTATTATCCGGAGCTCTGGCCGGAAGCCGATATTGCCGCGGACCTCGCGCACTTCAAGGCCACCGGGATTGACGTGGTGCGCATGGGCGAGTTCGCCTGGTCAACCATGGAGCCGGATGAGGGGTGCATCAGTTTGGATTTCTTCCGCCGGGTCATTGACCGGTTACACGCGAACGGCATTGATACCATCTTCTGCACGCCGACGCCCACGCCACCCATCTGGCTGACCGACGGGCATCCCGAACGACTCTTCCAGGACGAGCAGGGACGGCGCATGCACCATGGGGCACGCCAGCACGTTTGCACCAACAACCCTGCCTTCCGCGAACGCAGCCGGATCATCGTCGAGGCCCAGGCCCGGGCGCTGGGGCGGCATCCGGGCGTGATCGCGTGGCAGACGGACAATGAGTTCGCCTGTCACGTAGGCGCGTGTTGTTGTTCCACGTGTGCCTCGCTTTGGCACGTTTGGCTGGAGCAGCGGTATGGCACGGTCGATACGCTCAACACGGCGTGGGGCGCTGAAATCTGGAGCGAGCGCTACCAGCGTTTTGACCAGGTTCCCCAGCCTTTAATCACCCCGTTTGTGCATAATGCCTCCCTGCAGACGG
This sequence comes from uncultured bacterium, assembly GCA_903861045.1. Taxonomy (GTDB): domain Bacteria; phylum Verrucomicrobiota; class Kiritimatiellia; order RFP12; family CAIWXQ01; genus CAIWXQ01. Next base: position 12,741 of record CAIOST010000160.1, on the reverse strand, counting down.
CCTACCGTTTCTTCACCCGCGCCATGCTCGCGGAGTTCCAGTGCGAGCAGGTTGACATCATCCGGCGGCATTCCGATGCCCCCGTCACCCACAACTCCAATATCGGATTTCGCCTCGACAACGCACAGATTTTCAAACCGCTGGATTTCGCGTCGTTCGACGACTATCCCGACTGCGACAACTGGCGGCACATGCTGGATAACTATGGGATTTGGCGGACGGTCAAGCCCGGGCGCCCCTTCTGGGTCATGGAAACCAGCACATCGCACAACGGATACCTGGCCGCCTTCCAGAAACCGCACCGCACGGGATACCTCACGGTGGAGGCGCTGGCGGCGTACGCCTCCGGTGCGCAGGGGTTCAGCCACTGGCTCTGGCGGCAACAACGCGCCGGCTGCGAACAGACCCATGGCGCCGTTCTCAGCGCCTGGGGCCAGCCCACGATCGGTTACGAGCCGGTGCTGGCGGTAAACCGGATGCGGCGGGAGGTGGAAAGCCTCATGGTTGAGAGTGAATTCCGGCCGCCGGAGATCGCCATCACCTATTCCGATGCTGCGCGGGCCTTCATGTTCACGGAACCGCATGAGAACCTGGACTATCTGCAGTTGATGCGGCGTTGGTATGCAACCCTGTTCGACGCCGGGCTGCCGTGCGAACTGGCATTCGCCTTCACGGACTTCAGCGGGTACAAGGTGCTTTGTACACCGTACATGTATCATGTCCCGGCGGAGTTCATGGCGCGCATGCTGGCGTTCGTTCAGGCCGGTGGCACGTGGATTGTCGGCCCCTTGACCGGCCTCCGTACGGCGGAGCATACGGTGCCAACGGACTGTGGGTTGGGCGAAATTGAGGTCCTGGCCGGTGTGGAGACCGTTTTTTCCTTTCCGATCACCAACACCGGCGCCACCGGTGAAGCGCTGGGCTGTAGCGCGCCGTTGGAGTATTGGGCATCGTTGTTTGCCTGTCGTGGTTCGAGCCGTGTGGTCGGCACGGTCAAGGGCGGGGTGGCGCCAGGATTGGCGTTTATTACCGAACAGGATGTGGGGCGCGGGCGGATTGTGATGCTGGGCGCCCAACCGGCTGGGGAGGAAGGCCAGGCGATGATCCGGACGCTGGTCTCGCACTATGCGAAACTGGCTGGGGTACGCCTACCGCTGAAGACCACGCTTGGCACGGTGGTCATTCCGCGGACGGATGCCAAGGGCGAGTTCTGGGTGGCGATCAATATGGACGGGGCCGGGGGATCCGTTGACCTGCCGGCGCCGGCCATCGATCTTTTGTCGGGCGAAACGATTCCCGCCGGATCGTTAGCCATGCCCCCCTACGCCTATCGTCTGATCCGGTGATGGGAGTAAAAGTGGAGAGTAGTGTGCGAAATTGGGGTTGATCATGTCAGAAGAAGTAGGTACTTTATCTGACGTAATGGCTAGACCAAAGACACATAACAGCACGGCAGACAAGATCTGGCGGCGCGTAGAAACGAGCGTCCCGGATTCGGTTTTCTATGCCGGTCAGTTTCTGGACTTGGATACGCGCACTGCTGTCGACAAGGCGTTGTCCCGCCTCGTGGAGTCCGGTTGTCTGCGACGCCTTGCCCGCGGGCTATACTACCAACCCAGGACGCATCCCGTGCTGGGGGAAATCCTGCCGCCCGTGGAGGCTGTGGCGAAAGCGCTGGCCGCGCGCGACTACGTCAAACTGCAGCCCTTCGGTGGCTATGCGGCCAACCTTCTTCGGCTCTCCGATCAGGTGCCTGCCCGCGTCGTTTTTTTGACCGACGGCAAACCACGCACGATCCGGTTTGGTAACCAGACCATCGAACTGCGGCGCGCCATGCCCCGCATGATGGCTGCTGCGGACCGCATGACCGGCCTCGTGATCGCGGGCCTGCGTTTCATCGGCAAGGCCAACATCACTTCTGAGAGAGTCGCTCATCTCCGGCAACTCCTCTCAGCCGATGACCGACGTCGGCTGATTGAGGACATCCGGTTAGCACCTGCCTGGATGCACCGGTTTTTCCGCGCGATTGCGCAGGCGGAGAAGCCGTCATGAAGACATTCGCCGCGCTTCCAGCCGAAGAACGGGCGCTCTACTGGCGCAACTACTCGAACCGCGTCGGGATGCCGGAGTTCATCGTCGAGAAGGATTTCTGGGTTTGCTGGTTGCTCGGTCGCATCTTCGCTACGCCCCAACTGGGCGCGGAATGCGTCTTCAAGGGCGGCACATCCCTCTCCAAGGTCTTTCAGGCGATCAACCGGTTCTCCGAAGACATCGATCTCGGTCTCTCGCCCGCCTCGCTCGGCTGGAACGAAGCCGACCTCGACGACGCGCCGTCCACCACCCAACGCCAGAAGCGCGCCAAGCAACTCCAGACGGACTGCGCCACTGCCGTTGAAGAACGGTTTATGCCTGAACTGGAAGCCGTTGTTGACACATGTCTGGGGTATTGCCCCGGAACTGGTCGGTGGCTCCATTACGAACTAGATCCTGTCTCCCAGTCGCCTGTGATCATCTTTCCCTATCCCCGAGCCGTGCCCGTCGGTTCCTACATCGCCCCCCTCGTAAAAATGGAGTTTGGATCCCTCACCGACCAACGCCCGATCGGCACGCACACGATCAAGCCTCTCGTGGCGGACCTCGTGCCCGACGCCTTCGAAGACTTTCGGGCCGAAGTTGTCGCCTTGGAGCTTGAGCGTTCCTTCTGGGAGAAGGCAACTATCCTTCATGCCGAGTACCACCGCCCGCCCGCGCAGCCTATGCGTGACCGCTTCGCCCGGCACTACGCCGATTTTGCTGCTCTCTGGAAACATCCTCGCGGGCGCGCGGCCGCCGCTCGCTTCGACTTGCTGAAGCGCGTCCGCAGTCACAAGTCCCGATTCTTCGCATCCAGTTGGGCCAATTATGACACCGCCGTTCCGGGCACGCTGCGGTTCGCGCCGCCCGATGCGCGCCTCGCGGAACTCCGGCGCGACTACGCGGCAATGGAACCTATGTTTCTGTCGCCGCCACCCCGTTTTGACGAGGTGATCGCCACTCTCCGCGAGGCGGAGCAGACGATCAACAAGAGCCCGGGTGCCTTCCATCCTTCGAAAGCCACTGAACCATGAACTCCGACCGCATCAAGAGCTGGCCGAAAGAGGAGCGTCCGCGCGAGAAACTGCTCGCCGAGGGGGCGGAGAAGCAGAGCGACGCCTATTTGCCGGCAGTTATCCGCCAGCACGCCGCTTACCTGACGGGAAGTGCGGATGCGTTGCGCCGCCATGGCGGCGGGCGCGTCTATTTCGAGGATGACGAGTTTGGCGTCTATGCCCACGCCTGCCTGGCGGCCTATCGCACTACCGTGGGGATGCCCGCGATATCCCGGCGTGTCCGCATCCTGGAACTCTTCGCCGCGCAGGCGATCGTCCGCCTCTCGCCCGATGAACGGATCGTGGGGAGTCAGCGCTTCTGCCGTCTTGGCTTCCCGCCGGAGATTGGCCAGGAACTGGGCGCGCTGGGCTATGGACAGTCCAGCGGTCATATCGAAGCGCTCCTGCTCGCCTATTTCAACCGGGGTGGCTTCCACATCCACTTCAACAGTCTGGACGCCGAACAACTGCGCGCCGCGCAAGCCGCGCCGGAGCAGCACGGCAACCTGTCCATCCGCATGAGCGGACTCAGCGCCAAATTCGTCGCCCTCTCCGGAAATGTGCAGGACGCCTTGATCGAACGCGCTGGAAAGGGAGTCTGACAAAACGAACCCTAAGTCATGGGGAATCCGCGTCTTTGTGGGGTGTTGACTTTGATTCTTGCGTCTGCCATGCTTCGTCTTCAACGACCGTTTGTCCGGCACCCCCAAACCGGCGCATTGCGCAGTAGCAAGGATGCTTTATCGCAGAACTTCTCCAGGGTTACTGATGTCCGACACCCCCGAACAAAAAGCCCGCTTGCAGATTGACGCCCAACTCGCCGCATGCGGCTGGGTCGTGCAGGACTACAAACAGTTCAACCCCTCTGCCGGACGCGGCATCGCGCTACGCGAGGCCCCACTCAAATCCGGCACCTGCGACCATCTCCTGCTCGTGGACCGCGTGGCCGTCGGCATCATCGAGGCCAAAAAGCAAGGCACGCTCCTCTCGGGCGTCGCAGAGCAGTCCGGCCATTACGCCGAAAATCTGCCGGACTTCATCCAGTCCGCCTCCTCCGGCCCCCTGCCGTTCCTCTATGAATCCACCGGCGTCGAAACGTTCTTCCGCGACGAACGCGACCCGTCCCCCCGTTCTCGCCGCATCTTCTCCTTCCACCGCCCTGAAACGCTCGCCTCCTGGTCCGCCGCACCCTCCACGCTTCGCACCCGTCTTGCAGACATGCCCGCCGGCCATCCGCTGCCGGCGCAAAACCTCCGCGCCTGCCAGCTCGAAGGCATCACAAACCTCGAAGACTCCTTCGCCGCCGCCCATCCGCGCGCCCTTATCCAGATGGCCACCGGTGCCGGCAAGACCTACACCGCCTGCAGTTTCACCTACCGCCTCATCAAACACGCCGGCGCCAAGCGCGTCCTTTTTCTCGTGGACCGCGCCAATCTTGGCCGCCAGGCCATGACGGAGTTCCAGCAGTTCGTGGCCCCCGACACCGGCCGCAAGTTCACCGAGGTCTACAACGTCCAGCACCTCACCTCCAGCCAGCTCGACTCCGTCGCCCGCGTCACCATCTGTACCATCCAACGCCTGTACTCCATCCTGCGCGGCGAGGAGCTCGATGAAGACCTCGACGAAAAGTCCGGCTACGAGCTCGCCTCCGCCGACGACCGCCCCAAGGACGTCGCCTACACCGCCCGCGCCCCCCCCGAGGCCTTCGACTTCATCGTCACCGATGAGTGCCACCGCTCCATCTACGGCCTCTGGCGGCAAGTACTCGAATACTTCGACGCCTTCATCATTGGCCTCACCGCCACCCCCTCCAAGCAGACTATCGGCTTCTTCAACCAGAACCTCGTTATGGAATACAACCACGAGCGCGCCGTAGCCGACGGCGTCAACGTCGGATACGAAGTCTACCGCATCCGGACCCAGGTAACTGAGCAGGGCGGCAAGGTCGAGAAAGGCTTCTACGTCGATCGCCGCAGCAAGGAGACCCGCGCCGTCCGTTGGGAGCGCCTCGATGAGGACCTCGCCTACGCCGCCGCCGACCTCGACCGCTCCGTCGTCGTCAAATCCCAGATCCGCACCGTCCTCCAGTCTTTCAAAGACGCCCTCTTCACCGAGCTTTTCCCCGGCCGCACCCTCGTCCCCAAAACCCTCATCTTCTGCAAGGACGACTCCCACGCCGAAGACACCGTACACCTCGTCCGCGAAGTCTTCGGCAAAGGCAACGACTTTGCCAAGAAGATCACCTACAAGACTTACAACCCCGAGACCCGCCGCTACGAAAAGTCCGAAACGCTCATCCAGGAATTCCGCACCTCACCCCAACTCCGCATCGCCGTCACCGTCGACATGATCGCCACCGGCACCGACATCAAGCCGCTCGAATGCCTCGTCTTTCTGCGCGACACCCGCAGCCGCACCTACTTTGAACAGATGAAAGGCCGCGGCACGCGCGTTCTCACACCCACCGACCTGCAGGCCGTCAGCGGCGCTGACGCCCGCGCCAAAACCCACTTCGTCATTGTCGACGCCGTTGGTGTCTGCGAGAGCGATAAGACTGACTCCCGCCCGCTTGAGCGCCAGCGCACCGTTACCTTCGACAAACTCCTGCTCGGCGTGGCCCTCGGCAAACGCGACGAAGACACCCTCACCACGCTCGCCGGACGCCTCGCCCGGCTTGACCGCGAAATCACCCGCGACGACGCCAAGCAACTCGCCGTCCTCTCCGGCGGCCGCTCCCTGTCCGAACTCTCCCTTTCGCTCCTGGCAGCCTTTGACCCAGACATGGTGGCAGCGGCGTCTCGCCGCTTACTCATTGCGCGGGTGGCGGAACCGGGGGGAGCGGAAGCCTATGGCACGCTGCAAGTCGGCTACTTTGATCCTGAGGCCCCGGTCGCGCATCTGACCGGCGACTTGCCACATTGGCGGCAAACGGGAGTTACCTATTTTATCACCTTCCGGCTAGCAGATTCTATTCCGCAGGAGAAGCTGGCGATTTGGCGGGAGGAACTGGCAACGTGGTTGACTGCGCATCCCGAACCCCACGACGAACAGACACGCCAAGAGTTTTATGGACGTTTCCCCGAACGGCTGCAAGTCTGGCTGGATGCCGGAGTCGGTTCGTGCATTCTGCGAATACCGGAAGTCAGGCAGATCGTCACGACGGCCTTACAGCATTTCGACGGGCAGCGCTATAAGCTGGACGAGTTCGTCGTGGCCGCCAACCATGTCCATGTGTTAGTGACGCCGGCGCCGGAATATGAGTTGAGCGACATCCTGCACACCTGGAAAAGCTTTACGGCGCATGAGATCCTGAAGGTGGAAGCGGCGTCACGCTGTTTGCGCCATGAGCCGATCACGTATGGACCCGCGTGTAAGCAGGGCAGCAAGCGGCGGGACGCCGCTGCCACTCTAGGTCAGCAAGGTGGTAGAGCCGCCGCGGCGCTATCTCAGCGGCGAGACGCCGCTGCCACACTGCATGTGCATGTCTGGCAGAAAGAAAGCTTTGATCATATTGTCCGTTCGCCAGCCAGTTTGGAGAAATTCCGCGCCTACATACGCAGTCATAAGCACGACGAGCGCGCCACCTTCGTGGTATCCGATCCTCTGCGGCGAGACGCCGCAGCCACACTTGTGAAAGAGGCCTGCGCCCCGTTCGACCTGCCCGCCTTGCGCGACGCCCTCACCAAGGCCAAGCAGGACGCCGAGCAGACCATCGATACCGTCACTGTGGACACCGTTCTCAGTCAGGGCTTCGACGCCGCCGCCAAGGAGAAGGCCTCCGCGCTCCTGGTCTCCTTCCGCGCCTACATCGGCCAGCACCACGCCGAGATCACCGCGCTGCAGATCCTCTACAGCCGCCCCTTCAAACAGCGCCTCACCGAGCCTATGCTCAAGGAGTTGGAAAAACGCCTGCGCGACAACCACGCCGCCTGGACCGAGGACAACCTCTGGAACGCCTTCGCCGCCACCCGGCCGGACCAAGTCCGAGGCCGCTCCCAGGCTGGACGCTTCGCCGACCTCGTGGCCCTCGTCCGCTTCACCCTTGAACAGCAACCCGTGCTCAAGCCATTTTCAGAAACGGTCAATGAGCGTTTTGATGCCTGGCTTCAGGCAAAACAAAGTAGCAGCGGCGTCTCGCCGCTGAATTCCCGAGAGCAGAGCCGGGACGGCTCTGCCACGATCTTCACACCTGAGCAGCTCTCATGGCTGTTCCTCATCCGCGACCACATCGCCACGGCCATCAGCATCGAGCCGGACGATCTGGAACTCTCCCCGTTCAACCAGCGCGGCGGCCTGGGCAAAGCCCACCAGCTCTTCGGCGACCAACTGCCCAAACTGCTCGATGAACTCAACGAGGTACTGGCGGCATAAAATGATTAACACGACATGTTAATCATTTTGTATACACGGGTGCCTTATGGTGGTAACTTATCACACGAACAAGTTGCAGAAGGTTTGCAACCAGGAGAAGGCCGGGATCAGGGCGCTGGGTCCCGATTGTGCAAAAAAGTTGCGGCAACGAATGGCGGAATTGGCGGCAGCCAGGGGCTTGAGCGACATCTCCCACCTGCCTCCGCCCAAATGCCATGAACTCGTTAACCGGGGCGGGGTGTTTTCTGTGGATCTCCAGCAACCATACCGGTTGTTATTCATTCCGGCCAACGATCCGGTGCCACGCAAAACGGACGGCGGCATTGACCTGACGCAAGTCACGGCCATTGAAGATACGCATGACGCCAAGAACCAAAGGCGAGGCTGAACATGAAGGCAAACAGGAAGTTTACGTACAACCCGGACTACGCCGTACCCCCGGGCGAGACGATTCGCGAGCAGATGGAGCATTACGGCTGGTCGCAACAGGAGCTGGCGACACGGCTGGACACCACGCCGCAGACCATCAACCGCATTTTCAAGGGCGAACAGCCGATCACCCTGGAGACCGCGAATAAGCTTGAACGGGTCTTGGGCGCACCGGCGCGCTTTTGGAACAATCTTGAACTCAACTATCAAGAGGGGCTGACGAAACTGGCCGACCGGCAGCGACTGCAGTCCGATCTCAACTGGCTCAAGACGATCCCGGTGGCCGAATTGCGCAAACGCCAGGCCATACCGGTCACCAAGGACCAGGTGGAGCAGTTGGGGAATGTCCTGACCTTCTACGGGGTTGGTAATGTGAAGGCCTGGCGCGACTTATGGGAAGAACCCGCCGTCGCGGCCCGGCGGTCGTCCTGCTTCGCCTCACATCCCGGAGCGGCCTCGGCCTGGTTGCGCCTGGGGCAGTTGCAGGCTCAGCAGCGTACATGCCAACCCTATGACAAAGCCCGGTTCACGGCGACGCTCGACGAGGTCCGCTCCTTCACCAACGAACCGCCCGAGACGGCCGTGCCAAAGCTGATCGCCCAATGTGCGACCTGCGGGGTGGCCGTGGCGCTGGTGCCGGAGATGCCCAAGGCGCCATGGTCAGGCGCGACCATGTGGCTGACGCCGGAAAAGGTGATGATCCTGCTCAATCTGCGCGGCAAGGCGGAGGACAAGTTCTGGTTCTCCTTTTTCCACGAGGCGGGCCACGTCCTGCACGACTCCAAAAAGGATCTGCTGATCAACGACGGCAGCGAGAACGATCCGCGGGAAGAACGTGCCAACGACTGCGCCGCCGAGAAGCTGATTCCGCAGAGCTACAACGAACGTATCCGTCAGGCGACATCGGAGGCGGATATCAAGAAATTGGCTGTCGAAATCGGCGTCTCATCTGGCCTTGTTGCGGGGCGCTATCAGCGCCTGACAAAGTGTTGGTCGTTTTTCAAGCCGTTGATCCGCAGGTTTGAGTGGAAGCCGTAGCCCGCATGAAGAAACCGCTCACAAAGTCCAAACCCACCGCACCCGCCGTCAGCCATGACTACTCCGGGCTGGTCAAAGGCGTCAGTGAATTGCTCGAAGCCGCACGCCACGCGAGCGTGCGCACCGTCAATGCGTTCATGACCGCGCCCTATTGGGAAGTGGGTCGTCGCATCGTGGAGTTTGAGCAGAACGGGAGCGACCGGGCCAAACATGGAGATGCGGTGGTGGTGCGCCGTGCTGCCGATATCATCAAGCAACTCTGGCTTGGATTTAGCCGCCGGAATGTGTTCTTGATGCGCGCGCTCTACTTGGTGCTTCCGCGCCCCTTGCGGACGCCGAGCACAGCGCCTGTTCTGCCGGGCGAAAAAGTGCAGACAGTGTTTGCACAATTCTCCTTGTCTGAAAATGGCCAGCCGGCTGGCATATCCCAGACACCGTCTAGGATATTGAGTCTCGAAGGGCTTCGCAATCTCGCCCTCTCCGGGAATGTGCAGGACGCCTTGATCGAACGCGCCGAAAGGGGCGTCTGACAAACGTGGAAAACAAGATGAACCTCGATATTTGGTCAATTCTGGACGTGCTTGATAGCCAGGCGGACGCCACGCCGCCTCCAACCGCCAGTGCGGCTGAGCGGGCCGCCTGCCGTTTTGCGCATGCGCTGGCGCACCTGCCCATCGGCGTCAACGCGGACGAACAGCTCGCTGGTTCCTTTGGCTGGGAGTTCCTGGACGACGAGCGTCAGGCCGCCTATCTCGCGGCGCACCAGCGGCGCCCCAACGGCACTCCGCCGCCGCAGTCTGCCGCACAGACGGCGCAGGAACTTCTTTGGAACGGTTTCCATTGCGGGGGAGGCTATACCACGGCCCATACCTGCGCCGATTACCAGCGCATCGTCGAACGCGGACTTGGCGATGTCGTGACGCAGATCGACAGCCGCCTCATCTCGGCAACCCCTGCGGAGCGCAATACGTTGGCAGCGATGCGCCGCGCCGTGGAGGCCATCGGGGTCCTGGCATCCCGCTATGCTGCAGCCGCGGCCACGCAAGCCGCAGCCACCAGCCACCCAACTCTGCGCGCTGACATGGAGCGCATCGCCGCCAGTTGCGCGCGTGTGCCGATGAATCCGGCGGAGTCGTTCCACGAGGCCTTGCAGTCGATCTGGCTTATCCACCTGTGCATCGGCTTCTCCGAGCGTTCGACCGCCTCGCTTTCCCTCGGACGCATCGACCAGTTTCTCCTGCCGTTCTACCGCCGCGATCTGGCGCGCGGCGTTACGAGGGATGAATTGAAAGCCTCGCTGCGCGCGCTCTGCCTGCGTCTCAATGGGTTTGGCGACGCCGCGTGCGCCGTCAACCTTGGCGGCCTTGACGCCGCAGGCCACGACCTATTCAACGAGCTCTCTGCCCTGATTGTCGAAACTGCCACTGAGTTGGCACTGCCCTCGCCCATCCTGGCGGCCCGCCTGCATCCGGGGTTTCCCGACAGCGCGTTCCAGGCCTTGCTTGACCCCCGGTTGCTGTCCATCGGACAGCCCACCTTCTATGGCGAGCTGCCTTGCCGCGAGGCCATGGTCAGGCGCGGCGTCCCTTCGGAGCAAGCCCACCGCTTCGCGGTCAATAGTTGCATGGGGCTGGTCATGCCTGGCGCGGAGATCAGCGACATGTGGGGCGGTGTGGTCAACCTGACCCTGCCGCTCGAATTGGCCATGAACGCCGGCCGGCCACTGACCAAGGCGCTGCCGTACGAGTCGGCTATCTCCCCTGCCCCGGCTTATGCGTCATGCGACGCCCTGTTTGAGAAATACACGGAGTATCTCGCGGAGATCATCACGCGCTGTCTGGAACTTAACCGGACGGCTTCCGAGCGCGCGGCCGCCGAGGCCCCGAATCCCTTCCTCTCATCAATCACCCGCGGTTGCGTGGAGCGGGCTCGTGACCGGGCCTGGCGCGGCGCCGATTGGCACTGCGTCATCGTTGAAGGTTTTGGCTGGGCAAGCGTTGCCGACGCCTTTGTCGCCATCGCCCGCCTAGTCTTCGAGCAAAAGACGTATTCCCTGGCTGAGTTGGCCGCAGACTGCGCCTCCGACTTCGACGGGGCGGCCGGGCAGGCGATCCTGCACGCCCTCCGCACCTGTCCCAAGTATGGCAGTGGTGACCGGGAGGCTGATGCCATGGCAGCGCGCGTGTCGTCCCAATTTGCCGCCGCGGTCTCCCGTCATTCCGACGCAAATCTGTGCTATCTTCCCTCCTACCACACACTCCATACGCACATTGACGCTGGTGCGAAGACCGGCGCCACGCCTGATGGCCGACGTCAGGGCGAGCCCTTGGGCAAGCAACTCGCCCCGCTGCCCGGACGGAACACCAGGGGGTTGACGGGCATGTTGCTATCGGCAAGCGCCGTTGACCAGCGCGCGATGAGCGGCGGACAAGCCCTGGACATCTCGCTCAATCTGGCGGAGACCGCCTCGCCGAAATGGCGTGCTGCGTTCAAGGCGGCGCTGCTGGCCTACTTCGACCGCGGCGGCATGCAGGTGCAAGTCAACGCGCTCTCAGCCCAACAGATGCGCGAGGCCATGGCAGATGCCAACGCGCATCCCGATCTGGCGGTCCGGATCGGCGGCTTCAGCATGCACTTCCGGCACCTATCCCCGCAGGCCCAGGAGGATATGGCCGTTCGCGTGGAGCAGGGTGTTTGAGGGAGTTTTGGCGCAGGTGTCTATGCAGGGGAGAAGGGGGCGGGGTTCAGGGTCAGCATGCAGGGTTGCGTTCAGTAGGCCGGAACTCCGGTTCCGGCCTTGGAAGTGGCCGCAATCGGAGTTGCGGCCTACAACATACACCGCAAAGTCAGGGCATTCCCGGTGGATGGGATGGCGGCAACTCGATCAGGCAAACCATAATCGGGAACGGCGATTTGACGCCATACGGCGGACGGGCTATATTCGGCACCAAGGCACGCTACCAGCGCCGGTATCCCGCCATGGCCACATGTTGACAGCCCCCGGCATCAAGCATGTTTGGCGAAATGTATGCTGGCCGGTCGAGGTACGCATTGAGCTAGGGGTGATAAACATGATGCACGTGAAACTGACCCGGTTCGCCGGCAGCCATGAAGAGGACACCATCTGTCGCGCACTGCCCAACGAGGGCGTCGCGGCGCTGACCGCCGCTTTCGCCGGCGCGCAGTGGCAGATCGCCGCGACGATCGAGCCTGTAGCCGACCAACCGGGGGCCATCGATGGGCGGATCACCTTTCGCGTGACCGGCGGCGCGGCCCGCGAGGTGGCTGTGGCGATCGAGTGGACGGTGCGGGACTGGTCACGCGAGGTCTTTGTCCTGCTGCCGGCCGCCGCCTACAATGGCAACCGCTACCCGAGCCGCCCCTACACGTACCCGCCCATGGTGCATGAGCCCGGCGACAGTGGGCCGGAGGCGCCCGTCCTGGTATCGGACGTGCCGCGGCTCAACCACGAGGACGGCCAGCCGTCGCGCATCCAGTTGCTCACCGGCGACCTCACCACGCCCGCGGTCTGCTTTCACAACCCGCGCTCCGGCGAGGCCGTGATCCTGCTGACCGACCAGGGCAGCCCCCTCGGCAACCACGGAATCACGGTCGAGGAGAGCCTCGACCGCGCTTCCGCTATGCTGCGCCTGGAGGCGCCGGGCGTGCGGCGCGACACGCTCTACACCATGGTCAACACCGCCACCCCCTCGTGGGACCGCGGCGCGGACTGGAAGGCCGGCGACGCCGTCACCGTGCGCTTCCGCCTCTATCG
>CAIOST010000159.1 GCA_903861045.1 uncultured bacterium | reverse complement strand
CGTGTCCTTTTGCCCCCCCATGACTCACTGCCTATTTGAGGCTTCTGGAACTTGATCTAGGGATTGAGCAGTGGCAACCCCGTCAACTCTGACTTGCGCCCTATCGCCGGCCAGTTTCCCCCTGAACTGCGGAAGATTGGGGGGCTGGATGCTTGGAAGAATGGCGAAAACGCGCAAATATGCCGTGTTCTGCGATTCCCGGGCGGGGATGCAACATCAATGGGTGATTGATGACGTATTTACAATCGCTGTGTGTGAATTGGTCATGCCGGCGCGGGGTTGACCAACCTTCCAGTCTTCCATACTTCCAACTCCCGCAGTTCTGGGTTTCTTATTTGCCCTTGATTTTTTAGCACGCGAATGTAATTTGTGTCTGTACGTCCACCGCATCGAAAAGAGATAACTACGCGGCGGGAAGGGTTCAGGGTTCGAGGTTCAGGCCGGATTTCAGCGCCAGCGCGGTCGCGCGTTTGGGGTGTGGCTATCTGATCGAACAAAGAAGGGCGAATCGCCAGGTCTTCCCTGAACCCCGAACCCTGAACCCTGATACCTGAGTAGTTACGAAAAGAGAACAGACGCTCGCAGCAAGAAAGTTCAGCGATTTTCATGAAAACACAGGACCCGCGCGAAGGCTTCGGAATGTACTTTCCCAAGAAGCGGTATGTACCGGAGGCGCTGCCGTCTTTTGAACACGGGAATCTGCCATCGCCCGTGCTTGAGGCGGAACCTGGGCTGGTCGAGATGTACTGGTTCTGCTGGGACGTGGCGTCGAAGAATCTGCGAAGTCCGGTGGCCGGCTCGCCGTTGGTCTCGAACTGGCTGGACGCGGCGTTCAGCGGGAACATTTTCCAGTGGGACACCTGTTTCATGATGATGTTCGGGCGCTACGGGCACTGGCAGTTTCCGTCGATACAGTCGCTGGACAACTTCTACTGCCGCCAGCGCCCAAGCGGGTACATCTGCCGTGAGATTCGTAGTCATGATGGCACGGAGGTCATGTTCGGTCACCACGGCGGTTTCGACGATCCGGCGGGCTGGGCGAACACGATCAATCCGCCGCTCTTCGGCTGGGCCGAGTGCGAGGATTTCAAGGTGAGCGGGGACAAGAGCCGTTTTGCGGCCGTGCTGCCGGTGCTGGAAAAATATGTCGCATGGCTGAACCGCGACGGCGATCCTGGCGCGAAGACGGAGAACTGGGAGTCCAACGGACGGCGCTCGGGGGGCACGCCGCACCAGCTATACTGGAACACGCCGCTGGGTTGCGGCATGGACAACACGCCGAAGCCAGCGGAAAAGGGGGCGGGCTGGGTGGACATGTCGTGTCAGATGGCGATGCAGTACAACGATCTCGCGTGCATCTGCCGCGAGCTTGGCCTGTCGTCGAAGGCGGCCGCGTTCGAGGCGGAGGCGCAGCGGATCGCGGAACGCATCAATCAGTGGTGCTGGAACGAGGCGGACGGTTTCTACTACGACGTTCTGGCGGACGGCACGCAATTCAGGAAGAAGACATCCGGCGGTTTCTGGCCGATGATTGCGGGTGTGGCGTCCAAAGCGCAGGCGCAGCGTCTCGTGGCACACCTGAAGGACGAGCGGGAGTTCTGGCGACCCTTCGTATTTCCGACGCTTTCGGCGGACGAGCCTGAGTACAAGCCCGACGGTGGCTACTGGCTGGGCGCCGTCTGGGCGCCGACGAACTACGCGATCATAAAGGGGCTCGAGCTCTACGGCGAAGAAGACTTCGCAACGGAAGCCTCTCTGCGCTACATCAAGGCCATGCTCGAGACCTACCGAACGAGCGGCACGGTCTGGGAGAACTACGCGCCGGAGAGCCTGAGCCAAGGCACGCCCGCCAAACCGGATTTCGTCGGGTGGAGCGGCGTCGGTCCGATCACGCTTCTCATAGAGAACGTGCTGGGCTTCCGCCCAGACGGCGTCCGGAAACAGTTAGCGTGGAGGCTGGCGCGGCGTGATCGCCACGGGATCGAGCGCCTTCGCTTCGGCACGGTGCAGGCTGACCTTCTTTATGACGGCCAGGGTTCGGTGAGCGTACGCACGAACGAACCGTTCACGCTTATCCTGAACGGGATCGCGTACAAGCTTGCGGAGGGTGAACACAAGCTCGCCGCGAAGCCGCTATAGACCCGTTTCATACTTCTCCGACACGCCGTGCCTCCAGCGCAGCGGGTGGTGAAATCAGTTACGAAGCAACGCAGCAACGGAGCAGACCATGCACAAGGCACTGGTATTATTGGCCGAAGGGGTGGAGGAGATGGAGGCGGTCATCGTCATGGATGTATTGCGCCGCGCCGGCGTGGTGGTCGTGGCGGCCGCCACCGGCCCCACCCGGGAAGTTGTGGCGTCGCGCGGGGTGCGGCTCATAGCCGATGCGCTCCTTTCCGAGCTCCCCGCGGCACCCGGCGCGGCGCTCGTCATCCCCGGCGGTGCCGGCGGCGCCAAACGACTGGCGGCGGATCAACGGGTGCTAGAACTGGTCCGCACCTACGTTCGGTCCGGCAAGCTGGTGGCCGCCATCTGCGCGGGTCCCCTCGTCCTGCAAGCCGCCGGCGTGCTGGAGGGCGTGCGCTTCACCTGCCACCCGGCTGCTTGTGAGCTATTTGCCGGCCGGCCCCTTGCTGCCGAGCGTGTCGTGGTGGATGGCACCATCATCACCAGCCAGGGCCCCGGCACCAGCATGGAGTTTGCCCTATCGATCGCCCGCCACCTCGTGAGCCCGGCCACGGTGGCAGAGGTCGCGTCGGGATTGATCCTGCCAGGGTAACGACCGATTGCCCCTTGCCTGCATCCGGCGTCCAGGCCTATACTGCATGGCATGAACTGGGTCTCTTTATGGTTGGCGCCGTGCCGATCAGCCATCCTGCGCCAGCTGCTTGTGCTGGGGTGGCTCGGCGGTGCGGTCGCGCCAACCTTGCACGGCAGCGAATCGTGGCACGTCACCCCCGGCGCGGGCATGCTGCTCCTCCCCGGGGGCACTGCGCCGCAAAACGGCTGGGTGGGGACGCTGCGGGCCGGCTACGACCTGAATGCGCCGCTCTCGCTGGAAGTCGGCGGAGTGGCCGGCACGCTGCCTCGGTCCGCAGACGCAGGGGAGAGCGGCACGCTCGACCTGCAAGGCACGTGGGCTGACCTGATCGTCCACCTGGCGCGTTGGGAGCGACTGGATCCCTTTCTCAGCGTGGGTGCCGGTGCCTTCTGGAGCGACGGCCGGGGCCTGCCGGACAACCAGCAAGACGGCCTCTTCCCCCGTGTCGGCGCCGGCTTCCTCTACTCCTTGTCGGAGAACTGGTCCTTCCGGCTGGGGGCCACACTTATGGCCGCCCAAGACCGCCAGGCCTGTTTCGGCCTCGTAGAGTCCGGTTTCTCCTATTATTTTGGGGACACCACCCCAGATCGGCCCCCCCTGGCGGAATAGGACCACCCCTGCCGGACCCGTAAACGCCTCGCTCCTGGCTCACGACCCCGCACGCGCATGAAAACGATCGAACGCTATATTGTCAGCAGTTTCCTGACCGCCATCCTGCTCTGCTGGCTCGTCCTGACCTTTGTGCTCTCCATCGGGCTGCTGGTCAAGGTCACTAGCCTGATCGCCAAAGGGATGCCGGTCGGGGTAATTGGCGAATACTTCCTGACCGGAATCCCGCAAACGATCGGCTTTACCATTCCACTATCGGTCCTGATCGGGGCCTTGCTGGTTTTCGGGCGCCTCTCCACGGACAGCGAGATTGCCGCCATGCGGGCCTGCGGCATTAACCTGCTGCGTGTCATGCTCTGGCCCCTGCTCCTGGCAGGCGGCCTCAGCCTGATCTGCCTGCAGATTCACAACGAGATCGCCCCCCGCAGCGAGGAGGCCCGCCTGCAACTGGCGCTCAACGCCACCTCCAACATGGGGCTGGACCTGATGGAGCCAGGGACCTTCAATGATGGCCCGAACCAGATGAAGATCTGGTTTGCCAGCCGCGACGGCGAGTGGCTAAGCGATTTGCGGATCTATGATAAGACCAAGTCCGGCAAAGACCGGGAAATACGCGCCACGCGAGCGCGGGTCAACCGCCAGGGGGATAATCTGCGCCTGGACTTATATAAAGCCACGATTGATCCGATGGACGACGAACATCCGGGGGCGGCCCATGCCGACCGCTTTTCCCATGAAGTCCCCGATGCCTTCAAGGCCGCCCGTCGCACCCAGAAGGTTCGCACCTCCGGCTCCCGCGAATTACGCCAACTGCTACCGGTAGCAGAAAAGCTCCACGCCGACACCTCGCAAGCGGCCGCCATGGTGCGGAGCTGTCCGGACTGTTCCCAGCGCACATCCAAGGGGAAGTCTGCCTGCCGCAACCCGGTGCATGAAATGGCGCGTATCCTGCAGCAGTCCCCTGGGCTTTACGATCCGACGCTGGTCAAGCGGCTCAAGACCACCTGCCAGGAATGCCGCGCGCGCGGCTGCGCCGACCCCAGCCATGCGCGCATTCTGCTGGCGGCCAATGCCTATGCCCGCCTCCAGGGGCTGCCTAGCGAAATCCGCGTAGAGCTGCACAAGCGTCTAGCGCTGGCCTGTGCGCCCTTCTGTTTTGCGCTGATCGGCATTCCGCTAGGGATCCGTAGCCACCGGCGGGAATCCACCGCGGGCGTGGCGATCGGGCTAGGCATCGCGCTACTCTATTACGTGGTTATGATTCTGGCCGAGGCGCTCAAACGCACCCCGGCCCTGCACCCCGAACTGCTCGTCTGGCTCCCCGCTGCCATATGCGTGGCCCTGGCCGTCTGGCTGATTCCCAAGAATCAATAGTTCATTTCTTTTTCATCGCCGTGCGGTCCGTACGGATCCATTCCTCCGCGCCGCCCCGCCGGGCCTGCTGGAACATGCGCACATATACCACCAGCTTCCAGGCCAGGAATAACGGCACCGCCGCCAACCGCCAGTACACGCCTGCCGGCGCACGAATCAGCCGGAGCGCCACTAGCACGTACAACAGTTCCGCCCCCAGTGCCCCCCCACACAATACGGCTGTCGCGGGCCATACGCCATGTGGCGCCACCAGCCACCAGACCGCCACCCCCAGCGCCGGCAGCACCGTCGCGGCCCACAGAATCGCAAAGGGCGGCACCAGCAGATCCAGGGCCCCATCCAGCCGGGCGGCATCGCGGCGACGTACGCCTTCGCGCAGCAGCGGCCAGCAGTGTCGGCGCAACAAGGCCAGCCGGCCCCCTTCCCAGCGTGCGCGCTGCGTCCCAGCCGCCTGCGCGGAGACCGCCATCTGCCCCATCACCTGCGCGCCCGGCACAAACTGCACGCGGATCCCCTGTTGCAAATAAAAGAGCGCCAGTTCCACATCTTCCACCACCGAAAACGCCGGATACCCGTACTGCGTCACCAAGCGACGGGCAAAGCACATGCCATTCCCCTTGAGGCCACACGGCAGCCCCAACCGATCACGCCCCAACGGGCGCAGAAAGTGAAAGGCCGCCAAGGAAACGGTTGTGAGGGCCGTGCGCCAACTCTCCAACGGATTCTGCACACCGTAATACCCCTGCAACACCTCCCGCCCCTGTGCGAGTTGCTCATCCATAAACCAGAGGAAGTCGGGGTTGACCGTGGAATCCGCATCCAGGATCACCACGGCCTCGCAAGGACCCTCCAGCGAGGGGATCCGCGTACGCATGGCCCAGTCTAAGGCCTGCCCCTTGCCGCGCCGCAGCGTGTCGGTGCGCTCCCACACCAGCGCGCCATGCTGCCGTGCCACGGCCGCCGTGCTGTCCGTACAGTTATCGGCAATCACGGCCAAGGTCGTGTGATTCACCGGATAGGTCAACTGCCGCAACCGGTCCAGCACTTCGCCCAGCAGCAACTCTTCATTATGCGCCGGAATCAGAATGAGAAAATGGGTGCGCGCCGTACGCGGTCCCTCATATCGGCCGTCGATGCGCCGGCGCGCGGGGTGCAGGCAAGCCGCTACGGTCAGCCCCAGCAGATAGAACGCCAAACCGGCCCCCGGTAGGGCGGCCAGTAATAGGATCAGGTTGATCGGCAGCATGCCAGCCATCACGGCACTCACTCCTTGCGATCCCCGCCGGCACAGCCCGCGCTAATGCGAGCAACAAACTGATCGAGCGTACAGGCACGCAGCACCGCCGCGCGTCCGGCACGTCCCATAGCCGCGGCCTCAGCCGGCTGCGCCAGCAACCGTAGCACGGCCGCACGCAAGGCCGCCGCGTCTCCGCACGGCACCATCACCACCGTGCCCGGTTCCAGAGAGTCCTGTATCCCCTCCGACGCCGAAATCACCACGGGGCGTCCGCAGGCTTGCGCCTCAAAAAGCGATGTCACCCCCGCCGGCCAATCCACATTCTGCAGCGGCACCACCACCACGGCCGCCTGACGGTACAGCTCACGCAATTCTACACTCGATAACCCTTTGCGCAACGTGACGTTCGCCGGAATGGCACGTCCCGCGGTTTGGTCTTCACGCCGCGACCAGGGACTGGACGCCACCACCGTCACCGGCACCTGGGTAGCTGCCATCGCCTGAAAGAGCGTGGGGTAATCCCGCAACTCCCGCCCCACACTGACCACGCCCACGCCTGGCCCCTCCACCTCCGCCGGTGTGAAGAACTGTTCATCCACCTGAAAGGCGACCCGCTGCACCTTCTCGGGCGGCACGGCCAGCACCGCCTGCGCAAACTGCTCCTGCTGCCGGCTGTAGCAAAACATGCGCCGCACCTGCCGGAACAAGCGCAAGCCGCGCAGCAGCCGGCTTTTTGCCGGTGTGGTGATTCGATGGCCAATAAACGCGAGTGACGCACCGCGCCGGAACTTCAGCAAGAACGCCAAGGGGATCGCGGTATTCTCGGCCGTGACAAAATAGAAGGTGCCCCGACCCCGGAACGCCAGCCAGGCCAGGGCCAGAGCCGGCCCGCCCCACCGCCCCAGCCACCGGGTAAAAGCGGAACCTCGCGCTACATCCGAGAACGAAAGGATCGTCGCGTTCAGCGCGCGGGCCAGCTCTATAAAATCCTGCCTTGGCGACGCCGCCTCTCTGTCCAGGCGCTGCCGCACCGCTGCCACGTCGGCCGTAACAACCACAAAGTTATGCTGGGCCCTCTCCATACTGCTTACATTATAGCGGCCGGACTCTCGGAGCCACCCGCCCCCACCCATGCCTCCGCCTGCTACCGCCTTGCCCCTGCCCCCCCTCGATTGGAAGCCATTTTGCGCACCGGAATGCGCAGCGGCCCCTTCAAAGCCGCCGACCCTGTCACTATCACCACGGCGTTCGTTTCCCCGGTAAGTTCTGGCTGCGTATCGGTTACCACCAGCAGATACTCCTGCCCCGGCACCTTCTCTTCCCAGTGGGTTGTGAAGCGTACCGCTGAACTGGTTGACCCCGTGACGGCAAAAAGTGTATTGCTGACGTAACTGCGAATGCGTACGGTCTGGGTAATTGGATTGTCGGAGGCGTGCAAGCCGAAGTAGATCGACCCGGGTTCCACCGCCACCTCCGCCACCGCGGTACCCGTTATCGACAGGCGCAGCGGCACGTTCGACACACTGTTGTAATTTACAAACAGCGGCCGGTTCTGCGGGCCTGTACGCCCATGCAGGTTGAACTGCGCCGCCACCGGCTCCGCTTCGCCCGGTGGGATTTGCATGCGGGTGGGATTGGCCGTCGTACAGCCACAGGTGGAGTGCACCCGCGAGATCACAGCCGTCGCCCCCCCTACATTCCGCATCATGAAGGTATGCCGGACCATTTCGGTATTCACCCTGGTACCGAACGCAAAATTCGGTTCCTCACAAATCAACTGCGCCTCCCCCTCCGCGCGGCTGCCGGTCGGCAGCCATACATTCGCAAAGAATATGGCAACGATCACACCTACATGCCTAGCTTGCATACGTCCTCTCCTCCTATATCCATCCGTGTGGTCATCTTACGCTAAGGCGTAGTGGCCTCGGTTGGCTCCGCCGCCTCCTGCGGCTCATCCTCCTCCTCGTTGCCAGGGGGCGCTGGCAGCAACGTACCCATGGCATCCAAAATACGCGCCGATTCAAAAAACATCGGGTGTCGCTTATCGGTCACCAGCACCCTCAGCATCGACTCTTTGACGTCCTCCGGACGATTTAAGCCATCACTAAAAATAGCATCTAAGACCGCCGGCGGTTGCGCCATGTCAAAAAGAATACCATACATCCACGGGAACTGCTCATCCGTCATCAGATGCAGGGCCATCCGCACGCCGTCCATTTGGTCAGCGGGATCTAAGCGATCAAAGGCGGCTTTGACCGTCAACGCCCGATCCAACATCGCCCCCGCATTCGTTGCCTGCAGGTCGCCTACCAGGTTTTGCCACACGCTAAACGACGCTTCGCGCGCCGTGGGACCAGCCTGGGTAACAGTCCCGCCCGCAGCGGACCCCCCGGAGCTAGGCGCCTTCGTCCGCCCCGCGGCCGCCGGTACCTCCGCCCCTCTCCCAGTCACAGCCTGCCCGGAATGCGCCGTACCGGCGGTCGCCGCACCCGCGCGCACTTGCTCGTCCGCCTCCCCCTCGGTAGGCCCAGTCGCCGGCTGGCGCGCGCCCAGCCAAACCCATACCACCGCCACGGCCACGCCCAGCAACCCAACCGTAACCCATTTGGCATTTTTCATGGTACACCCGCACCCTCTCTCACAAAAAACAGACACCCCGAACTCCGTTGCCGAAGTTCGGGGCGTACCGTCACGCTGCGCGATGGAAGCCAAGCCCCAACACGTGCCTGCGCGCCTTAGAAGTCTAGCTGATCACTCAGGTAGAAGTCATACGACCAGTTGAACTTGTAGACGGCCAGATTGGTGCCCTTCCGCGTGTAATTCACTTCGTACGTGGATGTGTCCGCCAGCAGGAAGAAGCCGCGTCCGGCCTTCCCATCCTCCATATCGGCGCGTACCGGCAGCATCACACCGACATAATTCACGGTCGTCGACGTATGCTTGATGGTCTGCTTACCCGTCTGGATATTTTCGCCAACCACCGCATCAAAGAAGATCTTGAAGGCGCCGCCGTAAATACCCGTCACCTTGTTCATGGTGATGGTCAGTCCGGCTGCATTCGTGAAACTATCATTGTTGCTATTATACCCATAATCGTAGGCATTGCCGACCAACCTCGGCGTGTCAGCCCGCGGAGCGACATAGGCATTCTTACTGGTTTTATTCGTGCTGATCTTCAGCCCCACGGATCCAAAGTCGCTACTTTGCGCGTAGACATTATTGCCAACGGCCTTATCCGCCACGGCACCGATGTCGCCGACATAGTAGTTTTCGAGCAACTTCGTGGAGCTATACCGGCCACCCGAAACGCCGATCGCACGCACAAACCCGTGATTGGTCCCGTCACGATATTCGGTGAACGATCCGTAGGTACTAGCATCGTTGTAGTGGGCCGTCGCCATCGGGTTGTTATTCACCCAGACGATATCATCCGACGGCGCCATGATCGACGACGCCTCGTTCGTGCCCATGACGCCCTGGAAGAGGCGCAGGCACGAGTTCGTCACGAACTCAGCCACGCCGAACACGAAGCCAGCATTGTACGTCCTCGGCACCGGCGGATTGACCACCACTAGGTACGGCGCCGCGTTGTTACCACCCGCGGCGATCAGCGTCGCGCTGAGCGAGACCGCTGTGCCATCACCCAGCTTGCCACCCGCCTTCACGCTGCCGCCACTGCTAACCGTCAGGGTCAGGTAACCGCTACCAGCCACCCCATCCAGCGACGGCATGGCCATCGTGTAGTAACCCACCAGATTCGCCGGCACTGCGGCTTCCGACCAACGATTGCGGAAGAGGTCCAGCGTGACCGCCTTCTCCTCGACGCCGTCGATCGCAAACACATGGTCGCCAGCAATCTGCAGGCAGAGCGGCACGCGATCCGCCCCCACCAGAATGGAGGTGTTGACCATCCAGACGCCATCCACACTCTGCGTCAAGGCGCTCGCCGTACCCTCGAAGCTGTACCCTTGGTTAGCAATCTTGAAGCTGCCGTAGAAGTTGGTGATACCAGGCTTCACGACCACACTCATCGATGCGGCACCCTTGTACGAGCCAGACGTGGCCCATCCATCAAACGTACCGGGCGACGCGAACCCGGAGGGCACCGCTGTAACCGTAGCCGGATCGATGATCAAGAGGCACGTGTACACCAGCGCATCCGGCAGCACGCCATTCTTGGCCATCAGGATCAGATTGGACGCACCCGCCGTCATCGGCGTGCCTTCAATCTTCAGGTTTGTGAAGATATAGGTGTCCAGGTTATCGGTGAAGGCGTTCCCCACGCTGACATCCCTGACGTAGCTGAAGGTCAGACCAGCCGGCAGGTTGCTCATGCTCAGCGTCACCGGGATATCGGACTTCACGATCACCGGATGGTCCGTCGGGAAGGTGTACGAGTACGGCTTCGTGATCTTGCCATGCGGCAGCGTCGGCGCGGTCACCGGCGGCACCAGGATTGGCGACGAATGCGGCTTCACCACCAGCATGATCGAATTGGTCGTCACACCGAGGTCGTTTCTGGCGATGAAGTCCACCTTGAACGTGCCGTTCGTCTCCGGCGTGCCACCGATGGTCAGCCCGCTGTAGGTGTAGCGGTTGCCATACGTCGCCGCCGTAATGGCGTAGTCACTGAAGTTGAACTGCAACCCGGGCGGCAGGCCCGCCACCGTCAGCACCGGCTCCGAGTTGTCGCTGTTAATGACCAGGGCACCTGGGAAGGCGTAGCTGTACAAACGGCCCACGCGCCCGGTCGTCAGCGGCTGCGTCGTCCACGGCATGCTCACGAACTCCGGCTTGGTCAACGGCGTTACCACCAGCGTGAAGGTGGAGATCACCGCCGTGCCTTTATCATTAATCGCGACCAGCCCGCAGGTGTTGGTAACCACATTGGTAGGCGTCCCCGTGATCCTCAGGTTGCTAAACCGATAGATATCACGATACCCGACCTCGGCGGTCCCATTCGTTAACGTCACCCCTGCATCGTACGCGAATGTCAAGCCACCCGGCAGATTGGTGACCTGCAGCGTGACCGCACTGTCGGAATAAGCTTCCACATCCGGGAACGCCAGCGAGTAGGCCTTCGTCACCTTGGCGTTCGGCGCCACCGTCACGAAGGAAGGTACCAGCGCCAGGCCCTGAGCCAGCACTTGTAGCGCAAAACTCTTCGTGGCGTCGCCGGCCGCATTGTGCGCGGTCACCACCACGGTCGCGTTGGTCGCAGAGACCGGCGTGCCATGAATGCGCAGCTTGCCCAGCGTATAGTTGAAGCCGTACGCACCAACCGCCTCGCTAGCGGAGTCATCGGCCGTCAGGTCCCAGGTCAGGCCCGTAGGCAGACCACTCACGCTGATGACCGGCTTCACGCCCTCATCACTGTAGACGATCATGCTCGTGTCCATCGTGAAGTCGTAGAAGCGCTGGGCGCGGGCCGTGGTGATCGCCTGATTGAAGATCGCCGGGTTCTTAAACACCGGCACAACCTGAGCCGCCACCGTCAGCGTGAAGTTGGCGGAGAGGACCACATCGCCGGCCAAATTGCGAGCCACCAGCGTGTTCGTGAACACGCCAACCTGCGTCGGCGTACCCTCGATCTTCAGCGCGTTGAAGGTGTAGGTGTCGCGGTAGTCATTCGCCACGCTGTCGGCGCTGGTCTTCTGCACCGCGTAGGTGAAGGAGAGGCCCGCCGGCAGGTTGTTGGAGGGCAACAGCACCAGCGTCACGGCCGTGTCCGACTTCAGCGCCGCCACGTCCGGCAGGCTCGCCTCGTAGACCCAGTTGCTCTTGGCGCCCGCCAGGGTCGTCGGGAACGTCTTGGCCTCCACCACCGTCGTCTGCGGCATCACCACCAGGCTGAAGCGCTGCGTCGTCACGCCAGTGGCGTTCTGGGCCACCACGCTGATCGTGTTCGTCCCGACGCCCGCCGCCGGCGTGCCGCTGATCTTCACCTTGCCGAAGGTGTAGATCTTGCCGTACCCGGAAGCCGTCGCATTGGCGGCCGCCACCAGCGGCGCAGCCGTCAGACCCGTCGGCAGGCCATTCACCGTCAGCGTCGGCGCCGTGGTGTCATCGCTGAACAGCACGATGTCGCGGCTGAACTCGAAGCTGTAGGCCCAGTTGATGCGCGCCTTGCCCACCGTATCGTTGAAGGCCTCCGGATTCTGGAAGAGCGGCTTATCCTGCGCCACCACCGTCAACGTGAAGTTGGTGGAGAGCTCCACGTCGCCGGCCGCGTTGCGGGCCACCAGCGTGTTCGTGAACACGCCCGTCTGCGTCGGCGTACCCGCGATCTTCAGCGCGTTGAAGGTGTAGGTGTCGCGGTAGTCATTCGCCACGCTGTCGGCGCTGGTCTTCTGCACCGCGTAGGTGAAGGAGAGGCCCGCCGGCAGGTTGTTGGAGGGCAACAGCACCAGCGTCGCGGCGCTGTCCGACTTCAGGGCGGCCACGTCCGACAGGCTGGCGGTGTAGACCCAGTTGCTCTTGGCGTCCGGCAGGACCGTGGTGAAGGTCTTGGCGTCGACCACCGTGGTCTGCGGCATCACCACCAGGCTGAAGCGCTGCGTCGTCACGCCATTGGCGTTCTGCGCCACCACGCTGATCGTATTGGTCCGGACATCCGACGTCGACGTCGGCGTACCGCTGATCTTCAGCTTGCCGAAGGTGTAGACCTTGCCGTACCCGGATACCGTCGGATCCGCAGCCAACAGCGGCGCAGCCGTAAGACCCGTCGGCAGGCTATTCACCGTCAGCGTCGGCGCCGTGGTGTCATCGCTGAACAGCACGATGTCGCGGCTGAACTCGAAGCTGTACGCCCAATTGATGCGCGCCTTGGCAACCGCATCGTTGAAGGCCTCCGGGTTCTGGAAGGCCGGCTTATCCTGCGCCACCACCGTCAGCGTGAAGTTGCCCGAGAGGAGCACCATGCCCGCCGCATTTGTCGCATAGAGCGAGTTCGTGAAGACGCCCGCCTGCATCGGCGTGCCCGCGATCTTCAGCGTGTTGAAGGTGTAGGTGTCGCGGTAGTCGTTGGCGACGCTGCCATCACTGGTCTTCTGGACCGCGTAGGTGAACGACAGACCCGCCGGCAGCGGCTGGGTCAGCACCAGCGTCGCGGCGCTGTCCGACTTCAGGGCGGCCACGTCCGGCAGGCTGGCGGTGTAGACCCAGTTGCTCTTGGCGTCCGGCAGGACCGTGGTGAAGGTCTTGGCATCGACCACCGTGGTCTGCGGCATCACCACTAGGCTGAAGGTCTGGGTGCTCGCACCCACCGTGTTCGAGGCCACAACCTGGATCACGTTAGTCCCGACATAGGCGTTGTTGACCGGTGTGCCGGAGATCCGCAGACGACCATAAGTATAGTCGGTGCCATACCCATTGGCCGCACTGCCGTCCGCGCCGACCAGGCTGTTCGTCAGACCGTCCGGCAGACCGTTCACGGTGATGGTCGGCAGACCGTTATCGCTGTACACCACGAGGTCGTTAGCGAAGGTAAAGTCGTAGCCCCACTGCAGGCGCGCCTTCGTCAGAGCTTCCGCGAAGATCGCCGGGTTCTTGAAGACCGGCAGCGTCTGCGGACGAATCACCAACGTGAACACGGTAATCGTGCTCTGGGTTGCGGACGAAACCGCCACCAGCGTACCGGTATAGGTATTGGCCACGGGCGCGGTGCCCTGGATCTTCAGCCCCGAGAACTGATAGGTGTCCAGGTACTCGGTCGCGGCGCTGCCGAGCGCGGTCTGGCCGCCGCCGAACGTGAACGAGATCCCGGCAGGGAGCCCGTCGATCCGCAGCGTAGCCGGCAGATCCGACTTGACCGTGACCGGCTGCAGCAGGCTGGTGAAGTCGTAGCTGTAGGCGCAATTCTGCTTGCCAGCCGTCACCACGATGTTGGTCCAGACCGGCGCCTGCACCTCATGCGGCTTCACCACAATGTCGTCCCAGACGATATTCGTCATGCCAGCGCAGTTCGACGCCACGAGGACGACATGGTTGGTGCCCGGGGCTGTGGGCGTGCCGTAGATCCGGACACAGGTGTAGTAGAAGGCATTGCTCCAGTTGTTCGGATCATAGGAGCTGCCGGTATCGTAGGCATCCTCGGTCGTGACCGACAGACTCAGGCCGGCCGGGAGGTTGGTCGCATAGATATTCAACGGCTCGCACTCGCTCCAGATCAGGAGTTCGCGGCAGACCGGCTGGTCACAGGAACCGAGCATATAGTCATACGCGCGATCCACCCGCGCGATCGGAGCCAGGAACAGCGGTGCCCGCTCCACGACCGGCCCTAGCAACGGCAGGATCGTGAGGGAGACGGACTCGACCATCTGAGTCCCCGTCGCATTGACCGCATACAACGTCAGCACGAAGTTCGTGCCCGAGTTGGTGGGAGTACCCGAAATGACCAGATTGTCGAACGCGTACGTCTCGAGGTAGCAGCCCAGCTGCCCATTCGTCGTGGTCCGCCCGAGGTTGACATAGCTGAAGGAGAGACCCGTGGACTCCAGACCCGTCAGTTGCAGCGTCAGGTTGGTCGAATCCGACTCGATCTCGAGCGGCCGCGTTCCGAGCAACGACTGGGTATACGGCTTGGTGATCTTGGCCAGCGCCAGCGCGTTCGTGAGCACGGGCGAGGAGGAGACCACGTTCGCCAGTTCCTGCGATACCACGTTAATCGTGAAGTGGAAGACCACGTCGCGGTTCGTCTCGAGGTTGCCCGGCGCACGCAGGACGTCATTGCTGGCCACGTTGTCGCGCCACCCGGCATGCCAGTGGGCATTCGTAGCATACACGGTCACTTCGAAGAGGCCCACATTCGTCGGGATACCCGACAGCGTCAGGTTCGTAAAGGTTGTGTAATTGATATCGGTATCGCTGACACCACCACCGGGATAATTGCTGGCCCCGATCGTAGCGCTGAACACCATGCCCGTCGGCAGGCCCACGGCCTCCAGACCCGGCAGGTCCTCGGACTGCACCTGAACGGTAAAGGCGTTCCCCATCTCACTCGGCGTATTCGTAAAGATATAGGGACCGTAGCTCTTGCCGACCTTGGCGCACGGCAGGGCGTTGGTCACCACCTCCACCGGTCCATTCACAACCGGCACGGCCAGCTCGGCGGTCCGCTTGAAGATGGCAATGATCCGGAGCCCGCCGATCGCATTGGTCGTCAGCCCGCTCGGCAGCGCCAGATTAATGGTGCTGGACTGGCTGCGGTCATAGACATTCAGCGCCGTGGTAAAGGCATTGCTCGGAATTTCCCAGCGGGTGAAGGTATAGCCACCCTTGTTGGTCAGCCCCAGCGCCGTGGGCACCGCGCTGATGGAGATGACCGTGCCCGCCGGCCAGGCATTCGACGGACTCGAGGCCGGGCCATTGAAGACGATCTCACCGTAGCTGGACTCGTTCGTATCGATACCGGTGATGTCCAGCACCTTCGGCGCGAAGATGTTCGTGCCGATCAGGACCTCGAAGGTATGCAGAGGATCGCCCGCCATAGCTTGATTGTCGCGCAGGACGGTGGTTTTAACTGTGACCGACCCGCTGTTGGTGGCAGTGAAGCCAACACAGTTAGTACCCCCATTCCCATCGATGGCGATACCACCCGGCCCGGCCACCTGCACAAAGAACACATCGTTGGAATTGTGATCCCAGGCGCACAGGCGCCCCCTGGCACCCAGCACGATGTTCGTCGGTGCCTGGAAAGTGATGACCGGCGTCTCCAGCGTCGGACGCACCACGATCGCCCAGTTCGTCATGCTCGGATTGCCACAGACATCGTACGCGATAACCTCCACGATCGCCGTGTAGGTGTGCCTGAGGGGCAACCGCTCCACGAACCAGCGATCGCTGCTCGTGTCGAGGTTGAAGTCGCTCAACAAGGTGGAGACCCCGTTCGACTGAACCACGGGGAGGGTGGTTGGCAGTTTGGTTTCCGTATACAACAGATTGGGCACCAGATTCGTTGTGGCGTACACATTCCACGTGATACCGGTGATCCCCCACATGCAATCGCTCAGGCTCGCGGAGGCCGAATTGTTGGTGGCGTAATCCCACGCTTGGGCCGTGAAGTGCACCGCCTCACCCTCGTATATGTCATACGGTGTCTCGCCAACCGGGTGGAACTTGACCGGTTCCTGCGCCACCAGCACCGGCGCCTGCTTGGTCGTGAAGTTAACCGTCACCAGGATGTCCTTGTAGTCGTTGGTGAGGACCGCATTCGTGCCGGAGACATCTGGGAAAGTAAGGCACCCATAAGAGGCCGTAACACGGTTACTATAGTCGTGGATACGCACACCAATCACATTGGTCATGGCCACTGAGCTGAGATTGGTCTTGGCGAAGTACAAGATATTGTTCGTCAGCGTCGCGACACCCAACTCGGCATTCGTCGTGAACGAACCATCGCCGAACGTATACACCAGACCGAGGCCCGAGACCGGCAGATTGTCCACGTCAACAGCCAAGAGCGTCACGCTGGAGGTTGCGCTCCCGCATGCCCCATTGCAAACCATCAGCGCCAGGTTCGTGTCAAAGGCGACGGGCACATCCATGAGGTTCGTGACCACGATCTGGAGCACGTTGGTGTATTCACCGTTCTGCCCGCTCTTAACCGTGATGGCATCCTGCCCGTACCAGTTGGTGCTGGGGCGATATGTAAAATGTGTACCCCACCAGGTCTGAGTCCCGTAGTGCGGCCAGTTATTGGTCGCATCCGCGGCATCCGGGGCCATGACATTGGTGAAAATGATGGAGCCATTCGCCGGGCCACTTACGATGGTCCAATTGTAGAGCAGTCCGTTGGTCACATACGCACACATGGGCGCGTTGGACCAGGCCAGCAACTGCTGCGCGACATTCTGCGCCGCCACGTTGGTCGACGGGACCAGGAAATTGTACAGCGGAACATCGATAGCTTCGAAGTCATTGGCTAGGTCATTCGTACCCGTGGCATCCGGATAGATCACGCAGCTATTGCTGATGCTCGGCCGCAGGGCGTAGTCCCGCACGACCACCGGCAGGATATAGGGGGCCGGGGTGAACGGCGCAGCTAGGTTGGTCACCACGAAGGAGAGGTTGCTGCCGGACAAGGTGGCTGTGCCCAGCTCATTGCTCCAGACGGTGGAACCATCGGCGAACTCGTAGACCAACCCGTACGCGGAGTTGTCCAGGTTGTCCCGATCCGTGGCGGTGATCACCGTGCTGGCGGCGGTGAAGCCGACGCAGTTGCTCGGATAGACGAACAGGTCGCACGCGCTGACCACCGGCTTGTCCGTGGTGTTCGTCACGGCGATCGTGATGTCATACATCTGCTCGCTGGCCGTGGTGACCGTCACGGTATCCAGGCCGTACCAGTTGGTATTGGCCGGACGATACGTGAAGTGCGTGCCCCACCAGGTCTGCGTGCCATAGTACGGCCAGTTATTCGTGCCGTTGAGCCCTGCGGCTGTGACCACGAGGTTCGTAGTCAAGTAACCATTATATGGACCGTTGAAGATCGTCCATTCGTTCAGCGGCACGAGGTTGGAGAGTGAGCACGCCGGCAGGTAGAACCAAGCCAGGATATTGGTCTGGTCATCCCCTTCGCCCGCGGCGAACGCCGGGTTGCCGTACAGGTTGTAGACGTTGACAGAAATGTCCGTCCAGTCCGCAGGATCATTCGCACCGGTCGCATCGGGATAGTTCGTACAGCCGAACTCCAGGTTGGAGCGTGAGGCCGTATCGGTTACGCGCACCGTAATGACATACGGAACCGGCGTCGGCCGTGCCGCCGCATTGGTGACGGTGAACGTAAGGTTGCTACCGTCGAGCGCCGCAAAACCAAGCTCGTTGTTAGTAGCGCCGGCGAACGCATAAACCAAGCCGTAGGAGGCATTGGTGTACAGGTTATCCAGATCCGTGGCCAGGATCGGGGTCGTTTCACTGGAGGTGAAGGCGCAGTCGGTCTTGCGGACATATATATCACACGCAGACGCTTCTGGCTTGTCGGTGATGTTCGTCACGCAGATCGGAATATCATAGGTATAGCCGTTGTTCTGGACCGTGACTTGATCCACGCCATACCAATTGTTGCTGGGGGTATAGTTGAAGTAGGTGCCCCACCAGGTTTGCGTGCCGTAGTACGGCCAGTTATTGGTGGGATTTCCAGCATCAGGCGCCACGGTATATGCAGTGTAGCTCGGATCACCGCTATATGTTAGCGAAATGGCGGCCTGGCGGGCATGAAGCGCCCAAGCTGGATAGCCAATAGGAGCCGCAACGTAGTTGAGAGTAACAACCGGATTGGTACTCCAGTTAATGGCCGCGAGCGCGTCATTCATCTGACCAAGTGCCGCTGCCCCTAAATTGAAAGTCCGAACGGCGTGTGACCCATGGCCTGCGGTACCCAGTGCATGAAACCAACCGATCTGGGTGTTGTTAAGCAGGAGTTGGACATATAGCCCATTATCATCACTTTCAAAACCCGATCCTTGGTCATATAGTTCCGCTGCCCCTTGCACAGCTTGAATGGTACTCACTCCTTGAGGCAGTTGGATCGTTGCCAAGGTACCGATGCTCCAACTTTCATATGAGTCAAAATCCGCCGCAGAAGTGTTCGTCACGGTATTCATATCGCCGTGCGACGGAGCGTTGAGAATGGACCAGCTGTGCAACAGATCGGCACCGCCCGGGAAGCTGCAGGTCGGCGCGTTCGACCATGCCAGGATGGTCTGATTCGTGTCCTCTCCGCCGACAAAGAACGGATTGGTATAGAGATAATAGACGTCCACCGTGATATCGGTCTTGTCCGCCGTATCATTGGTGCCTGTGGCATCCGGATAGT
The DNA here is from genome assembly GCA_903861045.1 of uncultured bacterium. Lineage (GTDB taxonomy): Bacteria > Verrucomicrobiota > Kiritimatiellia > RFP12 > CAIWXQ01 > CAIWXQ01. Next base: position 2,252 of record CAIOST010000159.1, on the reverse strand, counting down.
TGGTGCAACCCCAGTCATAGGTGCGCTGGGCAATATCGCGCACGCGGATCGGCAGTTGTACGGCCGTGAGCGTGAGAGGTGCCGCCATATTCGTCACCACGAACGTCAGGTTACTACCCGCCAGCGTGGCTTCGCCGAGTTCATTGCTCCACACGGTGGCATCATTCGTAAATGTGTAGAGTAAGCCGTGGCTGGCATTCGTGTACACGTTATCCTTATCGGTCGCCAGAATTACCAGCGAGCCGTTGGTAAAGCCCGAGCAGATGCTGCGGCTGACGAAGAGGTCGCACGGCTGTTCGACGTCCGGCTCGTCCGTTAGGTTGGTGACGGCGATGCTAATGCTATAGATGTCACCATTGGCATTCGAGACGCTCATCGAATCCAGCCCCCACCAGTTGGCGTTGGTGGGTGTATAGGTGAAGTGTGTGCCCCACCAGGTCTGGGTGCCGTAGTACGGCCAGTTGTTGAGGATGTTGCCGTCCACGGGCACAAGATTCGTCAGCGTAACCATACCAGCCGCGGGCGGGGTACCGATTGTCCAATCCGTCAGCGCCGTCGGCGGGGAGTTGGTCAGATCGGCGTAACCGTACGCCAGCACATCCTGTGTCTTACTTTGCCCGCCGGCGAAGAGGTTGTTACGGTAGATGTAATAGACATTGACGACCAGGTTGGTGAAGTCGTTAGTGTTATTAGCGCCCGAGTCGTTGGTGTAGACCGTACCATTGCCGTACATGAGCGGCCGGACGGACTCGTCGCGCACTTGAACGGTGATTGTGATGTTCGTCATCTGCGGAAGCGGCGGTGCATTCGTGACATCAATATAGAGCTGATTGTTGGTCAACGTAGCCAGACCCAGTGTGGTGTTCTGGGTGTACGCCCCGCTCGTAAACTTGTAGGTTAGTCCCGATTTCAGATCGTTGGTCAAGGGCAGGTTGTCCCAATCAAACGCGACAATCGCGACCGAACCGGTTTTCATTACATTAGCGCAGTGATTCACGTCGCCCACGAATACGGCATTGGCCGTGGCGACCGGGCGGTCCATAATGTTGGTCACGATGAGATTCGGAGATAATACGAATAAAGGACTGGGTGACACGGTAAAACTGTCAATACCGTACCAGTGTTGATTAGTGGGGAAATAGGTGTAGTAGGTACCCCATAGTGGCAAATTGGTGTTTGCACTGGGCTGCTGCCCGGGATATGTGTCCAGGAAGTTATTCGGAGCCTCGTCATCTATATAGTAAGGAGTAGCACCACCGAGGTTTTCCAATGTGTAGACCGGTGCCTCATTCGTCACAAAGGCAACAACACCGTTCGTGGGGCCCAGGCCGGGACCCGTTACCTGCAACCACGGCGGCAGAGGATCAATGAAAGGCCCCGAGCCGTTATGAAGGAAGAACGCGCCCCACACATGCATGTGGTTGGTGGTGTTTTGCCCACTAACATAATCATTTATTGGCAAATACTGTGCTCGCGCGCCCACCGCACTCAGCAGCACAGCCGCCATCATGGCTACCCACTTGGACAACTTTTTCGCAAACATCGTTCTCATCGTAACTCCTTCTACCCAATCTCCACTGCCGCCGGTGTCCTGTTTTGCGATTCCCCGGTCGCAAAACCGATACCGGGGCGCGCGTATTCCAACCTGAAACGCACACCTCACAGCGCCGGAAAACACCCAAAAGGCAGAATCCGGCTCTGTGAACGGTGAAAGCTACCAAATAAGGGTCACACCTGCCAAGGGAATTTTTTGCCGACGACGGGCGCGGGCGCATCCCTGTTTCATTACAAGGTTGCGTTCGGTGGGCCGGAACTCCGGTTCCGGCCTTGGAATGGGCCGCAATCGGGGTTGCGGCCTACAACACTACCACGCAAAGCAAGGGGAACAGGGATGCGCCCACGGGTCATGGTTGGCTTTCCCTGAAGCACCACCTTACGCAGGCTGGCTGGGCGTAAGGTCTTTGTGGGTACCGCAGAAGTCGCTTTTGTGTATGCTAAATAAAGCGAGGTGAATTCAGAGGTCCTAAGGCCGGAAAATGGCCGTTTTTTGGCAGACTTCGTCTTTTCCGGCTTTCGAAACCGGGCTTTTCGATGGCCCTGTAACCGACGAAGCGCTACCCGATCATCCTGAGCATCTGCTCGGCGGCGATAACCAGCAGGCCGAAGGCCAGGTGCGCCGCCACCTTGACTGGACCGCGCACGCGGACATGCCGTCCCCCGTGCTCTTCGTGCAGCCCCAATCACAAACAGTG
>CAIOST010000158.1 GCA_903861045.1 uncultured bacterium | reverse complement strand
CCAAGCTGTTCCAGCAGGCTGGTAGGGCGGGGCCGCCGGACCCGCCGGTTGCGCCGATCGATTAGGCGTGGGGGATAGCCAAGCTGTTCCAGCAGGCTGGTAGGGCGGGGCCGCCGGACCCGCCGGTTGCGCAGGTAGTGTGGCAGGTGTCCGGCGGCCCCGCCCCATCGCGCGTTGGATGGTAAAGTCGGTATTCATGGTAGCGTACCGTGCTCCGACAGATGTGTGTAATACGTGCGCGCGGTACCGGGTTCGCCCTGCAGGCCTGGTTTTACGCGCAGCGTTATGTAAACAAGGTTGGTGCCGAGGGGGCTAGTTATATCAGGGAATTGCAGGTGGAGCGACCAGCGGGCGCTCCATTCTGGAATCTTGAGGTCATAGCCACGTGTTTCCGGCCGCGAAAGAAGGTGCAGGGTGTGTTCCCCGTCGGTCGAGATGGTGTTGTCGTCTTGGTTGGCGAAGCAGGTGGCATGGGCCAGCGTCAGCGGCAGGTCGGTCCTGCGGTCGGGGTCGGGGTCGGCGAAAGCGGTCCAGAAGGCCGCCCAGAGTGCCGGATTGTTGCTGGCGCATAATGTTTCGGAGTAGCTGCGCAGGGTGGCAAAGACGTCTTCGGCTAGCAGGGCGGAACGCGTGTCGTCTTCCAAGGCCTTGGCGTTATGCATGGCCAGTTGCCCCAGCCCGAAAAGTCCCAGCAGCCCCATGGTGATGACGACGACCGCGAGCGTGACTTCGATTAGGGTAAAAGCCCGTTGTGCTTGGTTCACGGCTCGTCCTCCCGATGCACGCGGATACGGCCGGTAAGCTGGTTGACCTCAATGATGCGGGTCAGCGGGCGGGCGGCCGCGCCGGCCGAGGTAGTGAGGAATAGGCGCGCGCAGTTGTTACTGTCCGGCTCGGAGATCCGGCAGCCGCCATCCGGGAGGAATACGAGCGCTTGTGCGGTCGTGTTACTGAAGCAAACGCCCGCCGGGAGGGTGTTGGTGGGGGCGATCAGCACGGTGTCGTTGGTATAAACCGCCATAGATCCGCGTTCCGGCCGGCCGGGGGGGGCAAGGTTTTGCCACGTCACGCGTGTCGCCACCAGTTGGGTGATGGCGGTTTCGCGGGCGTGGCCGAGTACGGCGGCCGCCAGATTGGCTGCCACATCGATGCTGCGGGCCCGTGTCCAGCCAGCGTAGGAGCCCAGTAAGATCGTCAGCAGCACCACGGCAATGGCCAGCACGCTGATCAGCTCGATCATGGTAAAAGCGCGGGTTGATTTTTGATGGCTGATCTCTGATCTCTGCTTCATGGCCGCACCCCCGCGGAAAAGATCCAGTTGTCTGGGTCTGGATTGGCCACTGGCGCGCCGGCGGAGATAGCGAAGGCGGGGAGGTTGGAGAATGCGAGGTCTTGGATAGCGAATGGTTGCTGCTGCGCGTCCATGACCAGGAGATAGGGCTGTTCCCAGGGATCTACCAACCGCCCTTGGATGAGGGCATCGGTGGGGATGGTGAGAAAGAGAATGCCGCGGGGGTTGTGGGGGCTGTTGGGGGCCAGCGCAGACAAAATGTCTGACTGATCGATCCTGGATGCCGGTAGATTGAGCCAGGGGAAGAGGTTGGTGTAACCGCCGATGCCGGGTATATAGGGAGAGGAGGCGAGGGTGAGTGCATCTTCGTAGGGTGGCCATTCACCGTATACTTGCCGATAGTGGAGTACGGCCTGCACCAGGGCGTTGGCATCGGCCCGGGCGCGGCTGGCTTGGGCCTTGCGTTGCACGGTGCCGATGACCGAGCCGGTGATGGTAAATAGGATGGCCAGAAGTAGGAGCACGCCCAGCACTTCGATGATGCTAAAAGCGCGTTTGCGCCACGCGCAACCCCGTGGCGGCCGTGCGCCGGGCGGGGGCGTCCGGTCGGATTTGGGCAGCGCGTGCCACGGTTGCGGCGGGTCCGGCGGCCCCGCCCTACCTGGCGCTGGATGGCACGATAACCTATTTGGTCGAATATGCGTCATTGCTGCCAACTGCCGATGATGACGCCAGGGCGTTCTGGGTTGCGTGTCCAGACGGCCACGCGACGGAAGATGGTGTTGGTGCCGCTCGCGGTATTGTCTTTGACCGTCAGTGTATTGTCGCCGTCGACATCGAGTTTGAAGGAGTAGCGCTGTCCGCCATTAGCGCCCCAGGCATTGATAGGGGCAGGGGCATCGCTTTTCTCAAACCGTGTCAGGTCGAGAAAGGGAACGTTGTCTTGATTCAGACCGTTGGTGGCAAAGCCTTGCAGCATGCGTGCCATGGTGAAGTCGAGTTCAAATTCTAGGTCGGCATTGCTATTTCCAACACCGTTGGTGGGCCACGAGTGGTAGTAGTCGTAGTAGTTTTTCCAGGCGGCCTCGATATTGGCCAGTTCGCCGCGCGTGATGGTTTCGCGGCTGTAGCGGCTGACCGTGCGGATGGCGCCGTAGAGCATTCCCAGCAGGATGGATATGATGGTGATCACGACCAGGAGTTCGGTCAGGGTAAAGGCTTTACGGTTGGCAGCGCAAATCATCGGAAGAGTTTCCTTGCCGGTCGGGTCCGTAGGAGTAGAGGTCGTAGCTTTGCGGGTGTGCGTCGGGCGGGGCTTGGTATTGGTAGGGCGCGCCCCAGGGGTCCAGTTGCGGTAGTTGTCCGGCATGGGAGGTTTTCTCACCAAACGTCACAAAGACCTGATTGGAGGCCGCGCCACCGATCGGCACGCGCAGCACTAGCAAGTTGGAGACGCTGCCGGTACATGGGTTGGTGGGGTATTCGCCGAGTGCCTGGTAATATTGATGCAGGGCCTCCTGCCATTGCCCGATTTCGGCCACGGCCTGATGGCGTCGCGTCAGGGTGTCGGCGTAGCGCCCCAGCCCGATGACCAGCGAAATAAGGATGGCCAGAATGGCCATCACGGTGATTAGTTCCAGCAGGGTCAGGCCGCGTCGTTGGTGGCTGGTGGTCATGCATCCTTTACCCTTGAAACCTATTCCATCCGGCCGGCCACGCGCATGACCTCGTCCACGGAGGTGCGCCCTTCGATGACGCGCAGCCAGCCGTCCTGCCGCAGGGTGACCATGCCTTCCAGCAGCGCCAGGTCCTTGATGATGTTGGCGGGGCGGCGGTCCACCACCAGTGCGCGTAGGGGATCGGTCATGATCATGACTTCGGTGATGGCGGTGCGGCCGCGGTAGCCGGTAAAGCTGCAATTGGGGCAGCCGTGGCCGAGGGCGAAGGCGGCGTTGGCGAGGCGCTCCGGATAACTGGCGGCCATTTCGCGCAGGATGGGTTCCGGCGGTTGGAACGGGTCACGGCAGTGCTGGCAGACGCGGCGTACGAGACGCTGGGCAATGATCCCTTCCACGCACGAGGCGATCAAGTAGGGTTCCACGCCCATGTCCGTCAGGCGGGTGATGGCGCTGGGGGCGTCGTTGGTATGCAGCGTGCTGAGCACCAGATGGCCGGTGAGCGAAGAACGTACCGCAATGTCCGCGGTTTCCGAGTCGCGGATTTCGCCGATCAGGATGACGTCCGGGTCGTGTCGCAGGATGGAGCGCAGCGCGCTGGCAAAGGTCAGGTCAATCTTGGAGTGCACCTGAATCTGGTTGATGCCGAACATCTGGTATTCGACGGGGTCTTCCACGGTGATGATTTTTACGCCGGATTTGTTAATGCGGGCGAGGATGGCGTAGAGCGTGGTGGTTTTGCCACTGCCGGTCGGGCCGGTCAGGAGCATAACCCCATGTGGCAGTTCGGTGAGCTTCTCGATCTTGGGGAGTTGATTGGGGGAGAGCCCGAGGGACTCGAGTTCCGCCGAGGTGGATTTGCGGTTGAGAATACGCAGGCAGCAGGTTTCGCCGTGGGTGGTGGGGAGGACAGAGACGCGCAAGTCGAAGTCGTGATCGCTGCAGCGCACTTTGATGCGGCCGTCATGGGGCTTGCGGCGCTCGGCAATGTCCATGTTGGCCATGATCTTCACGGCGGAACTGACAGAACGGCGCACGCGCTCCACGCCTTTGGGGAGGGGGATCTCTTGGAGAATGCCGTCGATGCGGTAGCGCAGGCGCAGATTATTTTCGAACGGTTCAATGTGGATATCGGTGGTGTCGAGACGGATGGCCTCGGCAATGACCAGGTTGATGAACCGGACCATACCGGTTTCCTGGGTATGCGCCGCGATGTCCTGTGCGGCGGCATCGTCATCGTGTTCCTCGGTTTCGGCGATGAGCTGGTCGATGGTCTCGGCGCCCAAGCCGTAGAAGTGCGTGAGGGACATACGCACGTCGGATTCGGTGCAGAGAATCCATTCTAGCGGGGCATCGAGCACCATGCGCAGGCCATCTACGGTGGCCAGATTGGGTACGCGCCAGGTGGCGAGGGTGAGGATGCCTTGGTGGTCGGCGAGCGGCATGATGCCATGCCGCAGGGCCACCTTGGCGGTGACCCGGTCGGCGACCGACTGCTCGATGCGGAATTCGCCAATGTCGTGGAAGGGGATGCCGCTGAGAGTGGACATTTCGGTCAGAAAGGTCTTTTCGTCCACCAGCTTCTCGCTCAGGAGCAACTGGTCTAGCGGCGTGCCGGTCAGCGTCGTGCGGTTCTGGATTTCACCCAGTTGGGTTTCTGTGATCTTCCCTTGATGGAGCAACCGGTCGGCCAACTCCAACAGCAGGTCGTCACCGTGGAAGCGAATGGTTTTGCTGGCGCTGTTGCTCATGGGAATAATAAATAGGACGTTGGCGGTGGCGAAGCACAGGAGTGCTTTAAAATCGTTATCATTATGACATTACTGCGGCGCAGGTGGAAGGCGAAAGACGTTAGTTGCGGGTTGCTCAGCGCTGCTGGCCAAGGTATTCTGCCGGGGGAAGCCAGTTGGTATGCACGCGAGTGAACGAAATAGTGGTCGGCCCGGTGGCTATCGGGAGATGGTACGTTTGGCGTACCCCTTGCTCTTGAGCATGGGTACGTTTACGATCATGCAGTTTTGCGACCGCATTTTTCTGGCGCGATACAGTAGTGTTTCGATCCAAGCAGCCTTGCCGGCGGGGATTTTGGTTTTTACGTTGATCTGCTTCTTTCAGGCGCTGGCAGGGTATGCGGGTACCTTCGTGGCGCAGTATCATGGCGCCAAGGATCAGGCCGGGTGCGTGCGGGCGACGGCCCAGGGGCTCTGGTTGGCGCTGTTTTCCTGGCCGCTGATCGTGGCGCTCATACCGGTTGGGTTTTGGCTGATGCGACTGAGCGGGCATGCCCCGGAGGTGCTGCAGGAGGAGTTTCGTTTCTTTTGGATCCTGATGGTGGCAGGGGTATCGGTGCCGCTGGCGGCGGCCATAGGCGGCTATTTTACGGGGCGTGGCTGCATGCTGGCCAATACACTGAGCAGCGTGGGCGGCTGCCTGCTCAATATTGTGCTCGATTATCTGCTGATCTTCGGGCATGGCGGTTGCCCCCGGCTGGGGATTACCGGTGCCGCCCTGGCTACTTCGATTGCCGGCTTTGTGCCGCCAGTGGTGCAGATCGTGCTGTTTCTACGCGATCCCATGACGCGCCGCCTGGGGTGGGGGGCGCTGGCGCTGGATCTCCCTTTAATGTTGCGTATGCTGCGCTATGGCGCACCTGCCGGTGGGCATTTACTGGTGGATGTGGGGGCTTTTGCCTGCTTTGTGCTCATGACCGGCCGTCTGGACCCGCTCTCCTTTGCCGCCAGCAACATTGGTCTGAGTATCAATAGCGTGGCCTTCATGCCGCTGCTAGCCATCAGTATTGCAGCCTCTATTCTGGTGGGGCAGTATCAGGGGCGTCACGAGCATGTCAGCGCCGCGCGTGCCGGTTGGACCGCCCTGCGCCTGGGGTGGGTGTATATGCTGCTGGCGGGGCTTAGCTTTGTCTGCTTTCCGGAAGGCTACTACCGTCTTTTTCGATCACCAGATGCCAGCTATTCCGTGGCACAACTGGTGGAGGCCGGCAAACCGATGATGTGGATGATGGCGATTTGGGGCATGTTTGATGTCGTGAATATCGTTATTTCTGGGGCCTTGAAAGGCGCGGGGGATACGCGGTTTATCCTCCTGTATATGCTGGTGTTCGGCTGGCTGGTCTGGATCCCCGGCGAATGGGTGGTCTTTCACTACGGGCTGGGGATACAGGCGGCGTGGTTGTGGCTGACGGTTTATGTGTGGTGTCTGGCCGTAGGGTTCTGGTGGCGCTGGCGTTCCGGCCGCTGGCAGCGCATAGATCTGCTGGCACGGGAACTCCCGGCCTTGCCGACCCGCACCGGCACGGAAGGGTTGACCATCGCCGAGTAAGGCAGCAACGCTACGGGATGGCCACGTAGAATTCGTTGATCCAAGACCCGTAACTTGAACTTCCATTTGGCCTATAATCCACGCGTGGGCAACTTGTTATAACGTGGGATCGCGAAGCCATTTGGAACTGTCCGTGCTGATCTGTTGCACAGTCATTCTTTTTTTGACGAACGCGCCTTAAGCACACGATGCACGGACATACAGATGATTGCCGGTTTCAGGCGTTCTGCCGGTGAGCGTCTGCCTGCCGTCCCCGGCGGCCTTGTGCTGCCGGAACGGGAAGATCAGAGTGAGCAGCTAAAAAGCGATAAAATCAAAGCAAAAGGAGCGGCGCAAGGTGTGGCCGCTGCGGCCTGACCTCGCGCCATTCCTTTTGCTTGTTGAATGTAGCTGCTTCCTTTCTCTCGCAGATCTAAGCTTCCGGCAGGGCCAGCCCACCGGGGAGCACCTCCGCGCTGCCGTGTGTGGTCTGCTGCGGCACCTGATTCGTACAGCCAAAGAGATGCTCAACTTTCCGGTTCTAGGTTGATCCAAGTGGCGGGCGCAGCAATTCGCGTGCTATGGGGAATTTCGGCTCACTTTGCAGTCGCAGGCAGCTCAGGTCGCCCACGCGGGCGTCAACGTTGGCCTGCGAGGCAGGCCGCGGCCCGCATGGTCACGTTGGTGTTGGTGCTGTTCGCCACGGCTTGGCGCAGGAAGATGCTGCCGCAGGCGCCGTACGCGGCAATCTGGTTGGTGAGTCCGATAAGTTGCTGCGCATTGGCCGCCGCCAGTGAGTCCACCAAGGCCGCTAGTTTATCCTGTTCCGGTCGGGTCATGGGCGCGCTCAAGGCCGGACCGGCTAGTAGCTTCTTAGTCCCACCGGGGGGTGTCCAGTAGAGTTCGACACGCGCATTGCCGCTACTTTGCCACCAGTCCACGCGCACCGGATAGGTGCCAGCGGCCAGTTTGTTGGTGACCGTCTGCTCCGTCCAGCCGGTGCTGGTCATCAGGTTTTGTCCGTTCAGGTTCAGGGTGGCACCCTGATCAGCCAACAGGTGGAAGACATAGTCGGCCGTCTGGGTGACGCTCAGGGAGCCGGTCCAGCGCGCGGCGATGTCATCCTGCCGGTTGCCGGGCAGGGGGAACTGGCGATTCGACACGGCAATTTGACTGTCACGACGCTCGGCGGCCAGTCGCGCACTTTGCCGTCCTTCATAGAATTGCGCCTGTAGTCCGTTAAGGGACGGTGCAAATGGCGAGCCAAACTCCATCGCCAGCATGATGGTGTTGCGATCTGCGGCGGCCAACGCGGTGGTCACGTAGGTCTGCAACAGGTCGGCGGCCTTGGGGTTGCCGGTCAGGGTGCCAAAGGCGGTTTTATTTTTCAGGCTGGTGGCCTCGAAGATGGCGCAGAGCGCCGCAGCTTCCGGCACCATGGTGCACTTGGTGTCTTTCTGCATGGCGGCCAGCAGGGCGGGGAGGTGGCGCGGGGTGATTGCCTTGGCGACGAGTCGCAGGCTGCTCACCAGGTTGCGTGCCTGCGTCTTGTCGGTCAGGGCCAGCACGCGCTGCAGGATGAGGTCGGCTGCGGCGGGATCGCCTTGTTCAGCGAGGATCATGGCAGCCCGAGTGGCGACATCATCCGCCTGCTCGCGCAGGGCGCTGCGCAGGAAGAGCAGTCCGGCATCCCCGCCGGCCAGGAGCGTGCCTTTGGCCTCGGCCAGGATGGCGAGGTTGGTGGAGGTCAATTTGGCGATGGCAGCAGGCAGCTTCTGCGCTTCAGTCGGCCAGAGGGGGGTGCGCAGGGCTTCGGCCGTTAGCAGGGTGGGTGTCGGCATACCCGGGCTACGCCAGCTCAGGTTGATGCTATAGCCGCCAGCTTGCTGCTGGAGGGTGGTTTGAATGCGATGGGGACCGGCTGCCAGCGCCATGGCGTTGCTTTGGGTGCGGCTATCGAACACCACGGGTTTGCCATCGATGCGCACTTCCCCTAGCGGGTTGGGGGCGAACCAGAAGGTGTAGGTGCCGGCCTGGGTGATGGGGAGTACGCCATTCCAGCGTACGGAGAAGTCGTCTTGCCGGCTGTTGGGCAGGGTCAACTGCCGGTTGCCGATGCTAATGGCGCCGTCCAGTTTCTCCACGGCGAGCTCGTCAAACGACTGTCCGGCGTAGTAGCGCCCCTGCCAACCGGGCACGGGTTTGATAAAAGGTGCGCCGTAACAGGCGGCGCGCAGCAGTACAGCCGACTCGCGGGACTCGCAGACTTTTCCCAGGTACGCTTTGAGTGTGGTGTAGGCCTGCGGGTTCTTGAGGAGCTGGTTGAACGCTTCCGCGCTGCCATTGCAGGTACGGTCGAGGACGAAGCAGAGCAGGCTGGCTTCCACGGGCATGGCTAGTTTGGTGTCCGCCGTCAACGCGGTCAACAGGGGTGGTAGCGTTTCCGGGGGGATGGTGGCGACCAGTTCGCGTGTGCATTCCAGCAAGGCTGGCACGATGGGCGCATCCGGTGTTTTGCGCAGGCGGGCCACCAGCAGCGGGGCGGCCTCGTCGCAATTACGCTCGGTGAGGAGTTGGGCGGCCTCCTTGGCCGTGGCGTCCGGCAGATGACGGATGGCATGGCAGAGGAAGAGGTTGGCATACTCGCCGGCGGTTAGGAGGCGGCTGCGGGCGGCGCGGCGTTCCAGCAGGTTGGTCGAGCTCAGCTTGGCAATGGCCTGGATGATGCTGGTCGCGTCCGCCGGCCAGACCGGGGTGCGCAGGACGCTGGTGGGGATGGCGGTCGCGGTCGGGATCGCTGGGCCCGTCCAGGCTAGGCTGATTTCCGGGACGCCGCCGGCGTTTTGGGCCGTCGCTTGGATGCGGTGCAGCCCGCTGGTTAGGGCTACCACATTGGTGCTCAGTTGGCGGCTCTGGCTGGTTAGGACCGGCTTGCCGTCAATGCGCAATTCGCCGGATGGGTTAACCGTGTACCAGAAGGTGTAATTGCCCGGCTGGGTGATCAGCAGCGTGCCACTCCATTTAGCGGAGGTTTCCTCGGCCCGGTTAGGTGGGGTGAACGTATGGTAGAAGCCCACGGTCGGGTCCTGGCGCTCCGCCATGAGCGTGTCAAAGTAGACGCCGCCATAATAGCGCCCCAGCAGTCCGGGCAGGGCAGGGGTGATGGGGGCGCCGAAGCAGGCGGCGCGGACCAGTACGGCCTCGTCGCGCGCCTCGCAGGCGGTGCGTACGTACGCCCGGAACTGGTCGTAGGCCTTGGCGTTTTGCAGCAGTTGATTGAACTTCTCGGCGTTTCCGCCGCAGGTGCGCTCCAGCACGATGCCCAAAATGCAGGCGTCCGTGGTCATTTGGCAGGCTGTATCCTTGGCGAGGCTATCGAGCAGCGGCGTGACGGCCTCCACCGGGATGTAGGCCGCCAATTCGCGCAGGGCGTTCAGCAGGTCCGGCACGCTGGGCGCTTCCGGCGCTTTACGGAGGCGTGCCAGCAGGAGTGCCGCGGCGCTGCTATCATTGCGATCCACAAGGATCCTGGCGACCTCCTTGGCAATCGCGTCCGGTTGATCGCGCAGGGCTTGGTGGAGGAAAAGTTGGCGAACTCGCCGGCGCTGGTGAGGGCCAGTCGGGCCGTCCGCTTTTCCAGTAGGTTGGTGGTGGTCAGCATGGCAATCGTGGCCGGGATGCGGCGGGCTTCGGCTTGCCAGACGGGGGTTTGCATCGCGCCGGCAGCGAGGGGTTGCTGGGGCAGGCCTGGACCACTCCAGTACAGGGTGATGCTGTAATTGCCGGATTGTTGTTGCAGGGTGGTTTGGAGGCGATGGGGGCCGGCGCTCAGGGCCATGGCGTTGGTTAGGGTGCGGCTATCGAACTGCACGGGCTTGCCGTCAACACGCAGTTCGCCTTGCGGGGATGGTTCCAGCCGGAAGGTGTAGGTGCCAGCTTGCCGGATCGGCAGGATTCCATCCCAGCGCACGGAGAGGTCGTCCTGTTTTCCGCCGGGCAGCGTAATCTGACGATTGCCGACCATGATGGCGCCATCCAACTTTTCCAGTGCGAGGGCATCAAAGTATTGGCCGGCGTAGTAGCGGCCGCGCCAGCCGGGCAACGGTGGGACAAACGGGGCGCCAAAACAGGCCACGCGTACCAGCGTGGCTTCGTCACGGGCTTCAATGGCCTTGTTGACATAGTCGCGCAACAGCTCGTAGGCCTTGGCGTTGCTCATGAGTTGGTTGAACCGCTCGGCCTGGCCTAGGCAGGTACGGTCCAGCACCAGGCAGAGGATGCTGGCATCCGTCGTCATTTGAAAGGCGGTGTCTTTGGTCAGCGTTTCCAGGAGGGGTACCACGGGTTCCGCCGGGATAAAGGCGGCCAGATCCCGCAGCGATTCCAACAAGGCTGGCACGACGGGGGCTGTGGGTGCCTGCCGGATGCGCGTGATGAGCAAGGCCGCGGTTTCCGGATCGTTCAGGCTGGCCAGGAGCTGGGCGGCCTCCAGCGCCACGGCGTCCGGCTTGTAGCGGACGGCATTGCGCAGGAGTAGTGCGCCGCAGTCGCCGGCCGCCGGTACAGCGAGACGGGCCGCGCGTTTATCTGTCAGGTTGGTAGTTGCCAGGGTGTTTACGGAGCGCGTCAGTTGCGCCAGGTTCTCTGCCCAGAGCGGTGTGCGCAGGGCGCTGCCGCCCAGCAGTTGCTTAGGTGTGTTGGGGCCGCTGTAGGCAAGCTGCATGCGCTGGTTGCCACCGGCCCACTGGAATTCTGACCGTAGCTTGTGCAGACCGCGGCTAAGCGCCACGCTCCCTTTTAGTTCCTCCCAGGTTCTACTCGTGACCACCAGCTTATCGTCGAGCCAGAGCGTAATGGGGCTGTCGGCCATCGCAAAAAAGTCGTAGGTCCCGGGGGTATCAATCTGCAGGAAACCTGTCCATTGCGCGGAGACCTCGCCTTCCCATTTGGTGGGATAGGCGGGATAGGCCTGGCTGAAGTTCAGGGCGGCGGTTAGCTGTTCCAGGCGCAATTGGTCGAACTGGACACCAGCAAAGTAGCGGCCGCGCAGGCCGGGGAGCAGCGGGGCGAAGGGGGGGCCATAGGTGCAGGCGCGGATGACGGATTCCTCGTTGGAGGAGATCAGGGCGCGCTGTAGGTAGGCTTGCAGTTGGGCGCTGGCCCCAGGATCCTGTAGGCAAGCATTGAACGTGGCGCTGTCGTTGGTACAGCCATTCATCAGGAAGGCGCAGAGCGCGGCGGTCTGCGGGGGGATGGCGCCGTTGGTGTCCTGTTGGACGGCCTTCTGCAGGCGCTGCAGGAGGGGGGTGTCGAAGCGCCGCGAGAAGTCACACAGGGTGGCGGTCAGGCTGGTCAGGGTCGGCGCGCGTGGGGCTTGTTCGATGCGTTGTAGCAGCAGGGCGGGCGTGCGGGGGTCATCCTGGCTCAGGAGTTGCAGGGCGGCGGCCGCGGCGATTTCGTCACCCTTATTCACGAGGGCGTCGCGGAGGTAGATGCAGCCGGTCTGATAGGCTCTGGCGAGGACGTCGCGGGCTGTACGTGCATCGGGCCAGTTAGTTGAGGTCAGGTTACGGACGGCGGCCTCCAGGGGGGGGAGGAATTCCGGGGCCGGCGTGGTGCGCAGCACATTATTGGCGAGGTACTGCAGCGGAACGCCAGGACCGCTCCATTTGATTTCGATTCCTGGGCCAGGTGTGGTCGTCTGGGTGTAATTTACGACAAGTGCCTGAAGGCCGGCTGGCAGGCGGATCTTGCCTTCGGTCACTTTGCCGTCTGTGCTGGTGAGGATGACTTGGCCGTTGATGGCGAGGGTGCCGCGGGGGTTCGCGGTGCCGACAAAGGTATAGTCACCCTCCGTGGGGATGTCGATCTGGCCGGTCCAGCGCACCGAGAGATTTTGCTGGCGATTCTCCGGCAGCGGGAATTTATTGTTTTCCAAACGGATAAGCGGGTCCAGTGCGGTAAGGGCCAGGGTGCCGAATTCCGTGTCGGTGTAGTATTGGCCACGGGCGCCGCACATCAGACCGGCAAAAGCCGAGCCGAATTCGCAGAGCCACTGCCGGTTGGTGGTGTTGGCGGAGAGGATGCTGGTTTCGACAAAGGTACGCAGCGTAGTAGCAGCGTTGGGGTCCTGCACCAGGGTGTTGAACGTCGTCGTGTTGCCCTGGCAGCGGGTCCGGAAGATGAGATCCAGGATGGAGACGGCATCGTGGCGGGCACTATTGGTACGGGCGAGGAAGGTTTGGTAGCACGATGCGATCAAATCGGAATTGAGCTGATCCTGCATGGTGCGCACGCCGTAGCCCAGGTATTCCAGCAGCGCCGGGGATTTGCGTGTGCGCAGCTGTTCCACGATAATGGGGATGGCGTTGGTGTCGCGCAGGCCGATCTGGCGCTTGGCGATGAGCAGGGCATTGTCATCCGTTTCGGTGCGCAGGGCCTTGCGCAGCATGATGCCCGCGGTTTCCGGCGATTCGGCGAACTTCTCTTCCGCCGCATCCACATATTGGGCTTGTCCGGAAAGGAAATTGCGCAGGGCGGTGGCGAGGGGGACCGCTTCCTTCTTCTCCGCATTGAGTCGCGGCAGGAGTTTGTTGATGGTCTCCTGCTGCTCGGCGCCCTTGTAGGCATCCTTCATAGCCCGGGCTAAGCGGAGCGCTTCGTTGAAATCGGCGTCGTTTTCGGCCTCGACTACTTTCTGCAGGGCGGTGTCGAATGACTCTGGCGTCAGCGGTGCCGCCGCAGTGGTTTCTGCCGGACGGGGGGCGGCGGGCTCCGGCGTCACGCCCGGGTTCCTGGGCGTCGTCGGCGCCAGCGCTTTCGTGTTGGCGGCAGGCGGGTTGGTGGCGACTGGCCGGGGACGCGGCGGCGCGGGCGGATTGTCCTTGCCGTGACATATGGTGGAGAGGAGACTCAGCACGGAAAGTAGCGTGACCCAGCGCGTAAGCGGCATTGGTTTCTCCTTGAACGAGTCTAACAACAAGATGGCGGATACTATAATCCGGCGCTGTCTCGAG
This sequence comes from uncultured bacterium, assembly GCA_903861045.1. GTDB lineage: Bacteria > Verrucomicrobiota > Kiritimatiellia > RFP12 > CAIWXQ01 > CAIWXQ01. The sequence goes on along the minus strand of CAIOST010000158.1, from coordinate 265 downwards.
GGCAAGCGGCAAGCATGGTTCCCGGAACTGCGGGCGCATCCCCCAGAACTGCGAGAGTTGGAAGAATGGAAGGCTGGAAGATTGGGAACCCCCGCGTCAGCATGGTCGATTTGCACCTGCGGTCTGGAATAAATTTCTCAATCACCGCTTGATGTGGCGCACCATCCTATGATTCGCAGGAGACTGCTTGTTTCCGCGTTTTCTCCAGCCTTCCAAGCAGCCACCCCCCAATCTTCCGCAGTTCCGGGCGCATCCTTGTTTATGT
>CAIOST010000157.1 GCA_903861045.1 uncultured bacterium | reverse complement strand
CGGATGTGGACACGGTGATGGCCACGTGGGGTGAGTGCTGGGCAGGTCTGGGCACGGCCTGCAAGCGCTTTGCCGTGCTGACCTGGGGCACCGGCTTGGGCGCGGGCGTGGTGATCGACGGCGAGGCCCAGGAATATCCCAACAATCTTTTCCCGGAGTTCGGTCACTCGCGGGTCAGTGATGACGAGCGTCCCTGTAAATGCGGCGCCAAGGGCTGCGTGGACACAATGGTCTGCGGCGGCGGTATCGCGGAATATGGATGTGAAGCGGTTGCCGCAGGAAAAGAGACTGTGCTCCGAGACTTGTGTGGCAACGACCCATTGTCCGTCACATCTCCCATGGTCTTCGAGGCTGCGGCCAAAGGCGATCCTGTTACGACGGCCATTCTGCAGCGCGTAGCGGTTCTGCTCGGCAGGCTCTGCGGAAACATCGTGCTGACCATGCAGCCAGAGAAGATCGTGATCGTAGGCGGGTTGACGGAGCAATGCGGCTGGGTGCTGGACACCATCAACCGGACGATGACGGAAAACTGCTGGCTGCTCTTCAAGGGGCTGACCACGTGCGAGGTGGTGGCTTCCGGACTGGGCGACACGGCCGGTGTTCTGGGAGCGATTTACAAAGTGCGGAGAATGATCGAAAAAAGGGTTCCGGGTAAGTGCCTTACGGCCTCGGAACAGTGATCAAAACAAGTTGTTGCCCTCTCCCTCGCCCTCTGAAAGAGGGTCGGGGTGAGGGTTGCGGGTTCTGCCCGCATGAGGAGGTTGACTATGGCATTGCTGTCTGGAATCATTGTGGCGGGTTTGGGCGGTTCATCAGCCGGCGCACTCAGTTGGCCGATGAAGCTGCAGAAAAACTTTAAATTCGAGCACTGCTGGTTTCCCGGCATGCTGTTCGGGCTCTTCTTCCTTCCGTGGGCGATCACCCTCCTGTTCTGCCCGCACGCGGTCGAGGCGTACCGGAGCGTCGACACGGCGGTCATCATCAAGTCCAACCTCTTCTCGCTGGCCTGGGGCGTGGGCAATGTCCTGCTGGGCATCAGCCTGGTGCGCATCGGCGCCTCGCTGAGCTTCGGCATCCTCAGCGGCGTCGGCATCCCGCTGGGCGTGATCGTGCCGATGGTCTTCAAGGGCAGCGGCATGTTCCAGCAGGCCGCCGATCTCAACTCGCCAGCCGGGCTGACCATTCTCCTCGCCACCGTCCTGATGCTCGGCGGGGTGGTTCTGGTCGCCCTGGCTGGCTTCGGGCGCGACAAAATGCTCAACAAGCAGGCCGAGAAATCCGGAGGATTCCTCGGCGGGCTGATTATGTGCGTGATCTCCGGGTTCTGCTCAGTCGGGCCTGCCTTCGCCTTTGTGTACAGCCAGGGTCCGATCCGGGGCGCGATGCTGGAGCGGGGCGCGGGCGAGTGGCCGGCGTCCCTCGCGGTGTGGGCGCTCGGCATGGGCCTCGGCTGCCTGGTCAATGTGGTCTATCCGGCGTTCCTGATGTTCCGCAAGGGGAGCTGGGGCGTGATCAAGGACAACCCCCGGGAGCTCGGCCTCTCCCTGATCGTAGGCCTGAACCTCTTCCTGGCCTTTGCCCTCTGGTTCCAGGGCATGATCCTGCTGGGCCCGATGGGCGGCTCGGTCGGCTTCGGCATCTACTTCGCCATGCAGATTCTGGGTGCGCAGGGGCTGGGCCTCATCAGCGGCGAATGGCGCGGGGTGCACGGCAAGCCCGTGAAGCAGATGGGTGCGGCGATCGCGATTCTGACCGTCGCCGCCGCTATCATGGCCTACGCCAGCACGCTGGCGTGACAGTCAGGAGACAGGGGGCAGGGTTCAGGGGTCAGGGTTCAGGAGACAGTAATCAGTAGGCAGTAATCAGCAATCGGCAATCAGATAAAGGGGGACACTGATGACTGGACACTGACCAACACAGGAGAAAGAAAGAGATGAAGACGAACACAGCAGGTACACACGTACGTAAGGATGTCACAACAGCCGCCATGGCGGCCATAAGGAGCATGCAGATGAAAACACGACTCGGTTCAATGATCACGGTCGCCGCCGGTCTCTTACTGGCGTCGTCAGCCACGTCATTCGGCGCG
>CAIOST010000156.1 GCA_903861045.1 uncultured bacterium | reverse complement strand
GGGCGGAATCTAGCCACAAAAAGCACAAAAGACACAAAAGAAAGCGGATTTTTGTGATTTATGTGCCTTTTGTGGCCAACATGAATGGTCTGCACAGATCCTGCCCGTGTCCAAATTCTCTGCCAACCAACACCTCGCCACTGCTAGCATACACAAAAGCGGCATCTGCGGTTACCACAAAGCCCTTGCTACAGCCAGCCTGCGTTAGGTGGCGCTTCAGGAAAAGACCATGGTGCAATGCGCCCTCGGGCAAGTTTCTGCTTTCTCTTTATGCCGGTTGGGGCTACCATTTTAGGCACAGGTAGATAACAGGCACGGCGGCTGGCAGCGACGGGGCTCTGATAGGGGTTCCTGGTCGAGTCGCCTGTAGTCAGGAATGAGGATCGTAATGCGTCTGGTAATTCGCTTTTTTACCTTGCTGGTTCTATGGGGGGCCATCCAGGGTGTGGCGGGAGCCGTGCCGGTTACGCCGTTGGCACCGGATGCGCATGACGGTCAGGTGGCGAAACAGGTGGCGCGCATGCTGCCGGCCGTGCATCTGCGACAGTTGGAGCTGGACGAGTCGCTTTCGGCACGCGCTTGGACCAACTACCTGAACATGCTGGATTTCGACCACAGCTACCTGCTGAAGTCGGATATCGCGCCGTTTGCGGCGCAAGCGTCCCGGATCGGCGCGCTGTTGCGGCGCGGCGATGTGACCTTGGCGTATGACCTGTTTCATATCTACCGGCAGCGGGTGCAAGAGCGCGTGTCGTTTGTCACCAACATGTTGTCGCACAAGATGGATTGCACCCTCACGGAGGAGTACCAGTGGAAGCGCAAGGATGCGCCCTGGCCCCGGGATCGGGCGGAGTTGGATGATCTCTGGCGGCGGCGCGTCAAGAATGAGTATCTAAGTTATGTGGTGACTCGCGAGCTCGAGGCCCTGTCGGCGACCAATCCGGCCAGCATGGGCACCAATGCGCTGGCCAGCACGCGCGCGAAACCGGTGGCCGTTAGAACGGAGGGCAGCACGACGAACCGTTCGGCAACGACCGCGGTCACTAACGGGGTGCCGGAATTGCCACCACAGACGCCGGAGGAGGTGGTGCGCCGCCGCTATGAACAGTTTCTGGTGGTCCTGCAGGACGCGGACTCCGAGTTTGTGCTATCCCGCTATCTGGGCGCGGTGGCCAATGCCTACGACCCACACTCCGAATACATGTCGCCGGCACGGATGGAGGATTTTAACATCGATATGAGCCTGTCGGTCTGCGGCATTGGTGCGCAACTGCGCGCCGAGGACGGCGCGGCCAAGATCGAAGATATGATCCCCGGCGGACCGGCGGCACGGGATACGCGCGAGATCCGGCTACGCCCCGGCGATAAGATCATTGGCGTGGGGCAGGCGAGCGGCCCCGTTGAGAGCGTGTTGCACATGCCGTTGTCGCAGACCGTGCGCAAGATCCGCGGTCCCAAGGATACCAAGGTGATCTTGCATATCCTTTCGGCTAGCGATCCCAGCGGCGCCAGCACGCGGCTGGTGGATCTGATCCGTGATGAAGTGAAGCTGGAGGAGCAGGCCGCTACCGGGCGCGTGGAACGCGTGACGCTCGCAGATGGGCGCGTGCGCCAGTTGGGGGTGGTGCGCCTGCCGACTTTTTACGGCACGATGCAGCAGCGCCCCGGTACGCCCGGCTACCGGAGTGCGGCCCAGGATGTGATGCAGATTCTCGGGCGGTTGAATGCGGAGAATGTGGAAGGACTGGTGCTGGACCTGCGCAACAACGGCGGCGGGTCGTTGCGCGAGGCGGTGGATCTGGCCGGTGCCTTTATCCGCAGTGGACCCGTCGTGCAGGTGCGCGAGGTGCGCCAGGTGCATGTACTGCCCATCCCTGATACGGACCCGGCGGTGGCGTTCCGGCGGCCTATGGTTGTGCTGATCAATCGCACCAGTGCCTCGGCCTCCGAGATCGTGGCCGGCGCACTGCAGGATTACGGTCGCGCCGTGATGGTGGGCGATCCGCAGACGCATGGCAAGGGGTCGGTGCAGACGATTATGCCGCTCGGCGATGAGAAGGAGGGGCAGTTGAAGGTGACCACCGCCAATTACTACCGGATCAGCGGGATCTCCACCCAGTTGCGGGGGGTGCGGCCGGATATCGTCATCCCCTCGGTCTTCGACACCATGGACCTGGGCGAGGACCGCCTGCCCAATGCCATGCCCTGGACCTGTGTCTCGGCGTTGCCGTATAAGCCCGTGTGGGATCTGGGTAAGTGGCTCCCGACGCTGCGTTCCCGCTCGGCCGAACGACTGGCGCGCAACTCCCGCTATATCGCCTTTTGTCAACTGGTCCAGCACGCCCGCGAGTTGAATGAACGCACCGCTGTGCCTCTCGAGAAGAAGGCCCGCACGCAGTTGGCCTTGGCGGAACGTGAGATTCAGAAGATGCTGAGCGAAGAGATCAAGGCCACGGATGAGACCAAGGGGAAGGATGACTTGCTGCTGGATGAGTCGTTGCGTATCTTGGCGGATCTGGTGGATGTGAGCGGCGGGGCCGAGGTGCCTTGGGAGAATAAAGAGGACTTGCGCTTGCAGATGCTGCGCATGTTCGGAATTGGGGCGTGACGCATGAAACTCAATTTTATCAAGATGCATGGGGCCGGGAACGATTTCGCCCTGTTTGATGACCGGGATGGACATATTCCCTGGCAGGATCATATCCTGATGGCGGCGGTGGCGACCCGGCGTACGGGAATCGGCTGCGAAGGCTTGGTCCTGGTGCAACCGTCCACACGGGCGGATTTCCGTATGCGCTTCCTGAACCCCGATGGCGCCGAGGCCGAGATGTGCGGCAATGCCGCGCGCTGCGTGGCCATGTTCGCGCATGCCATCGGCGCGGCCGGGCGCAGCATGACCATGGAGACGCGCTGCGGTGTGATGGATGCGGAGTTGACCGATCACGGCGTGCGCGTCTGGATGCCGGAGCCTGACCAGCGGCGCTACAATCTGGAGATCCCCGTGGATGGGACCGTGTGGCAGGGGCACTTCATCCGCGCCGGCGTGCCGCATTTTGTGGTGCCCGTGCCGGAGATCGGCGATGTGGATGTGGCCCGCGATGGCCGCGCCTTGCGGCGCCATGCGGCCTTTGCACCCGAAGGCACCAACGTGAGCTTTGTCATGTACAAGGCCCCTAACCGCATGAGCCTGCGTACGTTCGAGCGCGGCGTCGAGGCGGAGTCCGGCGCCTGCGGCACGGGCGCCGTGGCCTGCGCCGTGGTGGCGGTGGAGACCGCCGACTTTACCCTGCCTGTGCGCGTGCGTACCACCGCCGGCTATGAACTGCTGGTGGATGGCGACTGGCGCGAGAAACAGTGCACAGGCTTGACCCTGACCGGACCGGCCAAGGAAGTCTTTCGCGGCGTGATTGATCTGGATACCGTGGAAATGGGCGACGAGATCGTGTGAACCGCATCCTGTTCGAACAATGGGAATGCCAGCCGGACGGCAACGTCGTGTTGACCGATCAGCGGGCCACGCATATCCGCGAAGTGTTGCGGGCCACCGTCGGGCAGGTGGTGCAGGTCGGCGTGGTGAACGGCCTGGCCGGCACCGGTGCGCTGCAGGCGGTCACGCCGGAGCAGGTGCGCCTCGCGGTGACACTGAACGAGGCCGCGCCGCAACCGTGGATCGATCTGTTGCTGGCAGTACCGCGCCCCAAGGTGTTGAAACGACTCTGGGCGCAATTGGCGGCACTGGGGGTTGGCCGCATCGTGCTGCTGTCGGCCGCACGCGTGGAGCGCGACTATTTCGCCACGCACTGGATCCAGGAGGCGCATTACCGGCCGCTGCTGCTGGAGGGGTTGACCCAGGCCGGCACGACGCGGCTGCCGCTCGTGAAGGTGGAGCGCCGCTTCCGTCCTTTTGTGGAGGATCGCCTGGAGGCTGAGTTTCCCGGTGCGCGGCGGCTGGTGGCGCACCCTGGTCCCGTGCCGGCTTTGCCTGGCGTCACGGCCGACCCGCGGCGTCCGCTCCTGGCGATCGGGCCGGAAGGTGGTTGGAGCGCTTTTGAGTTGGATTTGTTGGCGCAGCGCGGGTTTGTGCCCGTGTCGCTAGGGTGTCGTACGCTGCGGACGGACACAGCCTGCGTGGCGTTGCTCGCGGTGCTGGGCGTGGCGCAGGGGTGGCAGGGGCCGCGCATAACGGCAGGGAATGAGGCATAAGATGGAAACCAAAGGCGAATGGGTGTATGGGCGGCGTCCGGTAATGGAAGTGTTGCGTGCTAAGCGCCGGCATCTGTACGAGGTGGTGTTGCCCAGCGGCGGGCGGGACAGCCCGGACGTGGCGGAGTTGCGGGGCCTGGCGCTGGCCGGTGGTATTCCGATGCGCGCGCTAGGGCGGCCGGAACTGGACGTGCTCTCTGCGGGTGGCCACCATCAGGGCGTGGCGGTGCGGGTGGGTGGCTATCCCTACGTCAGCCTGGAACAGGTCTTGCATGATGTGCGCGAGCAGCCACAGGCGCTGGTGCTGTTGCTGGATCATATCGAGGATCCGCAGAATGTCGGGGCCCTGATGCGCACGGCGGAGGCGGCCGGGGTGTCGGGAATTATCCTGCCGGAAGACCGGGCCGCGGGGGTCACGCCGGCGGTGGTGCGCGCGTCCGCCGGTGCCTCTGAGTATATGCGTGTAGCCCGGACCGTGAACCTGGTGCGCGCCATGAAGGAGTTGCAGGAGGCTGGTGCCTGGTTGGCCGGGTTGGACATGGGCGAAGATTCCCGCCCCTATACGCAGATTGATTTCAAAGGGCGCATGGGGGTGGTAGTGGGTGCCGAAGGCGAAGGGCTCGGGCGCCTAGTGCGCGAAAAGTGCGATTTCATTGCCGCGATTCCCATGCGCGGCCATATCGCTTCGCTCAACGCGGGTGTGGCAGGTGGCATCGTGCTGTTCGAAGCCGTACGGCAGCGGACGCTCGTGAGAAAATAGGGTTCCGAACCATAAAGGGACCCGGCACGCCCCGCAGTTCAGTAGCCCCGGCCCGCCTCGGGCCGCGGGCCGCGCGAGCCAGGGTGGCTATGGGTGTGGCGGAAAATGGCGACCGCGTAGAATTACATGCGCGTTGCCCGAGCCGCAAAAAACGCAAACGTTTGCGATTTTTCCGGCTTGGCTCCTAACGGGTATTGCCGATGATTCTAACGCTAAGGCGCAAGGGCGCGAAGGGGGGCGGTCGTAGGGACAGCAACGCCCAACGCTCAACATCCAACGCCCAACGCCCAACGCTCAACATCCAACAACCAACGCCCAACGGAACTGCGTGTGGCGGATCCGGTGTCTCCCCCTTGGACGTTGGGTGTTGAATATACTGTCGCCCCGCGCGCGCCGCCCCGGCGGGCTCGACCGCAGTCAGTAGCCCCGGCCCGCCCTCGGGCCGCGGGCAGCGTGTCAACCACCCAGCGCCCCGCATACGCCGCCCCGGCGGGCTCGCCCGCCGGACGGCAGATTTATGCGGCTAACTGCGAGACCAACGAAAATGAATACGCGCGAGGAACCGCGCGCCAGCTCCCACCCTCGCCCCTCGTCGACCGTGCGTGTCCACCGGCAGCCGCCGCAGTCGAGTCCTGCCTGAGCAGACCTGCCAAACTTATCGCGTTGGCACCATGCGATTTTTCAGTATCGCGGCCGCCTGCGTCGCGATAGATGCCACATACGGCACGTCAGCATGCGTCAGCGCATCCAGCAGTTCCTGATCGGCTGTGCCACCCAACTCGCCGAGCGAGGCAATCGCCGCCATGCGCAGCATTTCGGTCTTGCCGGTCTGCGCCAGCTCACGAGCCACGGGCAGTACCTCTTTGGCGCCATGTAGCGCGGCCACGCGTAAGGCGGTAATGCGGCAGGGCTCGGACGCCTGGTCGTCCTTGGCTTTTGTCAGATCAGAGATCTTCGCGGGGGCGGACACGGCAGGCGTCGGCCGGGTTGGCACCGCCGTGCGCCGGGGGTTGTTGGTTTGCGGTTGAGTGTGTGTGGGAATGAATGATGGGGCAGGGGGTGGATACGCTTGTTTGTTGTAAAAACGCCGCCCATTGAACAGCACACCGGTCAACAAGAGTGCTATCAAAAAGACCCATAACCATTTTACACGCCGCATGTCATTTCTCCAGCAGGGCGCGAATCTTTGCAAGTTGCAGGGGAAGAGTCAAACAACAAAACCGCAGAATGATGTCGGAGAACTGGCCATTTCTACAGCTCTGTACCGACGCCAGTACACGCAGCCGCAGAAACTCTTTTGGACCTAAGCCGGAAAAATCGTAAACGTTTACGATTTTTGTAACGGCTCAGCGAAACCACCTGGGCGGAGCGAGTATGGTGCGGGAGGGCGCACACGCTGTTCGCAGACCGGGGCTACGGCGGCCTCAGACGCCTGTCGCCAAAAAACCGCAACGTTGCGGTTTTTTCTGGCTACCAGCCTGCTCTACCGCGTGGCCGGCTTGCCCTGCTGTCAGTAGCCCCGGCCCGCCCGCGGGCAGCGTGTACGCCACCCAGCGCCCCGCGCGCACCGCCCCGGCGGGCTCGCCCGCCGGACGGTAGAGTTCTGCGGCCAGCCGCGCAACCAGCGCAAAGGTTTTCGCGCGAGGAACAGCCGCTCGCGCCACCTCGCTCCGCGCCCGCACTTCGCTGGTTCCGCCCCGCACCGTGTCTCGTAAAATCAGCAAAATTTGCTTGTATTACCATGTTTTCCGGTGGCAAGTTTTCCTGAACCCTGAACCCTGAACCCTGAACCCTGAACCCTGAACCCTG
>CAIOST010000155.1 GCA_903861045.1 uncultured bacterium | reverse complement strand
GTTCTGCGATTCCCGGGCGGGGATGCAACATCAATGGGTGATTGATGACGTATTTACAATCGCGGTGTGTGAATTGGTCATGCCGGCGCGGGGTTGACCAACCTTCCAGTCTTCCATTCTTCCAACTCCCGCAGTTTGGGGCGGAACGTTCGCCCTTGAGCGTCAACCATAACTGCGCTAGACTGATTACATAGCGGAGAGATAATCAATGCCAGCAACACTCGAGACGGTTGAACATGAGGCGATGGGCCTGCCTGCGGCGGAAAGGGCCTTTCTTGCCGACCGCCTGCTCCGTTCCTTGGGTGGAGAGGCCTTCACGGATGTCGATATCGCATGGGTCGCGGAAGCGGAACGACGCTATGCGGAATACAAGGTGGGAACGCGGAAACCGATTCCGGCATCGGACGTGTTTGCAGAAGCGAATCGGATCATCGAATGAGCTCCACGGCATTCGATCCAGATGCTCGCGCAGAGTTTCTCGCTGCCGTCGAATACTACGAGGACTGTCAGTCAGGGCTTGGGCGACGTTTCCGCGATACCGTAGAGGCGGAAGTTGCGGCGATCGCGGAGATGCCCTTCCGGTTTCGCGTGCTCCACTTTCCGTTTCGACGCTGTCTTGTTCCGAAATTCCCCTACGGCATCATATTTACGATTGAGCCCGAAATTATTTTGATCATTGCCTTGGCACACGCGAAGCGCAAACCAGGTTATTGGCTGGCTCGGATTGAGAAAATCAAGTTCGCTCACAGTTCGAAAGGCGAACCACCGGCTGGTGCATCCGGCGTACCGGCCGCATAGCCGTGACGTTGGCCATGAAAGGAAATGGATTGATGAATACTGAAAACGCCATCAAAACTGCCGTCGGATTCTTCGTCGTCGTTCTGGTCGGGGCGCTGTTGTCGGCTCTCGTCGGCGGGGCGTTTGGCGCCCTGATTGCGACGGTCTCGCCAGAGTTCGTCTCCAGCCTCTTCAGCCAGAAGGCTGAGTCAGGCATCGTCCGGTACGCTTTCGCGGTGGGCATGATCTGGGGTGTTTTTATAGGAGCAGCAGTCTCAGGGTTTGCCTGCTTCCTCGCCGCAATCATCAAGATTCTGAGGATCAGATTTGAACACAAGAAGGAACAACTGGCCAACAAGGAGTTAAAAGACCGCGCAACGGGATCTCACCCGCCCGTGTGGCAGGTGCCGTAGCGGCGGGCAGTCCCGTGCCCGCCGCACGACGCGCGATCCGCGCTGGCCGGACTACCTGCGCCGCCGGCAAGGGACTGCCGGCTTTGGGATGATTCTGCCGATAAAGTAACATCAGGGTGGGCGGCGCGCCAGGAGCTGGCAGGCCCGTTGGAGCTGCTCGGGCTCGCCCAGCAGGAGGAGTTGGTCACCGGCCTGCAGTCGTTCGCTGGGCGCGGGGTTGACGAGGCGTTGGCCGGCGCGCTGGATCCCGACCAGCGTGACGCCGGTGCGGCGGCGCAGGTAGAGGGTGCGCACTTCCTTCCCGATCACGGCGCCCCCGGCCGGGATCAGGGTGTCCACCAGGTGCAGGCCCAGTTCGGTCGGGCCGGGTGTGCTGGGTGGGGGCGGGTGTGGCAGGCGCTCGGCGCTGGCGTGGTCGCTCGTGGAACTGTCGAGCATGTTTTCCAGGGCGGTGCGGGCTTGCCGGTAGACGCGTGCCAAGCGGCGCCAGCTCCAGTACCCCGTGGCAAGGGTGGCGGCCATCAGCAGCAAGAGTAGCTCCGGGGAGGGGAGCATGGTGGCGCTCAGTACAAAGGTCAGGACCAGCAGCCCGATGGCACCGGCCACCAGAATGGCGTTGGTCACGAAATTCCGTGCGGCACGTGCCCAGGGTGCGTTCAGGTTAGGCGGGATGGCCAGCTCGGCCAGCAGCATGCCAAGCCCCAGTAGCTTGCCGAGGATGGTGGCATACAGAGGCAGGCAGACGATCATGGCACATATCCAGAGCAGCACCGCGACCAAGCCGGGGCGTGCGGGGAGGAAGGGGAGCTGGGCGGGGGCTTGCTGCGCTAGGTAGCCGGCGCTGGCGATCACGCTGCAGATCAGCAAGACGCTGCCGGCGATCAGGATGAGGGCGCGGCGTACGGCGCGACCGACCGCGCTGGCGGGGCGAAACCGTCCGATCCGGTCGGCCCATTGCCCATAAAAATGAAAGAGCGCCGTCCACCGGCGACCGCGTGGGCTCCCTTCCACGAGGGTAGCCAGTCGATCGGCCGCGAGCAGCAGCGGGGCGCTGCAGCAGATGCTCAGGACGGCCGCGCCGACACCCACCTGGTACACCGGTTCGCGCGTGGCGTGGAGCGACACCCCCAGCGCGGCGATGATAAAGGCAAACTCGCCGACTTGTGCCATGCTGCCGCCGACTCGCACCGCCGTGGGGAGGTCGTGGCCGGTCAGCAGCGAACCGAGGGTGTTGGTGCTGAACTTACCGGCCAGGATGAGGGCGGTGACGGCCAATATGGGCCCGCCATACCGCAGCAGCATTGCGGGGTCGAGCATCAGCCCGACGGCTACGAAGAAGACGGCACCGAACATGTGGCGTAGCGGTTCCATCATGGCGTTGATCCGCGGGGCGGCGAGGGATTCCGAGGCCAGCGCGCCCACCAGCACCGCGCCGAGGGCCATGCTCAGTCGCAGGCTTTCGGCGGCCATGGATACGGAGCAACCGATGCCCAGCAGCACGAGCAGTAGGACTTCTTCGTTCTCGAAGCGATGGACATAGTTAAGCAGGCGGGGCAGCGTGAGCAGTCCGCCCACCGTCACGACCGTCAGGAAGATCACCAGCACCCACAGTTGATTGAACACCAAACCGGCCTGCCAGGCGCCGGTCACGGCCACGCCAGTCAGCACCGCGATCATCACAATGGCCAGTACATCTTCGATCAGGGTGATGCCGATAGCGAGGCTGGCGAACTTCTCGCGGGTGCGCCCCAGTTCCTGGAGGGTGCGGGCCAGGATGGTGGTGGAGGAGTCACAGATGATGCCCCCCAGGAAGAGGCTTTCCACGACGGTCCAGTGCAGGGCGCGGCCCAGGCCGTAGCCGAGGCCGAACAACACGGCCACATCCATCAGGGCGGTGATGCCGATGGTGGGGCCAAGCTTCCGCAACCGGCGCAGGTTGAACTCCAGCCCGACGGAGAACATCAGGAAGACCACGCCCAGGTCGGCCAGCAGGCGGATGCTCTCTTCGTCGCGGATCAGCGGGAAGGCCCACGTGTGCGGACCAAGCAGCAGGCCGGCCAGGATGTAGCCCACCACTTTGGGCTGCCGGAGCCGCTGGAATAGCAGGGCGGCGGCGCCAGCGGCTAGCATCACGACGGCTAGATCACGAAAAAAGTGTGCGTATGGCATGTTGGCAAGCCTGTACGGGGTGCGCGTGCACGCTCACGCTTGGCACCCCTCCGCACATGGTAATTCCAGCGCGTTTGCGGTCGGTCTAGACCAAGCCGCGCCAGCCGGCCACGTTCTCCAGCCTGGTTTTGATGGCATTGACGAACTGTGCGCCGAGGGCGCCGTCCACCAGGCGGTGATCCGCGGAGAGCGTCAGGCTCATGCAGGTGCGTACGGCGAGTTGGCCATGGACGACTACGGCGGCTTCGCGCGCGCTACCCACGGCCAGGATGCCGGCTTCGCCGGGGTTGATGATGGCGGCAAACTGGTCGACGCCCAGCATTCCCATGTTGGAGACGGTGAAGCCGCTGCCGGTCATTTCGTCTGGTGTGAGCTTCCCTTGGCGCGCTTTTTCCGCCAGCGCGCGCGCCCGGTCGCGCAGTTCGGCCAGCGAGAGGAGCTGCGCGGTACGGATCACGGGGACCACCAGGCCGTTTTCGACATTAACGGCCATGCCGAGGTCCGCGTCGCCCCGCCAGGAGGTGGTCTTGCCATCGGTGGAGCTGTTCACGGTGGGGAACTCGCCGAGCGCCTGTACCACGGAGAATAGGACGAAGTCGTTGATGCTGTAGTTGCTGCCGCGCGCTTTGCATTCCGTCCGGAATTTCATGAGGGCGGTGACATCGGCGGTGACGGTGACATAGAAGTGCGGGATGTTCTGCTTGCTTTCGGTCAGGCGGCGGGCGATCACCTGCCGCATGCGGCTGAGAGGCTTGGGTAGGCGCTGGGTGGCGCGCTCCACATCCTCGGTCATAATGCGCCCCCCTTCGCCGGAGCCGCGCACGGTGAGGATATCCACCCGCTTTTCTTGGGCGAGCTGTTTGGCCGCTGGTGTGATGCGCAGGGCATCGTAGTTCCGGGCCGTCAGGTAGTCGCGCACATCCTTCTCGGTCACGCGGCCGTTGGGGCCGGTGCCCTGGATGGGGGCGGCGGCGATGGCGCAGTCGCGGATCAGAGCCTTGGCGCGGGGCGAGATCACTTGCTTGGCCGGGGCTGCTTCCTGCCGAGCGGGCTTGGCGAGCTGCGGGGCTTGGGGTTCGGCTTCGGCCGTGCTGGCGGAGACCTTGCGTTCGATCTGCTGGAGTTTGGTAGCGGCCTTTGGTGCCTGCGCTTCGGCCTTGGGGGCCTTGGGTTCCGCCGCGGGCGGCGGTACGACATCCGGCAGTTTTTCGCCGGGGGTCCCCACGAAACCGACGACGGTGTTGACCGGCACGGTCAAGCCTTCGCGCACGATGATCTTGAGTAGCGTCCCCTCGAAGAAACTCTCCACCTCGAGGTTGGCCTTGTCGGTCTCAATCTCGAACAGGATATCGCCCTTGGCTACGGCGTCCCCCTCCTGCTTGATCCACTTGACAATGGCGCCCTCTTCCATGGTCTGCCCAAGTTTCGGAAAAATTACGGTTTGTGCCATGACATGCTCCAGCAAGTTGTCGTCCGGTTTCGTGCAAAACAGCGCCTAGAGTATCTGAAACGGCGTGGTTTGTCACGACTTAGACATTGAAGGACGCATCGAAGGCGGTCACCAGTTCGCGGATGGATTGCCAGCGCTGGGCGGGATCGAAGGCCAGGGCACGGTCCAGCACGGCGGCGATGGGGGTCGCCAGCTTGGTGATGGGCGGGCGTGGCCGCAGGGCCAGCTCTTCATGGGTGGCGTGCTCGTCCTGCGGCAGGAACCCGGTCAGCATCTGGTGGAGCAGCACCCCCAGGGCAAAGACATCGGTGGTGGCATCGAGGATCGGGTCGCAGCGCAGTTGCTCCGGACTCATGTAGGCGGGCGTGCCGAAGACAAAATCACTTTTGGCGCGATGCTGCTGCGCGACCGTGGCGATGCCGAAGTCGATCAGTTTCAACACGCCGTCTGGCCGGACCAGGATATTGCCGGGGGTGATGTCGTTGTGCAGCACGCCATGGGTGTGCGCATGGCTGAGCGCAGAGCCGACGGTGATGGCAATCGCACGCACATAATCGTGTTGCCGCGATTCGGCGAACTGCATGGCTTCGTAAAGCGTGTTGCCGGGGACGTATTCCATCACCAGGTAGCAGGTGCCGGCGCGCTGGCCAAAATCGTAGAACCGCACGATGTGCGGATGCGTCAACTGCATGCAGGTTTTGGCCTCGTTCTTCAGCGCCTGCAAAACTTCTTCATCGCCGACGAAATCCGGGCGCAGGATCTTGATGGCCACCTTGGTATCGAGCAGCAGGTCATGGGCGAGATACACTTTGCCGACGCCGCCTTCGCCCAGTAGCTTGTCCAGTCGGTAGCGGGGTTCGTGCAGGGTGGGTGCCGCTTCGGCCGGTTGGGTAGGTGGGAGACGGGGTTGAATCATTAAGCCGCCGGCAATGGGCTTGGTGGGGCGGATGACGATGCTAGGCTTGTTTTTTTGTTCGCCGGCTTTGGTATGCCAGAGGATGCGCCCGGTGGTGCCGGCGCCCAGGATGCGCCCGGTGGTTTCGGCGCCCAGGATGCGCCCGGTGGTGCCGGCGCCCAGAATGCGTCCGGTGGTGCCAGCCGTCTTGGTTTCGCCAAAGAGCTGGCCGGTTTGGCCAGCCGGTCTGGCGGTCGGCAGGTTGGCCGGTCTGGCGGCCGGCTGGGCGGTTGGCCGCTTGGGCGACTCTTCGACGGGGAGCGTGGTGTTGTAGACCATCTGCCGCAGGTTCATGAGCCGCCACGGCTTGGGGATGAAGGCGTTGGCCAAGCCTTGTTGCATGAGCGCGTTGGCGGCGCCAGTCAGATAGGGCGGGCCGGTTACAATAATACGGGCGGCT
Source organism: uncultured bacterium (assembly GCA_903861045.1). Classification (GTDB taxonomy): domain Bacteria; phylum Verrucomicrobiota; class Kiritimatiellia; order RFP12; family CAIWXQ01; genus CAIWXQ01. The sequence continues at coordinate 495 of CAIOST010000155.1, read as the reverse complement.
GGATTGCGCAGTCGGATACGGTCGACGTAAGCGTGGAAATCCAAGCCTTCCATGGCCAGATCGCACAGCCAGACATCACAGGTGGATTCGGCCAGATAGTAGTGGAGCTGGACCAAGGAGGCCGCCACAACCACGATAGCCTGGTCAGATGCCAGCGATTTCTGCGCAATGGCAACCTCTTTATCCAGCACAAGCACGATATGGCAATTAGGCACGCAGCAGCACTCCCGCTTTTACCGGATCGGCGGCACCCGTTAAAAGGCATACATAATAGCGCGTTGATGGCGCATCGCCAAATGAAAAGGCGGTGGCACACGGGCGCATCCTTGTTTATGTTGCGCGCACCATAAACATGGTTATGTTGCGAGGGGCGTTATGTTGCGTAGCGTAATGAGCATGCAAAAGCGCGGGTGTTTGGGGGGGGGACGGGCCGATCACGCAACATAATATCCAAGTTGTAGCTGTTGAGAGGGTGAAGAGGGGCTGCTAGCCGCT
>CAIOST010000154.1 GCA_903861045.1 uncultured bacterium | reverse complement strand
GCAAGAAAAAAGACCGCTCGAAAAATCTTTTTCTTCTCAAACTTGAGAAAATCGCCGTCTGCCGCTCCCCTCGCTCCCTACAGCCGCTTTTTACCTGCGAAGAAATTGTTATTTGGAACCGCTGCGCGCGTCCCCAAACTGCGGGAGTTGGAAGAATGGAAGACTGGAAGATTGGTCAACCCCGCGCCGGCATGACCAATTCACACACAGCGGTTGTAAATACTTCATCAATCACCCATTGATGTTGCATCCCCGCCCGGGAATCGCAGAACACGGCATATTTGCGCGTTTTCGCCATTCTTCCAAGCATCCAGCCCCCCAATCTTCCGCAGTTCAGGAGCGCGTCCGCCAGGGCCGGGGCGCATCCTTGTTTATGCGCCCGTCACCCACCCGTCGACCGTTTCAACTGGACTTTCCCGCCGCAAAAGGCTAATTTACTTGGCTTCTTGTACGGGGGGGGTATGGGGTCTTCGATACGTAAACACGAACGTGTGAGTGCTGTGGCTTTGCTTGGTATCATGCTGGCCGTCCACCTGTTCGCCGCGGGCGCGACCACCGAATTGGGCGAACTGACTACCAGCTACATGGCCGATCGGGCACGCTTGCTAGGCTTCTACGACCAGCAATGCGGCCAGGCGCAGGCCGCTTACCGGCAAGCCATCGAGACGCACATGCAAACCGCCAAAAAAAGTGGCGACCTCGACAGCTATCTGGCCTTCGAGGCCGAGCTCGCGCGCTTCAAAACCGACAAGACCATCGTCACCAACAATATCAACCCCGCCTTGGATGGACCGGTGGCACAGCACCAAGAGAAGATGCGCGAAGCGTCCGTCGGGCATGAAAAGGCCAAAGCGACGGTTCTGCGCCAATATATCGGCCGATTGACCCCCCTCATGCAGAACTTAACACGCAGCGACCGCATGGATGACGCCAAGCTCGTACGCGAGGCGTTACGCGAAGCCAAAGCGGAGCTGACCTTTATCGAAGCCGATCTAGCGCCAGAACCCGTCAAACCGCCGGCCCAACCGCCGAACCAACCGACGAACCAGCCGCCCCCCTCGACCGCCACCATTGCCGAGACGGCGACCAATGAGACTCTCAAAAATGTGATGGGCACGTGGTCGCTAACCTGGCGCGAAAAGCGCAGTTCCAGCATAGAAAAAGTGGTGATTGACGCGGATGGGAAGCTCTTTGACGTGGCGCACACGACGGAGAGCCCCCCCCTCGGCACCTGGGAAATCCGCAGCCGCCAATGCTTGCTCCATCTCCCCACCGTAGAAATCACGCTGAACATCACGTCAAACAAGAAAAGCATGATGGGGCATAACAAGCAAGGCGCAGCCCTCACCGCCACCAAGATCGCAGAATGGACACCCGCCGAAGAGCCAGCGATCGGATCCTTATCCGCTGAACACAAGGCGCGCGAAAATCCACGCCGCTAGCTAGTAGCCTGTTGGAACATAGTCCGTGTTCCGCGTGTGCTATCTCCCGAGATCCGCCAGCAGCGCGTCAAACCCTTCGCGGGTGCCAACCATCTGTACGCCGGCCACCCGCCCTCCGGCTACCTGTCGCGTCAGAGCGCGAAAGCAGGCGGGATTCGCGCCATCATCCAAGCGCTGCTCCGCCACCCCAGCTCCCGCGGGAGATCCCGCGGCATTGACCTCCACGCCGCCGCACCGCACCGTCATCGGCACCACGCTAAAGGCAAACGGCTGCAGCGCGCCACCGGCGATAGCCGCCACAGCATTCTGGCCTGCCAAGCGCCCTTGCGCGGCAGCTTCACGCACCGCGCCGCGCGCCGGACGATCCCCCACCTGACAAGCATCACCCGCCACAAAGATCCCCGGTGCCGCCTGCAAGCAGGGATCGGCCATGATCCCACGCGCTACCGGCAACCCCGCCTGCCGCGCCAGCGTCAAGTTCGGCGCTGCGCCAATACAGGATAGCACAAGGTCCGCCTCCAAGCGGGAACCGTCCGACAGATGCACCAGTCGCCCACCACCAGCGGACGCAGTCACCGCCACCACCGTCTGCCCCGTGCGGACCGTCACGCCGCGTTCCTCCATTTGCCGCTGCACCACCCCCGCCGCGTCCTCCCCCAACAGCAGCGGAAATAGGCGCGTCAACCGCTCGATCAGCACCACGTCCAGTTGCTGTTCGCGGGCGCGCAAGGCGCTCTCCACCCCTAAGGCCGCCCCGCCAATCACCACCACACGCCGGATGGTCGGCAGTTGTGTCCGGATGGCGAGGGCCTCGGCCATAGACCACAATGTGCCGATCGGCGGCACGCCCCCTGCATCCGACAAACGCGGACAGATTGGCAACGCACCGCACGCTAGTATCAGCGTATCAAAAGCCTCGCGTACCCCACCCGCCACCAACGCTCGCCCGGCGACATCCAGATCCGATACCGGCGCCGCCAGTTGCAACCGCATCCCGCGCGCCTCATACCAACTGGCCGGATGCATGGTAATGGCCTCCGGCGCCACCTGCCCCATGGCCACCGAAACCAGGCGCGGCCGAAAATACGGCAGCACTGCCTCCGCCGAGAAGATCGACACCTCCGCGCCCGCCTGCCGCGCCGCCTGCGCTGCCTCAATCCCGGCATGGCCGGCACCAACAATTCCAATGCGCATTACAATACTCTCCCGTTCATTAACCCGCTACTACGTGCCACCAGCAATTCTCATTATAGCACTCGGCGGGTCCGGCGGCCCCGCCCTGCCAAAACTCGTCGATTTCACACTGTTATTGGTAGGGCGGGG
>CAIOST010000153.1 GCA_903861045.1 uncultured bacterium | reverse complement strand
GCCCCGGCCCGCCCCCGGGCCGAGGGCCGCCTATCCGACCGGTAAGGCGGGGCCGCCGGACCCGCCGGGCGTGTCCACCATCCAGCCCTGTGCGCATGCCACCGCCAGTAGCCCCGGCCCGCCCCCGGGCCGAGGGCCGCCTATCCGACCGGTAGGGCGGGGCCGCCGGACCCGCCGCGCGTGTCCACCATCCAGCGCTGTGCGCCGGCCACCGCCCGTAGCCCCGGCCCTGCGCGCGTAACATTTCTACAGGCCAGGGATAGCAATCCGCCCTCGGCCCGGGGCGGGCCGGGGCTACTGACAGCAGCCTACGACCAACTGCGCGTGTCTCTAATTTCGGGCATGCGTAGCGCAGTCTCCCACCTCAAACCCCAACTTCTACCCCGTCAACGCTATCTTACGCTCCCTACTCCTTAAAAAATGCACCTTAACAAATAACTAATGCTGTGCTAGCACCCGCCACATGCGGACCTGTTGTAATGCCCGCGTTGGCAACAAGTGGCCAACACACAAACAACAAAGCAGGAGCAAAGATGGAAAAACGAAAGAAGCTAGGAAGGGTCGGGTTAGTGGCGTGGTTCGCCATATGCGGCGCAACGCTGGCACAGACCGCACCCAATAACGATCAACTGGTACAGTCGTTCCGCGCGCTGCTCTCCAGCGGTGCCGACACACAGGCTGTGATCCAGGCCGTGGCCGTAGCCGTGCGGGAAGCCCTGCAGCAAGGCCCAATGACGCCGGCACAGGTGAGCGCCGCGCAGGCCCCTGCGGGCGGATCCAGCCTGCCTTCCGCTGGCACCACACCGGCACCCGCCGTCACGCCCCCCAAATCCTGGACCGACGCCATCACGCTGAAAGGGGATGTCCGCTATCGCGTTGAAACGCGTCAGGATGAATCCAAGAAATACAGCGGCAACCCGGATATCGAATACGAGCGTCTGCGTGCGCGCTTGGGCGCGGAAGCGAAGATCAACGACGACGTGAAGGCGTTTGTGCGACTCACGACCGATGGCTACAAAGGCACGACCGCCGGTGGCGATCCGGTCTCCGGCAACCAGGACTTAACCAGCCTGGGCAGCAAGAAGTTCATCTTCCTGGACCAGGCCTACCTGGACTGGAACCTCTTTGGCGAGGGGAGCAGCGAACTGCACGCCCTGGCCGGTAAGATGAGCAACCCCTTTATTACCATGAATGACGATCTGGCCTGGGATCCGGACCTGACGCCGGAAGGCGCCGCCCTCAAAGGCTCCTATGCGGTCAATGATCAACTCACGCTGCTGGGCAATGGCGGCTATTTCACGGTCAACAACCAGAACGGCACCAATTACGACAACCGCATCTCGATGTTCGGCGTCCAAGGGGCGGTGCGCTACGAGTTCATCCCGGAAGTGACCTTGACGCTCGGTCTTAGTGACTACTACTACGAAGGGGTCGAAGGGGCGCGGGTGGTGGATTGGGCGGGCGGCACCACGGCGTATGGCAACAGCACAGCCAAAGTCCCGGCCGGCAAGACATCCAATACCGTCTACGCCACCGGCTTCAACCTGATTCAGCCGTTCGCGCAACTTGACCTCTACCCCACGATCTGCGGCAAGGTTCTGCCCGTCGCCCTGTTCGCCCAAGCCATCAATAACTTGGATGCCGAGCAGTACAATAAAGGCGCCATGTATGGCCTGTCCGTGGGCAAAGCCAAAAATCCGCAAAGCTTCGAACTGGGTGCCAGCTATGCTAAGCTGGAGAAAGACGCCACCTTCGGTGCCTGGACCGACTCTGACCGCTGGGGCGGCGGCAGCGATGGCAGCGGCTACAAACTCTACGCCAAGTATATGATCATGAAGTACCTGATGGGCCAGATCACGTATTTCAAGGATGACAAAACCATCTCCAAGGCTAATGGCGGCGATGACTACAACCGCTGGCAGTTTGACCTGACAGCCTCCTTCTAACAACACCCCGGACGGTGGCCGGCACGACGGTGCCGGCCACCGTCACCCATTCTCAAATAAAAGACAAAACAAAGGAAAACACCCATGAACAGACCCACAAACATCGCCGCGGCCCTGTTGGTCGCGAGTCTCAGCGCTGGCCTCAGTCTGGCCGGTGACGCCAACAAGATCGTGGTGGATGGCTCCACCACCGTAGGCCCCATCGCTAAGGCCTTTGCCGGCTACTACATGAAGCTGCACCCCGAAGTCACGATCACCGTCAGCGAATCCGGCAGCGGCAATGGTGCCAAAAGCCTGATTAACGCCGCCTGCGATGTCGCCACCATGTCGCGCCCCATCAAGCCGACCGAGAAGAAGGCGGCGCAGGACGCTGGCGTGCTGCCGATTCAGCAAATCGTGGCGCTGGATGGCCTGTCCATGATCGTCAACCCCCAGAACCCGGTGAAGAACCTGACACTGGAACAGATCCTGCAGATCTATACCGGCGACATCAAGAACTGGAAGGAGCTGGGCGGACCGGATCAGGCCATTGTGGTCATCAGCCGCGAAACTAACAGCGGCACGTATGAAACCTTCGAAACCAAGGTCCTGAGCGGCAAGAAGATGACGCCCAAGACCGAGTATGCCAACAGCAACGGCGCCATCCGCGCCCGCGTGATGTCCACGCCCGCGGCCATCGGCTACGTCGGGATCGCGTTTACCGAGGGTGTCAAATCCCTGAGCGTAAACGACGTCGTCTGTACCGAGGAGACCGTGCTGGCGGGCAAGTATCCGATCGCGCGCCCCTTGTACATGTACACCAATGGGCGGCCGAGCGAGGGGACCCACCTGTGCAACTTCGTCAACCTCTGCCAAACCAAGGAAGGCAAGAAAATCATTGCCGAGACCGGCTTTGTGGCCTTGGCGGATGACAAGAAATAGTGTGTGGCAATCGCCGGAATAGCATTCTGCATTGATTCCCACGTGGCTGGACGGGCAACCGTCCAGCCACTTTTGTTTGGCGGGTGTGGCACTGGGATGGCGCACCGGGAAGGTTACAGCGTCAGGTAGGGCGGGGCCGCCGGACCCGCCGGACCCGTACGATGCGATGCTTCTAACGCCAAGGCGTAGGGGCGCAAGTGGAGTAGCGCCCGGGCGGGGCCGATTGCCCCGCAGCGCGTATCCCCTATCCAGCGCTTGGCGCATGCGACCGTCAGTAGCCCCGGCCCGCCCCCGGGCCGAGGGCGGATTGCTATCCCGGGCCGGTAACGTTAGCCCCTTGCTCATACCACCTTGTATCGTGCGGCCCGCGGCCCGCGGCGGGCCGGGGCTACTGGCTACGGCCTGCGCGCCACGTCCGGCGCACGCTGAACCGCTATTCCACTTCAACCATACTGCGGTGGAACATTTCTTTTGGACAGGATTAACAGGATTTTGCAGGATGGCGGCGTGAGCCATCCTGTTTAATCTTGTTAATCCTGTCCAAAAAAGGGATCTCCAAGATCCTGGGACAACCTGCCGAGACCGCATGAAGGCAGAAGCACATGGTGTTGTTTGGAAGTGAAGAAAATGGGCGCTTCCGGGTTTGTGGGGGGGATTTTTCATTGAAGGGAAAGCGGGGCCATGCTCAGGCCGCCGAACTGGCAGAGCCGACAAAGTGTGTGACGAAGCGTAAACGACAAAGTGTGCGACAAAGTGTGGGACGAAGTGTGGGACCCCCACCGTATCCACAGGAGATTTTCAGCTACGGATTATGCGGATTTCGCGGATTGGGAGATTGGTTGGCATTGATGGCTCCACCAAACGCAATCCGCGCCATCAGCGTCATCCGTAGCTAAAAGAAGCTCCCATGCCTGCTGCTCCTATTCATGCCACGCCACACTTCGTCGCTTTCTTCGTCGCACGTGCAGAGGGCCATGTTATCGACCATGGACTGGCAGATGATCCCACCGGAAATGCCGCGCCTTGCGCTTGGCACGGCGTGGCGATTGTGAGAGAGTAGCGGCATGGCAAAAGAGCAGAGTTTGCGTGCGGCTGGCGGGGCAGGTGACGCGCGGTTCAATCCGTTTGCCGCTTTGAGTAGTGCCGGGCTGCCGCCCGGTTCCCCGTTGGCGTCGCCTGCGCCGCCTAAGAACCGGGGGCGGGTGGAGATCGTGCGGCAGAAAGCCCATCGGGGCGGTAAGGTCGTGACGGTCCTGACCGGGTTTGTCGGCATCAGTCAGGCGGAAAAGGAAGAACTAGCCCGCACGCTGCAGAAAGTCTGCGGCACCGGTGGCACGTGCAAAGAAGGGCGCATTGAGCTGCAAGGCGATCAACGCGAAGAAGCCGCCCGCCGCCTGACGGAAGTCGGCTTCCGACCGGTGTTCGCCGGGGGGTGAGACGGCCGTGCGGCTTGGACAACGGGACGTTTTCCATGTGCTTGGGTGGGCAGATCAACCATCCTTTGAGAAACAGTCGCGCAGCCGACCCAGTCCGACTGCTTTTACACCTGGAAAGAGTGCGGCCGGGGTGTCGTCTGGCGCAGGCCGACCGTGAACCAGGAACGATGAGGTCGTGTACCCTTTTATGCTGTCTGCCAGTCGCACCATCCCTCTTGCATCGTCGGGCATCGGCGTGCGTGTGGCCTTGGCTTCGAGCAGGGTCAGACAACGGTTCCCCTCATCCACCACGAAATCCACCTCTAATCCCTGTTTGTCTCGAAAGTAGTACAGGCCGCGGTCCCGACCTTGATTCAGACGATGTTTGACAATCTCCGAGGCCACGAAACCTTCAAACAGTGGCCCATGAAAGGGCGATGTGCGCAGGGTGGTTTCATCCCGTACACCCACCAGATGACTGGCCAGTCCCGGATCGGCAAAGTAGAGTTTCGGCGTCTTCACCAGTCGTTTGCCGAAGTTTTCATAGAATGGCGAGACCAGGATAATCTGGCCTGTGATTTCGAGGATGCTCAGCCATTGGGTGATGGTCGGAACCGACACGCCCAAGGGCGCCGCCAGGTCCGTCTTGTTGAGCATTTGACCGCAGCGGCTGGCGAGCAAACCCATGAAGCGCCGGAACGTCGAGAGGTCGCGAATGGACGTGACGGCACGTACATCACGCTCCAGATAGGTCTGGATATAGGAGCGAAACCAGATGTCCGCCGCTTCCGGAGCAGCCAGCACCTCCGGAAAGCCCCCGCTCAAGATCGTCATCTCCGGCGCTTCTTCCACCGAAAGCGGCAGGAGATTGAAAATCGCAACGCGGCCGGCCATGGACTCCGTGACCCCCTGCATCAACGGCGCTTCTTGCGACCCGGTCAAGAGCCATAACCCTTTTTGGGAAGGGTGCTTATCGATACGGGTTCGGATGTAGGTGAACAACTCCGGGGTGTTCTGAATCTCATCCAGAATCACCGGTGTTTTCAGTTCATCCAGAAAAGTGCGGGGATCGGCCCGCACGCGGGCCACCGTATCCGCATCCTCCAGCAAGATGTGTGCCGCATGCGGAAAAACGTGGCGCAGCAGCGTGGTCTTGCCTGACCGGCGCGGGCCCGTGACCAGCAATGCCGAAAAGTGGCGTGCCGCTTTCCTGATTTCGCCTGCCAATTGACGCGACCGGTAATGCATGCGTCCTTTCTAAACCATTACTTTAGAATAGTCAAGCCGCAGAAATGCGGCGTGCTGCGAGGGCGGAAAGGGGGCGCAGCTGTTTAGTCGGGACCGCGAAGGTACGCGCATGAACGCGCCTGGGAGGGTCTCCACCGCGAGGGGCACGAAGGAAGAAGAACTTGTGTGGGTGTGCGTGTGGGTGTACGTGTCGTCATCCGCAGGGCCGCTGGCACACTTGCCCGTTCCCTTACACGCCACCCGTACGCGCGCACCCTTACTCGACCCGCTTACACGATGATCGACCGGAACGCGAGTGTATCGGACGACGCGTACGGACGACGAGTCCGGTCGACGGTGGGAGGGCGAGGCTCCTGCCGAGCCGTTGCCTCGGGACCACACCGTACACATCCGGCGACCCTGCGTGGTTCTCGGGGTAGGCTCATCCTAGCCCGCCCGCCGCCTGACGGAAGTCGGCTTCCGCCCGGTGTTCGCCGGGGGGTAGCCGAACCCGGCCCCAACTGAGGTGTGCCGTCCCCCGCCCGGAAATGCAGCTTGTACGTCCTATCCGTCTGCGAAGTGCAAGCGTTCATCATGCGGTCTGCCTGTGGCGGGTGGTGAAGAAGCTGGCGGGCGGTCGTGCGAAGAAGTCTTGGAGGGGGATGCCATCGCTGCCCACCAGCAGCGCGTGCGCATGGGGATAGCGGGCGCGAAAGGCGTCCAGGCCGCTCAACCGCCCGGTCCGACCGCTTTTCACCTCAACCGCCCAGACCTCTTGGCCTTGCGTGACGACATAATCCACCTCTTTCTGGCCATCGCGCCAATACGTCACGCTCCAGGTCGGCTCGGGCAAGTAGTTGAGGAGATGCGCGCCCACCGCATTTTCGACTACCCGGCCCCACCACGCTCCGTCGCCGCGTGCCTCGGCAAACGAGAGGCGTGACAACGCATGGATCAGGGCGGAATTCCGGAGCACCAGTTTCGGGCTGCTGCCGCGGTGGGTGCCGCGACCGGCGGAATAGAGTTCCAGTCCGCTGACGAGAAAGGCGGTTTCCAGCAGCTTCAGATAGTGGGCGAGGGTCGTGGTGTTACCGGCATCATGGAGCTGTCCGAGCATTTTGTTGTACGACACGAACTGCGCCGGAAACGCGGCGGCGAAGGCGAAGAGATGGCGCAGCAGCGACGGCTTGTGAACCGTCTGCAGTTGCAGGACATCCCGCGCGATGGCCGGCTCCACGAGACTGTCCGCCACATAGCGCTTCCACAGGTTCTCGTCGTCTGCGAATGGGGCGGCTCCGGGATATCCGCCAAAATACAGCCACCGGTCGAGATCCCAGCCGAACGCCTGGCGGCATTCCGTCCAACTCCAGTGGGGACAACGATGCAGGAAGAAACGGCCGGCCAGACTCTCTGCTAGGCCTCGCTGCAGCAGTAGCGCGGAAGACCCCAGGAGGATGACCTGCAGGGGGCGTCCGACGCGGCTAGATTCGTCCCATAACCGTTTCACGACTTCGCTCCACCCGCGCACCTTCTGGATTTCGTCAAGGACGAGAATGGCCGGTGCCTCGGTCGTGGCAGGCAGCGCAGCGGCCATGCTCCAGTGTGTTTCGATCCACTCCGGCCCCGGCGGCAGCGCCGTGTCGGCCGCTGCGATATGACTGGGCCATCCCATGTGGTGCAGCAACTGGGAGACCGCGGTTGTCTTTCCCACCTGGCGTGGCCCGACGATGACTTGAATCAATTGGCGCGGGTGGCGCATGGCCGCTTCCAGGTCGGTGACAATGCCTCGCTGAAACAGCTTCCTGACTTCCTGTTGCATGCGGCCGAGTGTCGCATATTCAGACCTGGTTTGCAATAATACTCAATGGTTGAGCAAAGATACTCAATCGATGAGTAAAGTTGTATGGGCGCCAGCCCGCTTACGCCCGAGATGATTATGCGACCCCTTGAAACCCCGCTATGGGATGTCGGCTCATCCCTACCGGGGATACCCAGGGTTGGATACGCGCTACGTGCGTGTTGCTTCCAGCAGCGTAAACTCCGCCTCGACGCGGCGGCTGGCCTCCAGCACAAAACTGCCCGGCTCCAGAATGCGCCGCCCATCCGCATCCGGATAACTCAGGTGCGCCAGCGGTTCGACCAGCAGCGCGACCTCCCGGTTTTCGCCCGGCGCGAGGTCGATCTTCTCAAAAGCGATGAGCCGGCGGCGAGGCTGGGTGAACGAGGCCTCCGGATCACGAAGATACCAGAAGATCGTCTCGGCGCCGGCACGCGCGCCCGTGTTGCACACCGTCACGGTGGCCGTCATAACCTCCACCGCCGAGATCGTGGCCCGGTTGAGGCGCAGCGCGCGGTATTCAAAGGTCGTATAGCTTAGGCCATGACCGAACTCATAGAGTGGTGTGTCCTCCAGGTCGATATACTTTCCGTTCATCCCCGGCCAGATGCGTGCCCGGGGATGGTCGCAGTAGTACATCGGAATCTGGCCGGTGTGGCGAGGAAAGGTGACGGCCAGCCGGCCGGAGGGGTTCTTCCCGCCGAACAACACGTCGGCAATGGCGTTCCCGCCCTGGGTGCCGGGCTGCCAGGCCGCCAGGATGGCGTCCGCTCTGGGTTCCACGCGCTGCAGCCCCAGTGGGCGACCATGGACCAGAACCAGGAGCACCGGCTTCCCCGTGGACTGCAGCGCTTCGAGCAACTTCTCCTGAATGGGCGGCAGCTCAATGACGGCACGCGAATGATTCTCTCCGGACCATTCATCCGATTCGCCAAGGCACAGCACAATCAGGTCCGACGCATTCGCCGCCTGGATGGCCTGCGCAAACCCGCTCTCGTCGGAACACTCCAACGCCAGCGGACAGCCGTGGGCAAAGGTCAGCCGATCCCCGCAACGCGCCTGCAAGGCCGCGCGGATAGTGATGACATCTTCCGTTCGCCCACAACAACTCCAGGATCCAATGAGACTGGCGGGCGCATCTGCCAGTGGACCGATGAGCGCCACACGTCGCCCGGCCGCCAGCGGGAGCAGATCGCCGCTGTTCTTCAACAGCACCAGAGTTTCCGCCGCCAGCGCCTCCGCCGCAGCCAAGGTGGCAGGTTGCAGAAAGGCCTGTTCAAACGGCACCTCCTGAAAGTAGGGGTTTTCAAACAGCCCCAGGCGGAACTTGACGCGCAGCACGCGGCGCACGGCCTCGTCCACCGTGGCCATGTCGAGCTTGCCGGCAGCGATCAACGCGGGGATATTGCGGTAGACCTGATCGCCCATATCCATGTCATTGCCAGCTTCCAGGCAGATTTTGGTCTGCAGGGCCGGATCGCTCGTGCGCCCCTGCAAGGCCAGTTGCCCCACGCTGCCCCAATCCGAAACGACAAACCCGTCAAACCCCCAGCGGGTACGCAGCACCTCCGTCAGCGTGTAGTGGTTGGCCACGGCGGGGACGCCGCCGATGTCGTTGAAAGCGCTCATTACCGTGGCAGCGCCCGCCGCCACGCCGGCCTGGTAAGGCGGCAGGCAGCTCTCCCAGAGCGTCCGCGCCGAAACATCCGTATAGGCGTAATCCCGCCCGCCCTCACTCCAGCCGTAGCCCACATAGTGTTTCAGGCAGGCGGCGATTGAATCCGGCGCGGAGAGATCAGCGCTCTGGTAGCCGCGCACGGTCGCAGCGGCAAACGCGCCATTCACAAACGCATCCTCGCCGTACCCTTCGGCGACCCGTCCCCAGCGCGGATCGCGCGCCACGTCAATCATCGGCGAAAACGTCCAGCGATACCCCATGGCCACCGCTTCCCGCGCCGCCTCACGCGCACAGCGCTCTGCCAGGGCGGGGCGGAACGAACAAGCCTGCCCGAGCGCATGCGGATAGATGGTCACGCAGCCGTGAATGACATCCTGCGCGAACAGGATCGGAATCCCGAGGCGGGTTTCTGCAACCGCCGCGCGCTGAAACGTGTTGTGCACCCTGGCGCCATGCCGGCTGTTCAGGAGCGAACCGACCGTAGGGCGGAACTCCGCCTCACCGATATTGTTGGGGTTGGTGTCCTGCCCGATCGGTATCTGAATCAACTGGTCGGCCTTCTCCTCGATCGTCATGCGGGCCAGCAGATCCTCTACCCGCGTAGCGAGCGGCACGCAGGCCATCTTGTACGGCATGACAGAACTGGGCTGGTCTGATGAATTCATGGTGGAGAGCTTGCCTGAGACCGGGAAGAATGTCCAGCGCCTGGAACGGGATTTGTAACTACTCAGGAGGGAAGGGTTCAGGGTTCGGGGTTCAGGGAATACTGCCCTTCTTTGTTCGACCAGATAGCCACATCCCAAACGCGCGACCGCTCCGTCGGT
>CAIOST010000152.1 GCA_903861045.1 uncultured bacterium | reverse complement strand
CGTGCTCGTTCAGGTCAATCAATATCAAGGCTTGTATGTAGATGGCCAGTTGAATGCTACCGGAACGGCACTGGCACCGATCACGTTTACGGGTTCGACCGAAACGCCTAACTGGTGGGGCGGGCTGCGCATTCAAAATGCGGGTTCGGCCACGCTGGACTGGTGCGTGGTCCGCTACGGGGGCAACAACACTTATAGCTTCTGGGGCGGCAACAACAACATTTACAAGACCGGAACCGGATCTCTGACGCTGCGCCATTCGACGCTGCGCGATTCGTCCTATGAAGGGTTGCGCGTGGCGGCAGGCTATGCCGCTTTTGTCTCAGCCTCCAACACCTTCCGCAACAACGGACGCTACGGCGTAGCCATCGGCATTAATGCCTCATTCGACGATAATAGTTCGGATTTTGCCAACAATGCGAGCGTTGATGCGTTGCTCGATGCTGGTACGATTAGCCAGTCGGTTGTTTTTCGGCTGAAGCCGGATTATTCGTTCTATGTCAACGGCAATCTAACCGTAGCCTCCAGCGGCACGCTCACTATCCTGCCGGGAACGGTTGTGAAGTTCCCTCAATACTGCGGCATCTTTGTGGATGGCACGCTGACGGCGCTTGGCACAAGTTCCGAGCCGATTTTCTTCACCGACGTGCGGGACGACGCCGTCGGCGGCGACGCCAACAAGGACGGCGCCGATAGCCTGCCCGCGCCAAACTGGTGGGGCGCCATTCGGGTTCAGAACGCGGGCTCGGCGGCGCTGGAAAGGTGCAACCTCCGCTATGGCGGCAATAACAGCTACGGCAACTGGGGCGGCAATAACGGCGTGCTCAAATCCGGAAGTGGAGATCTGAGTTTGAGGAATACCGCCGTATCGCAAACTTACGGTGCAGGGCTGGCGATCAGTGCCAGTGCTGGCGCACACCTGATCTCGGAATGCGCCTTCTCCAACAACGTGCGGGGGGTGGAGGTGGCTGCCGGCCAGACCAAGGACATCGCTTTGACCAATTGTGCCATGGTTTCGAATTCGAGTTACGGCGTGCTTAATTCCAGCGTGAGCTGTTGGGTGGATGCATTGGGCTGCTGGTGGGGCGACGAGAGCGGGCCGTACCATGCCACGTTGAATGCCGCCGGCAAGGGCGACAAGGTGAGCGCCAGGGTGCGCTTCGATCCTTGGCGGGTCCGTGCGAGTTCTTGCCGAATCCTGTCGCCGGCCCGTTCCGGGACCCTTGTGGCGGGCGACATGTTACGGTTCACCGGGGCGGAACTGGGCGTTGCGGGACCGACCTATTTATGGAACTTCGGATCCGGGCGTACTTTTGCTGTGCATAGTCCGGGTCTGGTGAACTTTCCACAGACCGGCAGCGTTGCCGTGGCCTATTCCGCAACCGATGACGGCAGCGTGGACCCCTTTCCGGATAGCCGTGCCTATACCGTGGTCCCGGATACTGGCACGATCCCGGACCTGCGGGTGGTGAGCGTCAGCGTTCCCGCCTCGCTGGCGGTAGGCCAGTCGGCGCAGATCAGCTATACAGTGCGCAACGCCGGGCAAGGCGCGGCCTCCGGCGCCTGGCGGGACGCGGTCTATTTGTCCGATGACGCCAACCTGGACGTCCTGGACACCCGTTTGACGGCGGTCAGCGTGAACCGAACGGTGGCCGTGGGCGATTCGTACCAGAACAGCATTACGGTGACCCTGCCAGCCGTGGAGGAGAAGGCGTATTACCTGATTCTCGTAGCCAACGAGGAATGGCAACTGCTGGAGAGATCGCGCCTGAACAATGAGTATGCGGCGCCGTTTACAGCTCAAATCCCGGCCCTGACAGAAGGGGTTGCATTCGCCGCTTCGTACGATGCTGGCCGTGTTGAACAGTACTACCGTATGACGGCGACGTCGGGCCGGAATCTGCTGTTGAATTCGTTGAACGTGCCGGTGGGCCTGGAGGTGTATATCCGCTTCGGCACGTTGCCAACCCGCGGTGCATACGATTACCGCCTGGCTGCGGGGGATCGATTGCTGATTCCGGCAGCCGCGGCTGGCGACTGGTACATCCTGGTTTACGGCGATATGGGCGCTGCCGGTCAGTACCAGTTTGAGTTTGACTTGGAAGCCGTGGTCCTGACGCAGAGTTTGCCCACCCGCCACGGCACTGGGACCGAATTGGATCTGACGCTGACGGGGGCCGGGTTTATCACCCCCCTTGGGGTGGCGCTGGTGTCGGCTAATAGCACCGTCTTTGCGGCTTATTCCGTGGAAGTGGATTCCTTTACGCAAGCCACCGCCAAGTTCCTGGCGGGCTCCGTGCCGGCGGGAACCTACGCCGTACGGATCTCGCGCAACGGCCAAACGGCGCAATTGACCAATGCCCTGCAAGTCGTGGCCGATGGCGCCGCCAAGTTTGACGTCCAATTGATTCTTCCTGCCCGCTTCGGTTATCATATGTTGTCCACCGTGTACGTGGAGTATGCCAATACAGGCGATGCCCCCATGGCGGCGCCTCTCCTGCTGGTCTCCGCAACCCAAAAAGGCCGCGCGGGCGCGATCATGACGCTGGATCAAACGCGCCTCAGTCAGGGCTTCTGGAGTGCGGCCATGCCCGAAGGCTTCGCCAATTCCGTGCAGTTTATGGCTTCCGGCGATACGCCCGGCGTGATCCAGCCTGGCGAATCCCGGCGCGTGCCGGTGTACTACGCGGGCTGGCAACAGCCGTGGGATTTCGGCTATCCGGCGTTTGACTGGAACGTGGGCGTTCTCGAAGAGACCAACCAGGTTCCGGTGAACTGGGATGGCATGAAGGCCGGCATGCGGCCCGATTATATCAGGACGGATGCCTGGGACGTCGTCTGGAGCAATTTCAAGGCGCAAACCGGCACGACGTGGGGCGATTACGTGGCCATGCTCAGCCGCAACGCGCTGTACCTGCAGCGCCAGGGTCAGCGGGTGGAGAACATCGAATCCCTGCTGGCTTTCACTTTCCGCCAGGCCGACGGCCTGTGCCCGATACCCGTGTTGGCTAGCGGCATGGATTCGGCCGTCCAGTCCGCGGGATTCCCGATTGTTTTCGAACGGACGTATCTGCAGCAGATTTCCAGGCGCTTTGAACGGGGCCCGATGGGCCGGGGATGGACGCACAACTGGCAGTTCGCTTTAAGCGTCAAGAGCGACGGCACGGTGACCGTTACGGGCCCATCGGGTACCCCGCGCATCTTCCAGCCGGACAGCCGCTACGCGGGAAGTTATCTGGCCCAGCCGGGCGACCAGGGGTCGCTGCGCTCCGTCGGGGGCGGCTTCCGCCTCACCGAGGCGAACGGAACCGTCCAGTTCTTCCTCGCGGACGGCAAACTGGACTATATCGAAGACGCCAACGGCAATCGCGTCACCTGCAACTACAGCAGCGGCCAGTTGACCGGTTTGAGCCACACCTCGGGAGGGTCCCTGCAAATTGCCTACAATGTCGGCGGGTGTGTGGCTTCGGTCACCGATCACCTGGGAAGGCAAACCGGGTACACGTATGATGGCGACTATCTGGCCGCCGTCCGGGCCTACGACGGACGTACGACGACCTACCGTTATCAAACCGCCTCAGGCGCCAGTCAGCACAGTCTTTCGGCAATCGGCTTGCCCGATGGCACCATTCGCGTCTTCACCTATGACGAGCGCGGGCGTCTGACGGGTGCGTACCGGGATAATCAGGAGGAAAAGATCACCTTTACCCATGCTGATATCGGGCGGGTGAACGTGATGGATGCCCTCGGCCACACTACTAAATATTTCTTTGATTTCTGGAGCCGCGTGGTCAAGGTCGAAAACGCACTGGGCGAGGCAGTTCAGAAGAGCTTTGACGATCTGGGGCATCTGACGTCCGTCACCGATCCCGACGGATTGTCTTCAACCTTTGCCTATGACCGGAGCGGCAACCTTGCCGTGATATCCGACGCGATGCGCCACAGCACGCGGTTCACGTACACACGGGCGCCGAATCGCGTGGCGACGGTTACCGATGCCTTGAACAACCGGACCGACTACCGCTATGACAGCCGGGGCAATCTGACGGTGATGGGCTATGCCGACGGCAGTTTGGAACAGTGGGGCTACGATGGCCAGGGCAACTCCACCGTCTGGACCAACCGCCGTGGCAGAGCTGTTTCTTTCGGCTATGACACCGCCGGACGCATCACTCGAAAGACCTACGCCGATGCTTCCATCGTGACCTACAACTACGATGGACGCGGCAATCTCTCGAAAGCCGTCGATTCCTACGGAACGAATACGTTTACCTATAGCACCAACGACTACCTGACCCGTATTGACTACCCGGGCGGCCGCTGGCTGTCCTTTGGCTACGATGCCGTGGGCCGCCGTACGAGTACTCTGGATCACTTGAGCTACCAGATGAACTGTCAATACGATGCTGCCGGCCGCTTGAGCCGCTTGTCCGATGGCGTCGGCGACATTGTGCAGTATGCCTACGATCCACTGGGTCGCCTGGAACGTAAGACCATGGGCAATGGCGTGTATAGCATTCAGACCTACGATGGCGCCGGAAGGCTGACCAGCATGACCAACTGCAAGCCGGATCACTCGGTGCTGTCGAGCTTTGCCTACACCTATGACCGCCGGGGACGGCGCACCGCCATGCAGGCCCACTATGGCACATGGACCTACCAATATGACGATGTCGGGCAGCTCACGCGGGCCGAACTGGTTTCGACGGCCGGCGACATTCAAGATCAAGTGCTGGCCTACACCTATGACGCTTTGGGCAACCGGGTGCGAACCACCGTCAACGGACAAGGTGAGGATTACGATGTCAATAGCCTGAACCAGTACACCCAGGTCGGTGCCAGTACCAATACCTATGATCTGGACGGCAACCTGATTCGTCAGGAGGGGCCGAATGGCGCCACCGTTTACACATATGACGATTCGAAACGACTGGTAGGGGTCACCCGCGGTGGTACCAACTGGACGTATCGCTACGATCCGCTGGGTAACCGGGTGGCTGAGGACGAGAACGGGGCTGTGACTCACTACGTCTTTGACCCCGTCGGGTTGGGCAATGTGGTCGGCGAATACAACGCCAATGGGACCCAGCGCGCCCGCTACACCCATGGCGCCGGCCTGGTCAGGCGCAGTGCCGCCGCCGACGGCATTCACTATTACACATTCGATCCCATGGGCAACGTCAGCGAAATGACCGGCGCCGCCGGTGCTCCGCAGAATGCCTATGCCTACAGGCCTTTCGGCGAGACCCTGCGGCAGGACCAGCTTGCGCCAAATCCGTTCAAATTCATGGGGCAGTTGGGCGTGATGGCTGACAACACGGGGCTGTACAGTATGCGAGCCCGGCAGTACGACCCACGGCTCGGACGTTTTACAGCAATGGATCCGATAGGCCTTGGGGGGGGAGACGCGAATCTTTATCGCTATGCGCTGAATTCGCCGACTCACTTGGTGGACCCTTCTGGCTTGGCGAAGTGTGCGCTTAGTCAAGAGGAAGCGGACGCTCGTTGGGACAAGGAATTCAGCACCTTTACGCCTGAAGAGTACGCAAAGGCGCTTAAGAAGATAGGTTATGAGGCAGGAAAAGGACGCTGGAGCTATGGTATGAATGTTGTTGGAATGGGCATTTCGGGTGTAGGGGGGTATCTGATAGAAACACCCGCGGGCGTGCCGCTTATTGCCATAGGTGGCGTAATTGCATTAGCTCCAGATGTTTATTTTGGCGTCAAGGAGAGCTGGCGCAACTATTGGAATCCGCCTTCGGCTGATACGCTCAAAGTTTTCTGCGCTATTAACAAACACCCCGTACCGCCGCCCACGCCGCCTGCCAAATCTGGAAGGAATGGGGCTAGCGGGTCGGCCGGGCCGCAGGATCCGAATCGGAAGATCAGTGTCGCGGGGTTCGGAACCAACAACTTCGTCAAGGCCGACACTTTGCTGCCCTACCGAATTGAATTCGAGAATGATAAGTCCGCCTTGTCCCCGGCCCAGGTGGTTCAGATCAGCGATCCGCTCGCGCCGCAACTGGATTGGAACAGTTTCGCGATCACCGAGGTGGGCTTCGGCAACGTGTTGGTCCAAGTCCAGCCCGGGTTGAATTACTATGAGACCGTGTTGGACTATGCCTATGCGGATACGAACTATGACTTCCAGATTGAGGTTCATGTGAAAGTGTGGCTTGAAAACGGTCAGGTCTACGCCAACTTCCTGTCCATTGATCCGGACACCGGTATGCCGCCCCCGGACGTCAACACGGGCTTCCTGATGCCGGAAGACGGGACGGGGCGCGGGCAAGGGCACGTCGCCTTTACGTTCCGTCCCAAACCGGATCTGCCCAGCGGGACGGCCATCCGCAACGTGGCCACGATCCAGTTTGATTTCGGCCAGAAGATCGACACCGACCAGGTAGCTCCGCTGGATCCCGGACAGGGCAAGGACCCGGCCAAGCAGGCGCTTGTAACCTTCGACGCTATTGCGCCAAGCAGCAGCGTGGCCGCTCTGACCAATAATGTCCCGCTGGAGTTCCCGGTTTCCTGGGCGGGCCAGGATGACGAGCATGGCTCCGGTATTGCGGGATACGACATCTATGTGCGAAAGAACAATGGCCAGTGGAACCTGTGGTTGACGAACACCCCGCAAATTTCGGCGGTCTACACCGGGGCGTATGCGCAGGCGTTCAGTTTCTACTCAGTAGCCATCGACAACGTCGGGTATGCCGAAAGCAAGCAGGCCCAGGCGGAAGCCTCCACCGTGGTGGAACTCGGTGGCGTAAGGTTTGCAGAGGAGACCGTGTCTGTCTCCGAATCTGACGGTGTTGTGGCGCTGACCATCATCGGCGGCAAGGAGGGGGAAACGAACTCGGCCGGCTACTGGATACTGCCGGGCACGGCGACAGCGGGCAGCGACTATACGCCGCCAAAGACGCAGCCGCAACGGTTGACCTGGACAAATACGCACGGAAGTCAAACGATCATCATCCCGATCACGATGGATGCGTTGATCGAGGACGACGAGACCTTCTACGTGTTGCTAGGCAGCCCGGTGGGGGGCGAGATTGGTAAAGAACGTGTTTGTCAGGTGACCATCACGGATGCGAACCGGAGCGACACGCTGGCCGACGCACTGGACAATGTGTTGCTCAAATGGACGACCGGCGGCACGCCGGGGTGGGTGCCGCAGAACAACGTCACATTCGACGGCGAGGATGCGGCGGCGAGCGGCGCTATGGCCTCGAACAAGGCATCGTATGTGCAGACTTCTGTCACGGGAGCCGGCACGCTCTGCTTCGTGTGGTCGGTGACAAATAACGGAGTGTTGCGGCTGCTGGATGGTACGAAGGTGCTGGCGGCGGTCACCAACACGACGGCGTGGCAGAACCGCTCGTTGTCGCTGACCAACACCGCTGCGCACCCCCTGAAGTGGGAATTCACGCAGGGCAGCAGTACGAACGGGCGCGCCTATCTTGATCAGGTTGTCTGGCTGCCGGGTGGCAAGACCGGTGTGACGGTTACAGCCAAGGCCAACAACCCGGCCGGCGGCACGGTATCTGGCTCTGGCGTCTACTATACTGGCGCGGCGGTGCCATTGAACGCCAAGCCGCGTCCGGGCTGGCTCTTCACCGGTTGGACACCGACCAATCGGTTCACCAAGCCGCTGCTGACCGCCCAGATGCTGACCGTCAGCAACAGCGCGATCAACGTGACGGCGAATTTCGCAGAGATACCTGTAGTCACCGGACTGCCGCGGCCGCCTGAGGGCGGCGCCGTGACCGGTTCCGGCCTCTGCCTGCCGGGCAAGAGCGTGACGCTCAAGGCCACCGCGGCCAAGAACTGGTGGTTTATGGGTTGGTCCGATGGCGTGCAGATCTCATCGAGAACCATCACTGCCAGTAGGGACGTCACGCTCTGCGCGGAATTCAAACTGATTTCTGAGATTGCATCACCGGTGATCGGTAATCTGGGGGCGCCAAAAGCGGTGGTCGGGGTGGCATTCAGCCTCCCCGTGCAGGTCACATCCGAGACGCTGCCGACCGTGACGGTGACCGGCCTACCTGCCGGCCTGAAGTACGATGCCGCGGCGAAGCTGATAACGGGCGTGCCGACGGCGGCGGGATCCAACACGGCTGTGACGGTCACGGCAAAGAACGTGAAGGCGACGGTTACGCAGCCCTTTAGCATGACCGTGGATCTGCTGCCGCTCTGGGCATCGGGGGCGTTCAACGGCTGGTGCGAGTTGGGCAGCAACGATCGCGGGGTGGCGACGATGGCTGTGACCAAACCGGGTAAAGTCACCGGCAAATTCTCCGCCGGCGGCTCAAACTATACCTTTAGCGCAGCATCGTATGCGGCGGGCAGTAACCCGACCGATGGTTTCTCGCTCACGGCAAATGCCGCGGCCGGCAAGGCCGTTATGCCGCTGAGATTGACGGTGAGTTATGCGGCGACGGGCTCACTGAGCGTGGCGAACGGCTCAGGACTGGTGATGTACCGCAACGTCTGGAACGACCCTGACAGGACGGCCACCGCGACCAATCTCAACGGCTACTACACCGCCACGTTGCCGGGCGACGACACCTTTGGCAGCGGCTACCTTGCCTGCACCTTGAGTAAAGGCGTCGTGAATGCCGCCGGGAAACTGGCTGATGGCACGGCGGTGTCACTCAGCAGCACCCTTCTGGTGGATGAGTCAAGCCGTTGTTTCGCGGTGCTTTACACCGCACCAACGACCTACAAAGGCGGGAGCCTGTTCGGCGTGGCTGAGTTCCTCGGGTTTACGAACGGCGGATCAGCGGTGTTTGTGCATCCTGTGCACGACATACCGTTTGTCTGGGAGAATCGCAACCCGCTGGCAACGTCCATAAATGGCGCCGGGTTCATCCGCGAACTTGGCCTTGTTGGCGGTAGGTACGGCAATCTTGTGGACTTGTCCGCCTACTACGCGAACAAGACTTTGACGGTGGGCACGGGGAGTACCCATGCACCTGAAACCAGCGGCGTTGGTACGACTAACCGGTATGAAGCAGTCTACTGGAACCCTGCGGGCCTGCCGTTGACCGTTGTCACCAACCGCAGCGGGTTGATAACGGGCATCATGGCGCCGAAGGTGGCGCAACCGGTGAATATGGGCAACAACAGTTGGAGCTATCCTGCCGCTCCGACCAACACCGTCGGCCTGACGCTCACGTTGAACCCTGCGACGGGCCTGTTCCAGGGCTCGTATCATGCGTGGTTTGACTACGCCGTTGCGCACACCCTAAAGAGCATCGGCTTTGCAGGCCTTCTGACGCCGAAGCGTGAAAACATGGCTGACAGCATCGAAGGGCGTGGCTTCTTCCTGTGGGCGGACAAGGCCACGTATACGAACCAGCCAGGAACCTATCCATTCAACTGGTCGTACGACTTCGTCATCCGGTCCGAATAACATACGCCATGGGCGGCAAGGGTGGGTGGCGAGCGGGGACGCCTTATACCGGCGCCAACGGCGCGACCAATCGGGGCGAAGGCGGTGAGGGCGGCGACGGCGGCATTGCGGAACGCTTGCAATCCCGTTATGATCCGCCGCCATGAATGCAACGAATAGCGAGGCGCCGCGCGGGCGCGGGTTGAGTCTGTTATCCGGCGGGCTGGATAGTACGCTGGCGATCTGCGTGTTGCGTGCGCAGGGGTTGCACATAGAGGCGGTCGTTTTCGAGAGCCCGTTTTTCACCAGCCGCCCCGCACGCAAGGCGGCGGCGCTGCTGGATGTGCGCCTGCATGTGGTGGATTTCAGCCATGAGATTGTGGGCCTGGTGCAGCATCCGCCGCATGGTTTCGGCGGGGCCATGAACCCGTGTGTGGATTGTCACGCCGCGATGATTCAGCGGGCCGGCGTGCTGATGGAAGAACTGGGGTTTGATTTCCTGGCCACGGGGGAGGTGTTGAACCAGCGCCCCATGTCGCAGAATCGCCGCTCGCTGCAGATTGTGCAGCAGGATTGCGGCTATGCCGACCGGCTGGTGCGGCCGTTGTGCGCCCAGCATCTGGAGCCCACGGAGCCGGAGCGGCGCGGGATTGTGGACCGTACGCGCCTGTTGGCGCTGCATGGGCGTTCGCGGCAGGCGCAAATGGCGCTGGCCAAGGAGTATGGCATTCGCGAATATCCATCCCCTGCCGGCGGCTGCCTGCTGACGGAGACGGGTTTTTGTCGGCGTATCCAGGATTTGATGGCGCGTGAAGGGATGGCTGATCTGCGCTTGGTGCGGCTGCTGCGCACCGGGCGGCATTTACGGCTGCCGGGTGGTGGCAAGTGTATTGTGGGCCGCAACCGGGCGGATAACGAGACGCTGGCGGCGGCGGCCACGGACGGGGATGCGCTGGTTTGGTCCGTGAATGTGCCGGGGCCTACGCTGTTGTTGCCGGGCAGCGCCGGCGATTACGATCTGGCCTTGGCGTGCGGTATCTGTGCCGCTTACGCTGATAAACGGACAGATGCGGCGGGGACCTTGGTGGGGGTTCAGCGTAGCGGGGTGGTACAGGAGCGTGTCGCGGCCCCCGTGGCACGCGAACGCTTTGAGGCGTGGATTCTGTAGGCTTACTTGCCGGGAAAGATCGAGGTGTAGAATTTCCACGCGGCAATGCCAATGCCGACCAGCAGAATCACAATCACGGCGAGCCAGACCTTACGCGTGTCGCGGCGTTTGCGGAAATCGCGGGGCAGCGGGGCGGCGGCATGCTTGCCACTGGCCGACGAGGCGATGGTGAGGCTGGGGTGTAGGGGTGCCTCGGGTTCCGGCTCGAGTTCGGGCTCGGGCTCGGGCACTGGCACCGGCGCCACGGTGGCAGGTGCGGTCGACGGGGCGTCCCGCATGGGGGCGTCTTCGCCGCTAAATACCACCGGCAGTTCGCCGAATAGGATCTTGTCGTCACGAAATAACAGGGTGTCGGTGATGCGGTGGCCGTTGACGCGTGTGCCGTTGGTGGAGTCGAGGTCGCGCAGGCGGAAGCTCGCCTGGTCTCGTGTGAGTTCCGCGTGCGCACTGGAGACGGAGGCGCTGTCCAGCACCACATGGTTGCCCACCACCCGTCCGATCCGGGTATCGTTGTCGGTAATAGTAAACCGGCGGCCTTGTTGCGGACCGTCCATGACAACCAGATAGGGCATCAGGCGTACGCCTCCGTTTTCGGTAATGATTTCGCGGAACTCCTACACGTAGAGCGGGCCCAGACGTTCGCACACGCGGAAGTCGTCGTTGCCGAACCGGTCCCACATGGTGGGGCGGAAGAGATCGGCGGCGGCGATGTTGTGCATGTCCACTGGGATGCGCAGCATGGCATTGAATGTCAGCAGATCGGCACCGATCAAGCCGAACGAATTGGCGTCGTGGTTGGGGCCGATGCGGTTCATGTACTCGAAGGAGCTCATGCCGCGCGGCGTCCAGTAGGTTTCCGGCCAGGTTGGGTTGGTGCGGGCGCTGATCTGGTCGGCCACCTTATTCGGCAGGGCCACGGTGTCCCCTTCCACCACGGAGCAGGTGAGCAGGTCGCCCACGACGTTGTAGCGGTAGGTGGTCATGGGGATGCCGCCGGGTGAGCGGTAGTGGCTGGAGAGGCCGTCGCCCGGGAAGTACTCGAGGCTGGCGCACATGTACTGGGTGCCGGTGGTGGCGCCAGCGATGAGTGCCTGTTGGGCCTTGGGGTTGGCGCGGATCGCGGCGTTCAGCGCCTGGATGCTGAGCTTTTTGCCGCCCGGCACGAGGGTGAAGGGGTTGATGGCGTAATCCAGCGCGCCGGCGCCGGAGTTGCGCTTGTCAATGATGCCGTTGGGGCAGATGCGGGAGACGTCTACGCCCGTGGCTTTCTTGATGCTGGCCGGGGTCCAGTTGGTGCGGATGTCCGCAAAGAGCTGGGCCGCGCCGCCGGAGAGCAGGCTGGCGATGATCATGCCGATGCCGTTCTTGGCGTCGTTTTCCGTGGCCACGACCATGGGGGCGCGGAAGCCATTCCAGTCAAAGGAGCTGCAGAGGATGGATTCGGTGAGGTCGAAGTTGGGGTAGTAGTCGGTCCACTGGCGCTGCCCCTGTGTGCCGGCGGCGATGGCGTTGTAGCCTTGGGCCTGTTCGATATCAGCGCGGAACCCCTGGGCACGCCCCACGGCAGGGTCGGCGAGGCGGGGGTTACCGATCATCAGGTCGCGTACGATGAGGGTGATCTTGATACACTCCCGCAGCAGGGCATCCGGCGGCAACGGGCGTTTCCCTTTGCCGAAGTCATAGGTAAAGCGCTTCTTCATGAACTGGAAAGCGACTTCCAGCTCCTCGTGGTCGTAGAAGTTGTTCTCAATGCGGCCGCGCAGACCGGCCATATCGAAAGAGGCGGAGCCCATGCCGAGGTAGTGCTGCAGGGTGTTGCGGCGCAGGTCGGAGCCGATGATCCCCATGGAGACGCCACCGATGCCGAGGTAGTTCTTGCCGCGGAGCTGCCCGGCGGCGACGGCGCAGCGCGCAAAGCGCAGCAGGCGCGTGGCCACGTACTCATTGTGGGGCTGTTCTTCGTCTTCTATTTCCGGGCTGTAGATCGAGAAGATCGGGCGATTCTTCTCGTCCATGGCGGCGGTGAAGGCCTTCAGCCAGACGGCGCCGGGGCGGTCGGTCTGGTTCAGGCCATAGGCGGCCTGCTGCCATTCGCTGCTGCCGACGCCCAGACAGGCGGTCATGAGTTCGTCGCTATACGACCAGGAGCGGCTGATCCAGATGTTGGCGCAGACGCCCTGCTGTGCATAGTAGGCCTGGGCGCGTGCGCCGGAGCGTGCGCCGTAGACGATTTCGGGGGCCACCACGATGCGTACCGGACGGCCGTCGGGCAGGGCGAGGTTGGCGGCGAGCAGCTTGTAGACCCGCTCCACCATGCGCCAGGTCTTGGCCGCATTACCCTCGTAGGCGCCGGTACGGCCATCCGCCACGGGCGTAAGGGCAATGGTGGGAATATGGCCGATCAAGGCGGCGTCGGTACTCGGGAACACGCGGCCAGCCTGGGCCAGCGCATCAAAATCGGGGCAAGCATCGTAAGTCATAAGTTTTCTCCTAAAGTGCCGGTTAATTTAGCACTTACCGGCGACCACGGCAAGCGCGGGAAAATGGGGGGGGCATTCCTGTTTGCTCCTACTTCACGGCGGGCACGGTTTCCTTTTGGATCAGGAAGTCATGCAAGATGGCGAACCCTACGGCGAGGAGCGTCGGGCCGAGGAAGATGCCGATGAAGCCGAAGGAGAGCACGCCGCCCATGGCGCCCAGAAAGACCAGCACAAAGGGGAGCTGGGATTCTCGGCTGATGAGGTAAGGGCGCAGAAAGTTGTCAATGCCGCTGATGACGAGCACCCCCCAAAGCCCCATGAAAACGGCCATGGCGGTGTGCCCCTGGGACGCCAGCCAGATGGTGGCTGGTATCCAGACCAGCGGCGGACCGAACGGCATGAGCGCCAGCAGAAAGGTGAGCAGCCCCAGCAGTAACGCGTAGGGGATGCGCGCGATCGTGAAGCCGATGGCCGCGAGCATCCCCTGTGCCAGCGCCGTGCCGAGGAAACCATACACCACCCCGCGGATGGTACGCCCTACCACGCCTACCAGATGCTGACTGTACTCGCCGAGCACGCGCTTGCTGACCTCGGCTATGCGGTCCACCAGTCGGTCGCCATCGCGGTAGAGAAAGAAGGCGATGAAGACGCTGATGCAGAGGTGCAGCACGCCAATGCCAAGGTCGCTGCTGTGGTGCAGCAGCCAGGTCTTGGCTTGTTCCAGCATCACGGCCAGCAAGGTGTACCCCTTTTCGTTGTCCGCCGCCAGCTCCGCCCAGTTTGACTGCAGCATCTCGCCGGCAAGCGGAATGCGGATGATCCAGTCCGGTGGTGGGGGCAGCCCCTGTGTGCGGAGCTCCTGCACGCGCGCGAGCAGGGCGGCCAGATTTTCTTCCAGCGCCATGGCGGCCAGCACAAATGGCAGCACGGTAACCAGGATGACGAGCGTGGTCATGATGGCGGCGGCCAGGGTGCGGCGGCGGCCGCACAGCCGTTCGATCCGCTGGTGCAGCGGCCAGGTGGAGAAGCAGATGATCGCCGCCCAGAGCAGCGCGGAGACAAAGGGCGCCACCACCAGCAGGCAGCCGGCGGCAATCAGCGCCATCAGCGTCACCCCGGCAATCACTTCCACGCGTTGCGTCAGTTCCATATCAGATGCTCCCGGCATACCCCATGTCCCGCAACAGCCAGAAATTTTTCATCCAGGCTTTCTCCACCTTGACCCATAAGGAGAGCTCGACCGATACGCCGAACATGCGGCTGAGCTCGGGTTCCGCCAGGCGGCGGATGTAGCGCAAGGTGCGCCCCTTGGGGCCCACGACGATCCCCTTTTGCGACGGGCGGTTGACCAGGATGGTCGCCGAGACCTGCCAGATCGCACCTTGTTCCGTGAGCTCATCCACGCGTATGCCGACCTCGTGGGGGACTTCCTCGTAGATCTTGGCAAAGAGTTTTTCGCGGATCACATCGGCTATGGCCAGTCGGCGCGGATAGTCGGTGACCATCTCCGCGTCGAAGAGCAACGCTTCGGAGGGGGTGGCCAGCCCGAATAGGGTGGTCAGTAGCTCCGGCAGGCCGGTGCCGGATTCGGCGGAGCCCCGTAGGCAGGGAACCTCGCGGGTGTGCTGCTTCTCCTGCTGAATCTTCTCCCATAACTCCTGGTAAGCGGCGGCGTAGGAGTGGGACAGGTCGGCCTTGTTCAAAAAGAAGATACAGGGCTGCGTGGCAAAGAGCGCGCGCCGCATCCACCCATCATCCTCGATGGCAGGCGCATGGCTGCCGTCGAACACCACTAGCAGGGCATCCACATTGGCGGCCGCATGGCGCGCCATGCGGTTCATCAGGGAGCCGAGGGTGCTCTCGGACTTGTGCAGGCCGGGGGTGTCCACGAACACGAGCTGTCCGCGGGCCTCGGTGAAGATGCCGCGGATGGTGTTGCGCGTAGTCTGCGCCACCGGCGAGACGATGCTGACCTTTTCGCCGACGAGCCGGTTGACCAGCGTGGATTTGCCGACGTTGGCACGGCCAACCACGCCGATCACGGCACAACAGGGGGGGGTGTTTTTTTCTGACATGGGGTAGGAGGGGGATGTGTTCACGGTTCAGGGTTCATCAACCGGTCTTGTCCGGTGGCGTCGAGCACGGCTTTCCAGAGGTCGCCGTCGAGGTCCACTTTCTGGCGTTCCATGGTGGCCAGTTCGATCGGAACCAGAGAGTAGGTGGCGCCGTGCTGGTTACCAACCACGCAGTTGGTGCGACCGGCCATGGCGGCGTGCACCGCGTTGCGGGCCAGCAGGTAGCAGTGGATGGCGTCGGTTCCCTTGGCCGGCACGCTGCGGATGCTGTAGCTCGGGTCGAAATACTTCATGGAGACTTCGGTCTGGCGTGTGGCGAAATAGGCCGGAATGGCTTGGCGCAACAGCTCGCCGATATCCTTCTTTAGTACGTTGCCGGAGGCATCGCGGCGCTCGGCTTCGGCGGCGATGAGTTCCTGCCCGGCGCCTTCGGCCACGACTAGCACCACATGGTCCTTGCCAACGGCAAAGCGGCGCGCCAGCGCGGGGAATAGTCCGCCGGGGCCTTCCAGGGTGAAGGGGCTCTCCGGGATCAGGCAGAAGTTCACAATGGGGTTGGCCAAGGCGGCCGAGGCGGCGATAAAACCCGAGTCGCGCCCCATGAGTTTGACGAGGCCAATGCCGTTGTAGGCCCCCTTGGCTTCCATGTGGGCGGATTGGATGATGGCCGAGGTCTCCGCCACGGCGGTGGCAAAGCCGAAGGAGTTGCCGATGAAGTTCAGGTCGTTGTCAATGGTCTTGGGGACCCCGACCACGCTGATGGCCAGCTTGCGGCGCAAGCACTCCTCCGCGATGGCGCGCGCGCCGCGCAGCGTGCCATCCCCGCCGATGCAGAAGAGCAGGTTGATGTTCATGCGCGTCAGCGTCTCGACCATTTCGGAGACCTGCTGGTTGCCGCGCGAGGAGCCCAGGATGGTGCCGCCGCGCTCGTGGATGGCATCCACGCTGTCGGGGTCGAGCAGGATGGGCGAGCAGCCATGCTGTGCCACCAAGCCGCGGTAGCCGTAGCGGATGCCGTAGATGGTGCGTACGTTGTACTCGGTGGCCAGGATCTCTACCAGTCCTTTGATGACATGGTTGAGGCCGGGACACAATCCGCCGGCGGTGAGGATGGCGGCGCGGCTCCAGGCCTGGTCGTGGAAGATGCGCGCGTGGGGTCCGGCTTTCTCGAAGGAGGGGACGGGGCCGCCGGCGGTGGCGAAAGGCATGAGACTGGCGACGTCCGAAGTCAGCGCGCAGCGTTCGTTGAGGCCGACGAAGGCGCGGTTGCGCACCGGGGAATTAACCTGGCAGGGGCCGAGTGTGGCGATCTGGAAATTGTAGCTCTCGGGGTGGGCGAGGACGCGCTGCAGAAAGGTCATTGGGGCAACTCCAGCACCATGGCGATCTCGGGGCAGGTAAAGGGGTTGGCGTGCTTGGTGCAGTTTACGCACCCCATGTAGATCTTGTGCATCAACTGGGTCTTGGGCACCTCGCGAAACCCCAGGCGGCCAAAAAAGGCCGGGGCGAACGTCAGCACGATCACTTGCGCCGGATGTAGCGGGCGCACGCGCGCGATGATGGTACGGATCATAGCGGTTCCCACGCCCGCGCCGCGCAGACCGTCGCGTACGGCCACCGAACGGATCTCCACGCTGGCCCGCTGCGGTTCGCCGATCTCCGGCAGGATGTGCCAGGAGGAGCAGCCGACCAGGGTGCTGCCGCGCTCGGCCACGATAAACCGGTCGATGTTCTCGACGATGTCACCCAGCGAGCGCGAGATCAGCTCCTCCGGATGGGACTTGATCAGTTCAAAAATGCCGTGGGCATCGGCCAGCGAGGCCACGCGAATAGTTGGCGCGGTAGTATCCATTGCCCGGAATAGTACCGGTTCCGGACGGGGGCAACAAGGCGAAAGGGGGGACCCCAAACTGCGGGAGTTCAGCGCGAGGGTCGAAGGACTGCCTCATTTGAGGCGGATAAACCACGTCGAATACACGAACTGACCCGAAAGAAGGCGCATCGATCGACAATCGGAGGCCCGAGAAGTCCGGCAAGGCTCTAATCCACGCGTGGAATCGCGGAAAATGGTGCCAGAAAGTTGCGTTCCGCTGGTAGTTGGCATAGCTCCGCCCCG
>CAIOST010000151.1 GCA_903861045.1 uncultured bacterium | reverse complement strand
GCCTGCTGGAACAGCTTGGCTATCCCCCAGGCCTAATCGATCGGCGCAGCCGGCGGGTCCGGCGGCCCCGCCCTACCGGCCTGCTGGAACAGCTTGGCTATCCCCCACGCCTAATCGATCGGCGCAGCCGGCGGGTCCGGCGGCCCCGCCCTACCGGCCCAAGCACCAGACGCAGCGCGCCTTCACCTTGATCGAACTGCTCTCCTCCTTCACCATCCTCGTCATTATCATTGGCGTGCTGGCCGTTACCCTGCACACGCTCTCCGACACCTGGCAACAGGCCCAGTCACGCACGCGCGTGGTGGTGCAAGCGCGCACCATCATGGACCAGATTGCGCAAGACCTGCGGCAGGTTGTAATAAGCACCAACTTTCCGATCACTATTTCGGATGAACCGACCAACAGCTTCGGCGCCGCCAATCAGGCCATCGAATTCCTGCGACACTTGCCCCCCACCAATCACAGCCAGTACGCCTTCGCCGCCATCCGCTACGGCGTCACCAATAGCACCATCCAGTACTGGCGGCAACCGCTCGATGGCAGCGATACTAACGCATACCCGGAGGGCTGGCGACAAGCTGACAGTCTGCCACTCTCGCAACCGCCGGTCGCACTAACCGAAGGGGTGGCCGCGCTGCAGTTCCTGCCGCCTGTGAGCGCCACTAATGAAATGGGTGAAACGATCCCTAGCGGGTCATTTTTGGATGTTTATCTGGAACTGCTCCCGTTGGAGGATGTGCGCGCCGCTAACGCCCTTGCCGGAACCAATCAGACGCTCTTTGTCGAGCGCCGCGTGCTGCGTTTCTGTCAGCGCGTTTTCCTCCCGTCGGCAAACCGTGGGGGGCTGCCATGAAGCCGATTGACGTAACCGTTTCACGCGGCGTGCGCCGCCAGCGCGCCGATCAGCTACACCGCGTCCCGGCGCACGCGCAACCACGCCACGCACACGCTGCCGGCGTGGCGCTGATCCTAACCCTTGGGCTCTTATCGCTCGTCACGCTGGCCGCCGTGGCCTTTGTCGTAACCATGCGGATTGAACGCCTCGCCACCAACCACACCGTGCACCGGACCATGGCGCGAGAGTATGCCGATGTTGGCCTGAACACCGCCATGGGACTCGTCAACGAAGCGCTGGCCCTCAACCGTAGTTGCTATCCCGTGCAGGGGTGGTCCACGAACGCCGGACGGCCACACTTCTTCGAAAGGGATTGCTTTGGCGCTCCTTCCACCAACGACGAACCCATCCTTCTCCTGCGCGGCGCGGCCACCAATCTTTTGCCGGGAATCCTGGCCGCGCAGGCCGCGATCGTGGAGTCCGGCTGGCAACACATTCATGAAACCAATGAGACCACCGGCGCCGCCGGGATTCTGGCTGGTCGCGTCGCCTTTCTGGTCGTGAACCTGTCCGGCATGGCTGACGTTAACGCGTTGAACAGCAACCGCTGGCAAGCCCTAGGCGAGCCCAGCGCAGCGGCCTACCAACGCCTCAACCCGACGGGTGCCTACCAACGCGTCTTTCTGACGCAGTCCGACCTCTATGCGGCCAACCAAGGCCCGGTCTCCAACCTCATTACGCGCTCCTACGACGCCGGTCCGGACGTCTATTTCACCGATACGGCCGGATTAGGTACACGCGCTTTCGCCGGTTCGTTACGCCCCCGCACCAACATCAACCTCGCCACCCACGACACCGAAGTGGCGACCGTCAGCACCCTGTTAGCGAGCGCCGGGGTGACTGACTCTGTTGCCACGGCCTGGAACATTCGGAACTACCTGGACACCGGCCGCATCCCGCTCGGACCTGGACCGGAACCGACCTACCGCACCGGCATCGGCGTCAAGGACGTGCCGCTGATCAACAAAGTGGTCCTAGCCGATTCCAATGCGACCATGCAGTACTCGGTTGCGGTGGAACTCTGGTATCCGTTTGTGCCCAACAATTCGCCAACCAACGCGAAAATATGGGTCGGCGTGTATACCAATGTTGCGCCGAACACCGCTGCCGAGCCTGCGGACGCCGATTTCACCTATGAAATGCCGCTCCCAATCATGCAGTACGCTGGACCGAACGAATTCTTCGTCGCTAGCATGCCTGGGACAATAACCTTTTCGCGCTACGATCCGGTAAGCGCGACGTGGATTCGGGAACCACTGGGCACCAACCTCCATCAAATCTGGGTCTGGCCACGCGTGTACGTGGGCACCAACTGCGTGGATGAAGCACTGCTGAAAAACGGCTCCGTGGTGCCATGGACGCAACCCCGTTGCTACCAATTCAACGACCCGCGCGCCAACCACGACCTGGCCAACGCCATCTTTGCCGA
Organism: uncultured bacterium; assembly: GCA_903861045.1. Classification (GTDB taxonomy): domain Bacteria; phylum Verrucomicrobiota; class Kiritimatiellia; order RFP12; family CAIWXQ01; genus CAIWXQ01. Next base: position 1,962 of record CAIOST010000151.1, on the reverse strand, counting down.
CGCCCCCTTGTCGGCTCTCGGCACCACCAATAGCAACTGCTCGATCCCCAGTCTGCCGCTGGTGCATGCCAATGCGCCGATGCAATCCGCCGGTGAACTGCGCCATATTTATGCCCCCGGCCTGTCAGGCGGACGCATCGACTTCACCACGGCCATGGGTGGCGCCTGCCGCGATCGCTTTACGGTGCAACCCACCAATACGCCGACCTACGGCTTATTCCAAGCCAACACACCCTATGCCAATATCTGGCAGGCGATCTTATGCGATGTGCCCATCGGCTGGACCAATGCCATAGTCCCCGATTTCCGGCGCACCCTTGGCACGGATCGTCTACTGCTGGAACCGCTGGCGGCCTCCCTGGCCGGCGCCCTGACGAACTCCGGCCAGCGTGGCACGACTTGCTTCGAAGCGCTTTATCCGCTGCTGGGTTCAACCCTTCTCACCACGCTCTCCCAGACAAACAGTACGGAGATCAGCATGGACGCCCGCGCTGTCTGCGGCGACATCCTGGCCGGCATCGCCGATCGCGTGAGTTTCCGGCAGAACAGCTACTTGATCATCGTCTGCGGCCAACGCCTTTCGCCGCTGGGGCGTGTGTTGGCTGACCAGCGCGCCGCCATCACCATCGTGCGCGATGCCTATACCGGGCGCTGGGTGGTGGATCACCTGCTCTGGCTGACGGAATAGTCGCTACGCCAGCTTGCGCACGGTGTGCAGGGAGGCGATCTCGCCGTAAGGGACGTCCTGCGCCGGCAACTCCTTGGTGCCGGACTCAATCATCTTGTGCACAATCGACACGGCGACGCGCCCCATCTCTTCGAACGGCACCGGCACCCAGCTCACCATCTGTTCCGCCACATGCGTCGCGTAGCCGGAAAACGAAACGATGCTGACATCCTCCGGTATGCGTATGCCAAGATTCTGCAGCAACCCCATCAATACGGAGCCGTCGCGATACACAATCACGGCCGTAGGGCGGGTTTTAGCGTCGCGAAATAGGCGCAAAAGCGAGCGCATGCGCGAATCCACTGGGTCTGGCCACTGATCCCAGCGATACGAAACCACCACCACGCTGGGGTTCAAGCCCGCCTGCCGCATAGCCATTTCGTACCCGGCGGCGCGGTCCGTCACGCTGTAATGGGCCATCGGATGCTGCACCTCGGCCTCACGCAGCAACCGCACAAACACAATCCGGCGATGCCCACAGGCCAGCAATTGCTCCGTCACACGCCGGGCTGCGCCAAAATCATCCGGATACACCGCGTTCACAGTGCGCTTCTGGTTCATCCAGACGGCCGGCAGATTATTGCGCTGCAGAAACTCCTCCACCAACGGACCGGCCTCATGAATGTCGTGCAGCAACACCCCTTCCGCCAAATGACGATTAAGGACCCCTGGCAGCCGGCACCCATCGCCCTTGTGCATGACATCCGGCACCGTGGCATGCGCCAGATAGCCACCCCGATGGGTGACAGACTCCACAATGGCCGAGACCGCATGCGCGGTCAAATGCAGCGCCTGCCGATGCGTGCCGGAAAGTAGCGCAATGCACCCCGTATGCCCCGTGCGCATGGCCGCGGCTGCGGCATTGGGACGGTACCCCAGCTTCATAGCCGCCTCAAGCACGCGCTGCCGCGTTTCCGGCCGCATGCGTCCAACATTCCGCAGCGCGCGTGAGACCGTCATCTCATGCACGCCAGTTGCCGCCGCAATATCCTTGAGTTTTGGTATAGACATGCCATGCCCCAAAATTAGGAGGAGAAATATAACACGCTTCGTGCCGCGCGTCTGCCAGATTTGTCGGCGTCCCGTTCTGCGGGCATGGCTGCGTCAAGATCGCGGCGAGGCGGCTGAGGGAGCAGGCGGAGTGCGTGGCGCGGGGCGTGAACGACAATTGTGCCACAGATTAGGCGGCCGGGACGTTCTTGCGGCCTCCGACAAGAAAGCGGCGGCAACCGCCG
>CAIOST010000150.1 GCA_903861045.1 uncultured bacterium | reverse complement strand
TACCGGTCGGATAGGCGGCCCTCGGCCCGGGGGCGGGCCGGGGCTACTGGCGGTGGCCTGCGCCCAGCGCTGGATGGTGGACACGCGCGGCGGGTCCGGCGGCCCCGCCCCCCGGTCGGATAGGCGGCCCTCGGCCCGGGGGCGGGCCGGGGCTACTGGCGGTGGCCGACGCACAGCGCTGGATGGTGGACACGCATGGCATGCGCTTGCATTGCACACACAAATCTAACAATCCCGTAACATGGGTCTGACAAGCAGGGTGCATGCTCTATCCCACGCACAGGAGGAACTCGCGTGAACCGATCATCCATGTCCATGACCGCGCGCCAGCGTCAGCGCCGGCGCCTGCTGGAGCTGGCTGGGCGCTTGCTGCTGCTGGCATTGACTTCGGTCGCGGCGGTGGCTGTGCTGCTCATCATCGCTTACATTGCGCGCGACGCATGGCCGTTCTTCCAGGAGCGGGGCTGGCGCGAGTTTTTCTGTTCGACGAGCTGGTATCCCTCCCGTGAACCAGCCGAATTTGGGGCGGCCGCCATCTTCCTGGGCACGGCCTTGGTGGCCATCGGGGCGGCGGTACTGGCCGTTCCGCTAGGCGTGGCGGCCGCTGTTTGCCTGAGCGATGTGCTCCCTTTTGGCTTGCGCCAGGTGGTCAAACCGATCGTCGAGGTGCTGGCCGCCATTCCGTCCGTAGCCTACGGCTTCTTTGCGCTGGTGGTCTTGGCGCCCGTTTTGCAGTCACACGGTGGCGCGTTGCTGGCGGGCGCATGGTGGGTGGTCGGCGGTCCGCTGCTGGTGATTGGCGCCATCCTGTTGGCAGGCCTGGTGTCCGGAAAAGTGGCATCGCCGCAGCGGCAGTGGCTCTGGCAGGGTGGGTTCATGGTGGTGCTGCTGGTCGCGGCCGGTACCGTGCTGGTGGTTGGTCATCAAGCGCTGGTGGGGTTGCAGGTGGGGAGCGGGGTCAACGCGCTCAATGCTTCGCTGATTCTCGGCATCATGGCGTTGCCGACCGTGGTGAGTGTCTCGGAGGATGCGCTGCAAGCCGTGGGACGCGAGTTGCGGGAGGGTAGTTATGCCATGGGCGCGACGCGCGCTGAAACCGTAGTGCGTGTGGTGCTGCCAGCGGCCAGCAGTGGTATCCTGGCCGCGGTGTTGTTGGGAATCATGCGGGCGCTGGGGGAAACCATTGTCGTCTGGATGGCCTCCGGTAACGCGGCGCAAATTCCCGCCCCCTGGTACAACCTGCTGGAACCGGTGCGCACGCTCACGGCTACGATTGCCGGTGACATGGGCGAGGCCGACCACGTCGCCAGTTCCATGCGCTATAGCGTGCTCTTCGCGATGGGGCTTTGCCTGCTGCTGTTCAGCCTGGCCGCCAATTTGATTAGTGAACGCATTGTCACCCGGGAACGCAAACGTCTGTTGGGAGGGTGAGCTATGAACCTGACTACACGCAGAATGCTGGATCGCGCGTTTACGGGCGCCGGGCTGTTTGCCACGGTGTTGATGGTTGCGGCGCTGTTGGTGATTCTGGGGCCGATCTTCCTGCGGGGGGCCGGTGCGTTTTGTTTCCAAGGGACCTTGGAGCACCGCCGGTTCCTGCTGGAGCATTTCTCCCGTGGCGATGCGCCGCGCATGGCGCAAGAGCTGGCCGCCGTCCGCGCTGCTCGTGCGCCGGTCTATCAACTGCTGACGGCCTTCGAGAGCGAAATGGAGACACTCCCGGCTGGCCGGCGGCGGGAGCTGCGCTCCGGCTACGCGGAAGTGCGCAAGTTGGTAACGGAATTGCTCGGTCCGGCGCCGGGCACGCTGCCGTCCAACCTGCCGCGTAACTGCTATGGCCAGACGCGCTGGGATTATGCGCAGGTGAAGCTGGATAAGTTGTTGTACGAGCAGAGCTGGCTGTTTACCAACGGCGTGAGTGTGGCGGTGCGGGCCTCCCGGGAAGAGCGCTTTGCCGGCACGGCGCTGGCGCCGCTGTTTCCGTTGATGCGCGAGCAGACTCGGGCCATGCTGCTGCCGCGCTGGACGTTCTACGCTGGTTTTTTGTTTGATCCGTCGCTGGATGCCCACTTCTTTGGGGGTATAGGCCCCGAGCTGCTGGGGACCATCTATCTGACGCTCGGTGCCATGCTGCTGGCGATTCCTTTCGGCGTGATTGCGGCCATCTACTTCCAGGAGTATGCCCGTGAGGGGTTGTTCCTGGTGGTGTTGCGCTCGTGTGTCAGCACCCTGGCGGGTGTGCCGAGTATCGTCTTCGGCTTGTTCGGCCTGGCGTTTTTCATCAACACTATGCATGTTTCGCACGGCAAGAGTGTGCTGGCGGGCTCCCTGACGCTGGCGCTGATGATCTTGCCGACCATTATTCGGGCTTCGGAGGAGGCGATCCGCGCGGTGCCGCGTACCTACAAGGAAGCGGCCATGGCGTTGGGCGCGGGCCGCTGGCGCACGATCATAACGGTCATTCTACCGGCCGCTCTGCCGGGGATTCTTACCGGGGTGGTGCTCAGCATGGGGCGGGCGGCAGGCGAGACCGCGCCGATCATCTTCACGGCGGCCGTCAGTTTTGGCGCGGCACCGGCGTTGTCGCAACTGCTCACGCATAGCACCCCGGCCCTATCCTGGAATATCTATAACTTGTGCACCGAGCATGAGGCGGTAGAGGCGGTCCGGCATGTGCAGTACGGCATGGTGTTCACGCTGGTCATGCTGGTCTTGTTGTTGAACTTGTCCGCGATTGTGTTGCGGGCCAGGTTAATCCGGCGGAACAAGGGCTGAGAGCGGCGTGCCTCGCCGTGGCAGGTGTGCGTGGCACAAAGGAGGAGCTAGCAGTATGGCAAACATGTTCCAAACCCCCCGGTCGGCGGACGTGACAGCGGGCGGCGGCGCCGTGGCGTCGGCGCAGGTCGTGGCGCGCAGCTTTTCGGTCTTCTATGGTGCCCACGAGGCGGTGCGGCAGGTCTCCCTGGCCATTCCGGCTGGCGAAGTCACCGCCATTATCGGGCCCAGCGGCTGCGGTAAAAGCACCTTCCTGCGCGCCATTAACCGCATGAACGACCTGATACCCACCTGCCACGTCACCGGTGAACTGCTCTTTGCCAGCGAGCCGGTGTATGGGGACCACACGGATGTGGTCGTGCTGCGCCGGCATATCGGCATGGTCTTCCAGAAGCCCAATCCGTTCCCAAAGTCTATTTTTGATAATGTGGCGTATGGGCCGCGGCTGCACCAGTCGCACACGCGCGAGGAGTTGATCGGGATCGTGGAAACCAGCCTACGCAGCGCCGGTTTGTGGGACGAGGTCAAGGATCGGCTGGAGCGCAATGCGCTGGGGCTCTCCGGCGGCCAGCAACAGCGCCTGTGTATTGCACGTGCGCTGGCGGTGCAGCCTGAGATGCTGCTGATGGATGAGCCCACCTCCGCGCTGGACCCCAAGGCCACCGCACGCATCGAGGATCTGATTGGTGAACTGCGGGGGCGCTATACGATTGCCATCGTCACGCACAACATGCAGCAGGCGGCGCGCGTGTCGGATCGGACGGCCTTCTTCTATGAGGGGCATCTGATTGAATTCGGCGCGACCGAACAGCTATTCACCAACCCGGCGCAAAAGCAGACGGAAGCTTATATTACGGGGCGATTTGGCTGAGCCGCGGCGAAGGTATAAGGAACGCAGCAAACTGGCCGGACCAGGAGGAGATACCGATGGCGATCATATTTATGCGCGAGATTCAATGCTTGCAGGAGAGCGTCCTGCGGCAGTCCATTGAGGTGGAGGACCGCTTGCGCCGGGCGCTGGTGGCCGTCGCCCAGCGCGATGTGGCACTGGCCGACGCGATCGAAGCGGGGGACGAGGAGATTGACCGGCGCGAACTGCTGATCGAGGAGGAGTGCCTGAAACTGCTGGCCTTGCACCAGCCGGTGGCCTCGGATTTGCGGTTCCTGGTCGGGATCCTTAAGCTGAACAATGACTTGGAACGCATTGGTGATCTGGCGGTGAACATTGCGGATCGGGCGCGACGGCTGGCGGCTGTGCCGTATGTGGGTAGCGAGCCGACGATTGATCAGATGGGTGTATTAGTCATCAACATGTTGCGCAACGTCTTCCAGGCGTTTATGGAACATAATGCGGGTTTGGCCGCGGCCGTGGTGGCGAGTGACGACGAGGTGGATGACCTGAATCGCAAGATGATTGCCAGCGTCGTCGGGCGCTTGCGCGCCGGTGAGCCGGCGCCGGATGCGCTGCTGTTGCTGCTGGGGGTGTCGCGCGAACTGGAGCGGGTGGGGGATCACGCCTCTAACATTGCTGAGGACGTTATCTACATGGTGGAAGGCGCGATCGTGCGCCATCATGGGCTCGATCAGAAGCGAGTCGTGGATCAGCGGGTGGGCCAGGCCACAGCGGCGTCGCGCATGGGTGCCTCTGCCACGGCGCGGAGTTCGTAGTGGCTGCGGCGGGTGCGGCCGAGCCTGTTTGGTCGCCAGGCCGTAGCCGCCGGACCCGCCGTAGCTACAGGGCCGTCACCGGCATGTTTGTACCGCGAGGGGCGCGAAGCTGCGCACGCAGGTGGTAGGTGGCTATATGCATAGCCAGATGGCCGTAGCACCGGCCCGCCCCGGGCCGCGTGCCGCGTGCGGTCTTGGGTTTGTCGACCGGCTGATTCACGCCGAGTACCGGAAACATGCCGACGAAATGCTGACGTGCGAGAAGGCCGCCGGGCGACTGACTGGAACGCGCGTATTGGTGTGAGCGAACCCCGACATTTCTTCTCGTCCGCCAGAGCCACAAAGCCGGTCTCGGCGATGATCTGCTTGCCTTCCTTGGACAGGCAGAGGGTGACGAAGTTGCACTTTGCATTAATTTCGCGGCGCGACAAGTGCTGTCTCATCCGTGAGACGCCCGGGCGCTGCCTTCTCAAATCTGCAACCGGCGACGGTGGACACGCCCGGCGTGTATGGCATCCGGGAACCGTGTCGTCCCATCACGGCAGGGGGGGCAGGCGCGAATATACCACATTTTGGTGTATCTACCACATTGTGGTACAGGTCTGGCTTTATCAAACATGCTGGACGAAAAGATCGTGGATGAACCAAGCTCGCTGCCGGCGGTTTACCTGTTGCCAAAATGGCGTTTGCCCGCCGCCGGGTACAGTTGCTTTGGTGCGGTATGCCCATACGGAAACCAAAAGTGTCCTGCCAGACGCAGCCGGCACCTGCCGGGCGAGTGCAGAAACCCCGCACCAAGAGCGAGTTTGCGGCGTGCGTGCGCAGCGCCATGGGCCTTTCGCAGAAACAGTTTGCCGGCGTATTAGGCGTCTCCAGCAAGGCTGTGCAAAGTTACGAACAGGGGTGGCGGCCGGTGCCGGGCAGTGTGCTGCTGCACCTGCTGGTGCTCCTCGACGACACCCGCGCCCGCGCGGGGGAGGTTCGTCGGCCGTTTTGGGTCGTGAACCGCTGCAGCGCGCGCGACCTGCCCGGTTGCGCAGACCGGGACTGGCCTGCGATGTTGGACCCTGGCCAATGGTCGGTGCCGCGTGCTGGGCAGACGGGACAACGAGGAGATTTTCCGGGAGAGGGACTGCCCGGTGATCAGCCGGCTTTGTGCCCGCCATGCAGGATGAGTTCCCGGAAAGCGACGCCGCTGCGAAGCCGCCCTACGCGCGTGGCGGCAACATTGGTGGGCCAATTGCCTTTGGCAAGCAGGCGCCTCTTTTGTTGCGACCCGCGGTGGCGGCAACCGATGGCGCCCAGATTGGCACGGCGGCGAGCGGCGATCGTGCGCTGGTTGTGCGGCTCGTGGAGATTGACCTGCCTGTCGACCTTCCGGACGGGACGGAGATTGCCGTGGTGTCCCTGGCAGGCGGCAGGGTGACGGCCACGCCTGCCCTGTGGGCGATAGCGGGTGCTTCAAGGTGTACGCTGCTGGTCGAGGAGCACGGCGCGGACGCCAACGGAAACGGGTTGCCAGACGCGCTGGACGCCGCGCTGGGTAGCCGGCCGCTCGAAGACGTGCCCTTGCTGACGATCCTGTACGTGAGCGGCCAACTTGTGGCCACCACCCCGTATGGCGACTTATTCGATGTGGAAGGCGCTCCTGCGCCGCCGGGGTCGGTACCTGCAACCTGGCAATTCGTGGTGAAACTCCTCGGAACGCCTTGAGCCTGTACGAGGCGTTTGTTAATCAGCCACAAGAGCTAAGGGGTCTGCGGCTGTCGCCGTACGCGGGTGGCCGTCATTGTTTTTGTGGGACCAGGGGATGGGGGCCTATCACACCTGCGCAGGTGTGATAGGAGGCGCAAGGACGGCACGGTGCGCCACGTGCTGGTAGAGCGTTTCCAGTGCGGTCACGGCGCGCGTCCAGGTGAAGGCGGCGGCGCGTTGGCGGCCGGCGGCGCGCAAGGTGCGGCGTAACGAGGGGTCGCGTAGCAGGGCTTGTGCGGCTGCGGTAATGGTGTCTGGTCTGGTGGGGTCGCAGAGCAGTGCCGCCGTGCCACAGAGTTCCGCCGTGCCGCCGGCTGAGCCGATCACGGGGCAGCCGCAGGCCATGGCTTCCAGCGCGGGCAGGCCGAAGCCTTCATCGAACGACGGAAAGAGCAGCGCTTCGGCCATGCTGTACAGGGCGGGCAGATCCTCGACCGGCACGTAGCCGAGGGCGATTTCCCCCGTGTCAGCGGTTGGTGGTTGGTGGGGTTGGGCCGGTGCGGCGCCTGCGAGCACCAGGGCCAGGTCGCGGTCGCGGGTGCGCAGCGCGGCGAACGCGGCCCGCACGCCGGCCAGATTCTTGCGCGGCACCAGATCGCCTACGAACAGGAGGTAGCGCGGTGGGAGCTGCCAACGTGCCCGTACGGCAGCGCAGGCGGCCTCCGGGACGGGTTGTTGGAAGCGGGCGGGAAGCCCGGGCGGGATGAGGTGCAGGCGGGACGCGGTGGCGGGAAAATGCGTGAGGAGCGTTTGGCGCACGTGGTCGGAGTAGGTGATGATGGCGGCGGCGCGCCGCAGGGCGAGCGGTAGCAGGAGACGGTAGTGCAGGCGGTTGCTTGCCGTGCAGAAGCGCGGATGGGTGAAGACGTGCAGGTCGTGGACCGTGAGTACCACCGGGCAGGGGGCGAACAGGGGGGCGACGTAGGCGGGCGCGTGGAGCACGGCCGCACGCTGGCGGCGGAGCAGGGCGGGGAGCGCCAGTTGCTCCCAGAGGATGCGCTGCAGGCGTGTTTGATCCGGGACCACCGGCCGCACCTGCACCTGCGGCCGCGCCGGGATGGGGCGGCTGCCAGCGCGGGGCAGGTAGAGGGTGTAGGGGAGCGTGCCGTGCGCGGCCAGCGCACAGGCGGTCTCGTGGATCGTAACTTCCACGCCCGAATACGGTTCGTGCAGCAGGGCGGCGTTGAAGGCTATGCGTGGTGGAGAATCCGCCGACATGCCCGCCAGCATGGCAAATTTGCCTGCTGGCAGGCAAGCGCGTACTTGGCGTGCCTGCCCCTTGCCATGGCTGCGTCAAGATCGCGGCGAGGCGGCTGAGGGAGCAGGCGGAGTGCGTGGCGCGGGGCGTGAACGACAATTGTGCCACAGATTAGGCGGCCGGGACGTTCTTGCGGCCTCCGACAAGAAAGCGGCGGCAACCGCCG
>CAIOST010000149.1 GCA_903861045.1 uncultured bacterium | reverse complement strand
TCCGTAGCAAAAGAAGCTCCCATGCCTGCTGCTCCTATCCATGCTACGCCACACTTCGTCGCATTCTTCGTCGCACACGTGGTCGTCTACGCTTCGTCGCAAGACTTTGTCGAGACTGCCCTCGGCCAGCCATACCTCAACACAAAAGGGGCTTTCCTGCTCGCGCCATTCTCGATACCCGACATCTCAACCCATCCCGATCACATCCAGACCCATACAATTTCCCCCCACAAACCCGGAAGCGCCGGGATTTCACCTTCAGAACTATCACGTGTGTGGGGGCTTGCTCCACAATGTCGCGTTGCGTCGTGGGAGCGCTTACGAAATATGGATACCAACTATGTATAATAACGCAGGCCGACGATCGCGTCCGGCCTGCCCATGTAGGCATTGGCCCAGATACAAGCGACTATTTCCGAACGAGTTTTGGGTCGATGAGTGGCGTCCCCTTGATTCTATAAAGCGAGTAGCCGTACACGTAGGGGAAATAAAACCATTCTTGCTCGAGGACGCCATCAAGCAGAGCCACGCATCCCGGCGTGGATTCGATGGCTTGATCTGTGGCCTCTTTGGCATTGGGTATGCCAGTCGGAATAAAAATGATAATGTGCTTTCTATCGATACCCTCAATGCGATCTGGGCTCCTAACGAACTCGGCACCGCGGGAAAGCTCGATGTTCTTTGTTGAAATGATGGTAAAGTCTGTCATGCGCGTTGTACAGCCAGCCGCGAGTAATGACAGTAAAGTGAAAACCGGAAATACATAACGCATTCTTTTGCTGGATGCCGTACTCATCAGTTGATCCTTATTACTATACTCTTTGTAGGGTAACCGCGCTTCGCGTGGTAGCTTTCAGACGAGGAAACGCGCGCGGAACAGCCCTGTATTCTTGTACCTTACCGGTTTGTCTGTACCCGCAAGCAAGTCGGGCTACAAACCTTTTTTCGCCAACGAACGCAATGGTAATCTAGTGCACGAATTGGTGCAAGAGCATTTGTTGTTGAAATTATTGAATTATTGAATGGAATCATTGCAGTTCCGTAGGATCGTTATCTTGCGTCCAGGTTTTAGGTTTTTGGCAGGATTAATAATTGTATTCTGGGGTGTGGATTATTGCAGCGCCGTGACCGACTGGCAAACAACCGGACAGGCGTTCTCAAAACTATAATGTGGTCTTGCGTCGTCAGGTTCTCCCCGCGAGAAAGTAACGTTTACTATTGGCCCTCATTGTTGACGTGTCTGTCCTTGTCCGGCAATAGCGGGCTTGGGCATACACTGAGTGCGGCCGGGCTGGTCAAGGCCCTGCTTGCCCTACTTTGCTGATTATCTGCAGGGGGGGCGTACCCTGGGGCGGAGCAGCCTTTTTGTCCACACGCTTCCCACCAGCCCGGCGGCGGAGGCGGCGCTGCTATTCGGCTTGCGTGGGCCGAACTTCTACCTAGGTATGCCAGACGCCCGCATCGCCGAGCTGCTCGACACGGCGGCGGATGTGTTGCGGGCGGGGGCCGAGCATATGCTCGCCGTGGCGGCGGACGGCCGCCGGGCCGTGGCTTGGCTGCTGGCCCGACGTGAGGCAGGGACGGCGTGCGCCTGGCCAGCCTGGGCCGCCCTGCCGCTCGCCCCGTTGCCTCCGGCCAGCGTCTTTATGACAGCCAGTGGTAAAGGCTCGGGTGCCAGTGTGCAGGCAGGCCGCTAGCGCGGGGCGGCCAGATGAATCGGCGCAATCGAAACGTTCCACCCTCTTTGTCGCGAGCTTTGTCGATGGACATGTTGCACGGCAATTGCTTTCGATAAGGCTCGCGACAAGGTTCCTCAGATCAGCGTGCGGGGTAGGGCCGCTGGACCCGCCCTGGTCTGCTCCGGTGGACGCGTACGGCGCGCTTACGGTTGGCGATTGGTAAGGCACACCTCGTCAACCGTAGTCGTCGCCGTAATCGTCCACCGAACTTCCGTCGTGGTCGCGATCACTGTCGACAACCATCGGCTTGCGGTCGCCAAGGGGCAGTTGGTAATCCAGGTGAACGGCAAATTGACGAATGTCCAACCGCAGAATCATGAAGTTCGTCGGGCGGCGTGCCACGCGACTTCGTGATTCGGACCTCGACATTCAGCAATTTGCGGTTCTCTACGGCGGAAGCGGGCGCTAAGCATCTTGGCGGGTGCGGCGGCTACGCCTTACCGGTCTGACACGATGACCGCGGCCCGGGGGCGGGCCGGGGCTACTGGCTATGGCATGCGCCAAGCGCAGGATGGGGGACACGCGCGGCGGGTCCGGCGGGTCCGGCGGCTACGCCTTACCTGCCTGAAATGCGGCCCGCGGCCCGGGGGCGGGCCGGGGCTACTGGCTATGGCACGCGCGAAGCGCAGGATGGAGGACACGCGCGGCGGGTCCGGCGGCTACGCCTTACCGGTCTGGTATGCGGCCCTCGGCCCGGGGGCGGGCCGGGGCTACTGGCTATGGCATGCGCCAAGCGCAGGATGGGGGACACGCGCGGCGGATCCGGCGGCTACGCCCAGCCTGACATGCGGCCCTCGGCCCGTGGGCGGGCCGGGGCTACTGGCGGTGGCACGCGCGAAGCGCAGGATGGGGGACACGCGCGCACCTGCGCGGCCCGCACGGTAAAGACCTTGCCGTCCCGGAGCGGCACGGCGGCTCCATGGCCGGCGTTTGCTGTGCATTCTTCCCGCCCGCTATTTTTCCGTTTTTCCGTTCTTCCGTTTTCGCTCCTCCGGCACTGGACAGCGATGCCGTTTATTTGGCATGCTCCCGCTGCGCATACGCTACGGCGTAAGCGCGTTGGAATCTCATTATGAAAACGATTTATGTATCCTGCGAGCACGGTAATGATGCCTGGTCGGGAACTCTGCCTGCACCAAATGCGGAGGGCACGGATGGACCGCTGCAGTCGCTGACCGCGGCACAAACCGCCGTACGCATGGTCAAGCGCGATCTGGCCGCACCGGAGGTCATTGAGGTGGTGCTCCGCGGCGGCTGCTATCGCTTGGAGAAGACCTGGCGCTTGAGCGAGGGCGATTCCGGCTACGGCTTCCGTAAGCATTACGAGGGGCATACCTGGCCGCTGGATGGCCACACCTGGCCGGTGACCTGGCGCGCGGCCAAGGACGAAGCGGTGACCATCAGCGGGGGACGCCCGCTGGAGGGCTGGCAGACGGCGATTGTGAACGGGCGCACCGTTTGGCGCGCGTCCGTGCCGTGGTTGACGAGCGACGCGCTCTTCTTCCGGCAGCTCTGGATCAACGGCGCACGCCGCCCGCGGGTGCGTCTGCCGAAGACCGGCACCTACCGCGTGGCGGCTTCGCCTGATGCGTCCTTTGCTGACGCGGAGTCGTATCAGCGCGGCACGCAGGCGTTTGAGTTCCGCCCCGGCGATTTCTCGGCAGCGTGGTCGAATGTCCGGGCGCTGGACGTGCAGTTCCGCGGGCTTTGGCTGAATCCACGGTTGCGCGTGCTGGCCATTGATGAGGCGCAGTCCACGGTCCGCCTGGATCGCTATTCGCAACTGCGCCTGGTCAACGGGCCGGGCGATGGGCTGGATTACATCATTGAAAATGTGCTGGAAGCGCTGAGCGAGCCAGGGGAATGGTGTCTGGATCCGGCGGCGCGTTGCGTCTGGTATCTGCCGCGCCCCGGGGAGCAGCCGGAGACGAGTGCCGCCGTGGTGGGCGGCTTGGAGCGGTTGCTCGAGCTGCGCGATGTCCAGTTTCTGGCCTTCGAACAGATCCACTTTGCGCATTGCGAATGGAATCCGGAGCCGTCGGAAGCGATGGCGGATCAGCCGGGGTCGCAGGCGGCGGCCAGAGTGCCGGGGGCGGTGTCGGTCGGGCGCGGTTGCCTGGCGGTCTCGTTCGAGGGGTGCCGGATTGAGCATGTGAGCTGCTATGGTTTCGAGTGCGTGGACGGGGCCACGGAGGTGGCTTTCCGCAACGGCGTGATCCAGGATCTGGGGGCGGGGGGCGCCAAGATCTGGCATGGCTGCCGGCGGTGCGTGCTGGAGGGGTGCGAGATTGGCGATGGGGGACACCTCTGGTTGTCCGGCGTGGGAGTGCTGATTGGTCGCGCGAGTGGCAATGCGGTGCGCCGTTGCCACATTCACGACTTCTACTACTCGGGTGTTTCCGTGGGTTGGAACTGGGGGTATTGCGAGAGCGAGGCCTACGGCAACGTCGTTGAATGGAACCACATCCACGACCTCGGCAAAGGGTTGCTGTCCGATATGGGCGGCGTCTACACGCTGGGCCCCTCGTCGGGTACGCGCGTGCGCCACAACCGCATTCATGACATCCGCAGTTTGCGCTATGGCGGCTGGGCGATCTATCCCGATGAGGGGAGCAGTGATCTGCTGATTGAGAATAACCTCTGTTACAACACGGACCGGGAAGTCTTCCATCAGCATTATGGACGCAACAACCTTGTGCGGAACAATATCTTTGCCTATGGCGGCGATGCGGTGCTGGCCTACTCCCGCAACGGCGGCGAGCAGCACTGCGGCCTGATCTTTGAGCAGAACATCTTCCTGTCACGCCGTGAGCCGATTGTGCGACGGGTGGATGCGGAGCGCTGGTGTGCGAAGCGCACGCGCTTTGCCAGCAACCTGTACTGGTGTGAAGAGGGTGCGGTGCAGTTTGAGGGGGGCTGGCGCAACCTGGGCACGCAACCGTTCCTCGGACGCATGCTGGACGAGGCGCCCCGCTTTGAAAAACTACCCGGCCACGGAACCACGCTGCACACGCTCTTTGAGCAGGGCAAGCCGGACGTGGTCGTCAGCGACGCCGGCACGTTTCAGGTGACGCATGACGGGTGCAGCTTGACGGTGACCGGTCAGTTTCACGGCTCCATCGGCCCGAAGGATGCGAGTCAGCCGCCGTGGGGCGATTGGCGCGCGCACATGGAGCTCTTTCTCAAGCCGTTTGCCTTGGTGCCGGCCATGGTGCGGCTGATTGTGACGGCCGATGGGGCGGATTCGATCGACTGGTTCGGCTGTGCGGCGCCGCCTGCCTTTACGTGGCAACGGGCGCAACTCCCAGCCACCGGGGGGTGGGCGGTAACTGCGACGGTCTCGCTTGCGGCCATCGAGGACTGGGTTCGCAGCGCCTGTGGCATTACCGATATGCCGGTCGGCTGGCGCAGTCTGTTCAGTGTGGCGCTGCCCATCCCGTCCATGGATATTACGGCTTGGAAGGCGCATAGCGGCGATCAGGCCGGGGTTGTGGCCGATCCGCTTTTCCGCGCGCCGCATGCTGGCGATTTCCGGCTGTCGCCGCACTCGCCGGCGCTAGGCATCGGATTCGTGCCGTTTGCCTGCGGGGGGGAGGGGGCAGGTGTTAGGTGTTAGGTGGTAGGTGGGAGGTGGTAGGTGTTAGGTGGCAGGTGGTAGGTGGGAGACAACTGATGGTGAAGACACGCCGCGTCAGAGCGTCGGGCAAAGCTGCCGGACTGCCGTTTGTTTGGTGTGTGGTCGGTTGCTGGCTTAGCGCGGTGTGCCACGGCACTGCTGCGGAGCAGCCCGCGCCGCGCCTGCCTATGATGAGCATGCCGGGGGAAGTGTATGCCGGACCGCTACCGCCGCCGACCGCCGCGGAACAGGCTTTGGCCAAGGCACTCGCGGACGATATCAAGGCACTCACGAGCGACATCGGCGAGCGCAATCTTTCGCGTGACGGTCTAAACGAGCTCCACGCCGCGGAGAGGTTGCTCCAGCAGCGCTTGCGTGCTGCAGGGTATGCACCGGAGCGACAGACGTACGAAGTGCGCGGCCAAACGGTGGCCAATATCAGCTCATGCCGCCTTGGCTATCGAGCACGGTTGTGAATGGATCTCGACAGATCGGGATTTTGCTAGGTTTCGCGGCTTGCGGTGGCGTCATCCGCTGGATTGACCGCGCGCGGTTTGCCAGTCTGCGCTGCCTTTGTTACTCTATGGGGGTGTTGGATCCCCTTTAGCAGGAGCATTGTCATGCCGAGATTTTTTAATGTGGCCGGGCCCTGCGTGCCGGAGGAGCACTATCTGGTGCCGGCGCTGGCACGCCTGCCGCAGATCCCCGGGCTGATCGCCCAGAAGCAGTTTTTTGTGATCCATGCGGCGCGGCAGTCGGGCAAGACCACGCTGCTCAATGCGCTGGAAAAGGAGTTGAATGCCGCCGGGACGCATGTCGCGCTCTACTGCTCGCTGGAGACCGTGCAGGGCATTGCTGCGGCCGAGCAGGGGGTGCCTGCGATCATCGCCGCCATACTGAATGGGTTGGCCTGGCATCCCGCGTTCAAGCATCAGCCGCCGCCGGTGGTGGATCTGGCATCCTACACCATGGCGGTGAACAAACTACTCTGCCAGCTTTCTCAAGCGGCCGGTAAACCGCTGGTGGTGTTGTTTGACGAGGCCGATTGTCTCGGCGGCCAGACGCTGATCTCCTTCTTGCGGCAGTTGCGCGATGGCTATGTCAACCGCAGCCGTGCGCCGTTTCCGGTTTCCGTGGCGTTGGTCGGGATGCGCAACATCCGCGACTACAAGGCCAGTGTGCGGCCGGAGAGCGAAACACTCGGCTCGGCCAGTCCCTTCAATATCGTGACGGATGCGCTGACGCTGGTAAATTTTACGCGCTTGGAGATCGCGGCGCTCTACGGGCAGCACACGGCCGAAACCGGACAGCTCTTCGAAGAGGCGGCGATTGAGCGCGCGGCGTACTGGAGTGGTGGCCAGCCGTGGCTGGTGAATGCGTTGGCGCGCGAGTGCGTCGAAAAGATCCTGAAACTCGATACCACGCGGCCGGTGACCGCCGCGTACATGGATCAGGCCGCCGAGGCCCTCCTGCGCCGGCGCGATACGCATCTCGACAGCCTGCTCGAACGGCTCAAGGAGCCGCGCGTGCAACTGTTTGTCGAGCCGGTGATCATGGGAACCGAGCCGGTGGACAGCTCCCTATCCGACGACTGCCAGTATGTGTTGGATCTCGGACTGCTCAAATCTGAAGACCGCACGCTCAAACCGGCCAATCCGATCTACGCCGAGGTGATTCTGCGCACGCTGAGCTATGCCACCCAGGAAAACATGGGGCGTAACATTGTGGCAACGCCCTGGGTTGTTGGCGACCGGCTTGACATGAGCGGGCTGTTGCGGGCCTTTCAGGAGTTCTGGCGTGAGAACAGCGAAATCTGGCAGGAGCGCTACGCCTACCGCGAGGCGGCACCGCACCTTATTCTGCAGGCGTTTCTGCAGCGGGTGATCAACGGTGGGGGGCAGCTTGTGCGCGAATATGCGCTGGGGCGTCAGCGCCTCGATCTGCTGGTCTGCTGGCAGGCTCAGCGCTACGCGCTGGAGCTCAAGCTCAAGACGCAGTACCGCAAGCCCGAGGCCGCGCATGACCAGTTGTTCGGCTATCTCGACCGGCTGGGGCAGACCGAAGGGTGGCTGGCAGTCTTCGATCGTGACCCGGCCGTGAGCTGGGAGGCCAAACTGACCTGGCAAACGCTCGCGCGGGATGGCAAGACCATCCATGTGGTGGGGCTCTAAATTTCGTGAACCCCGCCGGTTTTGACTTTCCGGCAGCGAACATGCTATCTTCTTGGCCTGTCTGAACAGCCCGCTGACACGGCGCGGCTGGCAGGTGGCGGAGAATTAAATCATGGCGAATTACGAGATTTGTGGTGCCGTTAAGTCGATCATGGAGCCGCGCACGTTCCCCAGTGGCTTTGTCAAACGCGAGTTTGTTGTGATGACCGAGGAAGACTACCCCCAGACCATCCTCTTTGAGTGCATCAAGCAGCAGTGCGGCCTGCTGGACCGTATAGCAGTCAACGACCGCGTGCGCGTCTCCTTCCGCCTGCGCGGGCGCGAGTACAAGGAGCGCTTCTTCGTTAATTTGGAAGCCGTCGGCGTGGAGAAGATGGGCGTGGATGGCTCGTCCGTGGCCATGGACGAGGCGCCGCCGCCGGTGTCGGATGACGACCCCATGCCGTTCTAACAGGCACGCCGCAGCAAGCCAAGGCAGGGAGTTAACATGCATAGCGCCAAGACGAGCGACAACAAATTGCCAGTGCGCCAGCCCGTGGAGCCCGCGGCCTTGCTGGTCAAGATTCATGACTTGTTCGCCAATCAGTGGCTGTTACTGACAGCGGGAGATTTCGCCACGGGTCAGTTTAACACCATGACCATTGCCTGGGGGAGCATCGGCACGATGTGGAATAAGCCGTTCGTGCAGGTGGTGGTGCGCCCGCAGCGCCATACCCGCAAGTTCATGGATGATTTTGACACCTTTACGCTCTGCGCCTTCCGTCCGGCGCACCGTAGCGCGTTGCAATTGCTGGGCGCGAAGTCCGGCCGCGATGGCAACAAGATCGCGGCAGCCGGGCTGACGCCCGTGGCGGCGGCCGTGGTGGCGGCGCCGGTCTTCGCGGAGGCGGATTTGGCCATCGAATGCCGCAAGAGCTATTGGCAGGATATGAACCCCGCCGGTTTTGTGAACGCGGCCATTGCGGCGAATTATCCGGGCCAGGATTATCATCGCATCTATTTCGGCGAGATTGCGGCGATCCGCGCCACGTCAGCTTATCAGTAAGCGCTCAGGGTGTGCTGCCAGGTTGCGAAACGTGCGAAGCCGCGCGAGGCGACTGATGGAACCGCGAATGAACGCGAATGAATGCTACCACCTAACACCTACCACCTAACACCTACCACCTTCCTAAGGATCTGACCCCATGGCCGGCGAATACGTCTTTAACCTCCAGCACCTGACCCGCCAGTACGATAAGAAGATTGTGCTGGATGATGTAAATCTGTCGTTCTTTTTCGGCGCCCATATTGGCGTCATTGGCTCGAACGGTTCGGGTAAGTCGTCGTTGCTGCGCATTATGGCTGGCGAGGACCAGGATTACATTGGGACCTGCCAGATTGCCAAGAATGTGCGCATTGGTTATTCGCCGCAGGAGCCGCGCTTGGACCCGACCAAGACCGTGATGCAGTGCGTGGATGAGGGGGTCGCCGCCTCGCGCAAGCTGCTGGCCCGCTATGATGAGATTTGCGATCTGCTGGGGACCGACCTGTCGGATGAGGAACAGACCAAGCTCAACGATGAGCTTGGGCGCCTGCAGGACACGATTGATAAGCACGACCTATGGAATCTAGACCATCTGGTGGAGTTGGCCATGGACGCGCTGCGCCTGCCGCCGCCCGAGGCGCCGGTGGCGAATCTCTCCGGCGGCGAGAAACGCCGCGTGGCGCTTTGCCGGTTGCTAATCTCCAATCCGGATGTGTTGCTGTTGGACGAGCCGACCAACCATCTGGATGCCGAGTCTGTGGCCTGGATCGAGACCTACCTGAAGAAGTTCAAGGGGACGCTGGTGGTGGTCACGCATGATCGCTATTTTCTGAGTAACGTCACGGAATGGATCCTGGAACTCGACGGCGGCCGCGCCTATCCCTACAAGGGGAATTACGAGAGCTGGCTGGAGCAGAAGCAGCAGGTCATGGCGCGTGATGCCAAGCAGGCGGAATC
Source organism: uncultured bacterium (assembly GCA_903861045.1). Taxonomy (GTDB): domain Bacteria; phylum Verrucomicrobiota; class Kiritimatiellia; order RFP12; family CAIWXQ01; genus CAIWXQ01. The sequence goes on along the minus strand of CAIOST010000149.1, from coordinate 4,169 downwards.
GCGCCGCAAGCTGCTGGATCAGGAGCTGCAGTGGGTGCGTACCAACCCTTCTGGCCGCCGCGTGAAGAGCAAGGCGCGCCTAACCAAGTACGAAGAGCTGCTCGGTCAGCAGGTGGAGACGCGCGAGGACGAATTGCGCATTCAGATCGCGCCGGGCCCGCGTCTGGGTGATCTGGTGGTGCGGGCCAGCAATCTGGCGATGGGATTTGGCGAGCGCCTGCTCTTTGAGAAGGTAGAGTTTGACCTGCCACGCGGCGGGATTGTCGGGGTGATCGGTGGCAACGGCGCGGGCAAGACCACGCTGTTCAAGCTCATCACCGGGCAGATCCAGCCGCTGGCCGGTTCGCTGACGGTTGGCCCCACGGTGGTGGTCTCGCATGTGGACCAGACGCGCGATGCTTTGCTGGCCGGCAATACGGTCTACGAGGAGATCACCGGCGGCGCGGAGCATGTGGAGCTGGCCGGACGGCAGATGAACGGGCGCGCCTACTGCAGCCGCTTCAACTTCAAGGGGGGCGACCAGCAGAAGCGCGTCGGCGATCTCTCCGGTGGCGAACGCAACCGCGTACATTTGGCTAAGCTGCTGCGCAGTGGCGGCAACCTCCTGCTCCTGGACGAACCGAGCAACGATCTGGACGTGGCCACGCTGCGTTCCTTGGAAGAAGCCATCATCTCCTTTGCCGGCTGCGCCATGGTGGTGAGCCATGACCGTTGGTTCCTGGACCGTATCGCTACGCACATTCTGGCCTTTGAAGGCGAGGGGGTGGTGAACTGGTTTGAGGGGAACTATCAGGACTACCACGAGAATCGCCGCAAGCTGCTCGGCGATGCGGCCGATCGCCCCACGCGCGTGCGCTTCCGCCCGATCCGGCATTGAGCCGCTATGCCGGGGTCTTGGGGTCAGGGGTCAGGGTTCGGGGTTCAGGGGGGGATCCGGAGGTGATCATCTGTATAGGGAGAAAAACGATGAAAGCCATTCAGTTGACGGGGATCCGATCCATGGCCATGCGTACGGTGCCGACGCCTACGGTGGCGTGTGATACCGATGTGTTGATTCAAATGACGCGCGTCGGGGTTTGTGGTTCGGATGTCCACTATTACACCGAGGGCAAGATTGGCTCTCAGGTGGTGCAGTACCCGTTTACGGTCGGGCATGAGGGGGCGGGGATCGTGCAGCAGGTCGGGTCGGCCGTGTCGGCGTTCAAGCCGGGCGATCATGTGGCCATTGAACCAGCCATGCCGTGTTGGACGTGTGAGCAGTGTCGGGTGGGGCGGCCGCATACCTGCCTCAACCTGCGTTTTCTGGGTTGTCCGAAACAGGCCGAAGGGTGTCTTTCGGAATATCTGGTGATGCCGGCGACCAGTTGCTTTCCCTTGGCGCCTTCTCTGACGGATGATGAGGCAGCCTTGTCGGAGCCGTTGGCTATCGGGGTCTATGCCGTGAAGAGTTCGATCCCCATGGCGGGTGCCAAAGTCGGCATTCTAGGTGCAGGCCCCATTGGGCTAAGCGTCATGTTGGCGGCCCGGGCGCAAGGGGCGGCGCGCATCGTGATGACTGATAAGATCGATTCCAGGTTGGCTTTAGCATGTAAGGCCGGGGCCGACTGGGGGGGGAATCCGTTACGCGTCGAGGTGGTCCAGGAGATCACCCGTCTGGAGCCTGCCCAATTGGATGTGGTGTTTGAGTGTTGTGGGCAGCAGGAGGCCTTGGACCAGGGGATTGAGCTGCTGAAACCGGGCGGCAAATTGATGGTGGTGGGGATCCCGCCGACCCTGGAACGGGTCTCTTTCAAAATCGATATATTGCGCCGCAAGGAGCTCTGCATCCAGAACGTGCGGCGCCAGAATCATTGCGTGCAGGCGACGCTGGCTATGATTGCCCGGCGAGAGGTGGATGTAACCTTTATGGTGACCCATCGCTTCCCATTCGCGCGGACGCAAGCCGCCTTTGATTTGGTGGCGGGCTATCAAGACGGCGTGGTCAAGGCGATGATCGATTTCTAGCCCGGCCGAGGCGACGAGCGGGAAGAGACAAGGGCGGGGCCGCCGGACCAGCCGCAGCGGCAGAGGTGGTAGGTGGTAGCGGCGGGTCACTAACACCTAACACCTAACACCTAGCACCTAACACCTGCCACCTTTTGGCCGCGATGGCGCGGGTCAGTCTTCGCCGGCGCGAACGGAGCTGCGCCCGGCCTTTTTGGCGCCTTGATGGCGTTTGTCAGCCAGCATGTGGGCGCGTTGGCGCCGCGACTTGCGCCGTTTCTGGCGGCGGATTTTCTCGGCTTCCTGCTGACGTGCGGTCAGGGCGCCGGTGATCTGGGCCAGCAGGCGTTCCGCCAGAGTACGGCGGGCCATCCAGCGGTTCACTTCGCGTGAGCGGCTGGCCTGCACCTTGACGACGAGTCCGCTGGGGACGTGGCGCAGGTTGACGGCGGAGGAAGTCTTGTTGATCTTCTGTCCGCCGGCGCCGGACCCCAGGACAAAGTGCTCTTCCAGGTCTTCCTCGCGCACGCCGGCCTCTTGCAGGCGGGCGCGGATCCGGGTCATGGTTTCGGTATTGATGTAGGGATGGTCCATGGGGGGCTCCGCTTACGGACGAGGCTCCGCCGCTGGCGTGCCGGCGCGTTCCGGGGTGGCGCGCACCACGTACACCTTGTCGTGCAGGCGGACTTTGCGATCGACGCCAATTGCCACATGGGTCCCCTGCCGGGCCGCGGGCACGCTCTGATGCTCCACCTGGATGGCATTGACTTGGACCCGCAGCAGGCCGGTGGTCGGCCCTTGGATCAGCAGTTCGTCGCCCACCGCAAACGGCTGGCCCTGCACGTTGATCTCGGCGGCGTTGACCTGGCGGTAGTAGTTGACCACCGGGCCGACAAACTCCTTGCGCTGCGTGGCGCGGCTGTCAGGTGCCTGACACCAATCGCCGGTCGGTCGGCCCAAGAAGTAGCCGGTGGAAAAGCCGCGGTTGTAGACCGATTTCAGGTTCTCGACCAACTCCGCTTGCAGCACCGGCCAGTCTGCGCTGAGACCGTGCGCAGCCAGATGATCCAGCGCGCGGCGGTAGGCCCGCACCACCACATCGACGTACTCCGGGCTGCGGTTGCGACCCTCAATCTTCAGACTGGCCACGCCGGTTTGCAGCAGACGGTCCAGAAAGGGGAGGGTGCAGAGGTCGCGGGGACTCAGGACGTAATCTTCGCCCAGTTCGTATTCCAGTTCCCCCTCCACATCCATAATCCGGTATTTGCGGCGACAGGGCTGCAAGCAGTCGCCGCGGTTGCCGGAGCGCCCGTATTGATAGTCGGAGAGAAAGCAGCGGCCGCTGACGGAGACGCACATGGCGCCATGGGCAAAGACCTCGATCTCCAGCGCGGCCGCGGCCGGTCCGAGTTCCTGCTGCAGCGACTGGCGTATGGCCACGATCTGCTCCAGGGAGCACTCGCGGGCCAGCACAAAGCGGCGGATGCCAAAGGTGCGGTGATAGTGGAGCAAGGTGGCGGAGTTGCTGATGGAGGCCTGCGTGGAGAGATGGCAAGGGAGTCCGGCGCGTTGACAGGCTAGGAGGATGGCGGGATCCCAGGCGATGACCGCGTCGACCTGGGCGTCCACGGCCTGCCGCACGACGGCTGTGACCGCGGGCAGTTCCGGTTCGTAGACGATGGTGTTGAGTGTGAGGTAGGCGGCGACGCCGCGGGCATGGCAGCGGCCAACCACCTTGGCCATATCCTGCCGGCGGAAGTTCTCGGCCGCGACACGCATGTTGAAGCAATCGACGCCGAAATAGACGGCATCACAGCCGGCCGCCAGTGCGGCTTGCAGGGCCGTGGCGCTGCCTGCTGGGGCCAGCAGTTCGGGTGTGGCGGTTAAGCGGGGCATCGTTCACGGATCCGATCGGAACATCGTTGATAAGGGCGGCAGCGGCGGGTTTTGGCTGGCACGCTGCCCGCAGGTAGCCAATCGCGCCGCGCGTGGCGCGTCGCAAGGGGCGCCAGCAAGAATGCCAGAAGCGCGGGGCTGTGTCTAGTACCCCGGGGCGCATCCGTCCATGGTCTTTTCCTGAAGACCTGGTTCTGTGGACTCCCCGCCGGGCGGAATCTAGCCACAAAAAGCACAAAAGACACAAAAGAAAGCGGTTTTTTGTGATTTATGTGCCTTTTGTGGCCAAC
>CAIOST010000148.1 GCA_903861045.1 uncultured bacterium | reverse complement strand
TAGAGCCTTGCCGGACTTCTCGGGCCTCCGATTGTCGATCGATGCGCCTTCTTTCGGGTCAGTTCGTGCATTCGACGTGGTTTATCCGCCTCAAATGAGGCAGTCCTTCGACCCTCGCGCTGAACTCTCGCAGTTTGGGGACTGGTTATCCGTACTTGACGATGCTTCCGGTTTCTGTCACGCTTAAAATTGATTTCGTCGTGTTAGACTGGTTCTGACATGGTTTCGGCTTTGGCAGGCCGGTGCCAGACGAAATGTAATTTCTTATCAATCGAGGATTCCTCGACCGTTTGCGCGGTTGCCGAACGCCAGACGGTTGCCGGCCGCAACCCGGCCGCGGCAGTGATGCTGGAGACCGGCATGGATTTACCGGGACACTTCTTGGCGCTCATCCAGCAGGCTCAGATGCGGGAGCAGCGCGGTGAATTCGACGCTGCGGTGGCGCTCTACGAGCAGGCGAGCGCGGTCAACCCGGGCCATGCGCTGCCGTTCACGCGGCGCGGCATTCTCCGGCTGCGCCAGCACCTTGGCAATCCCGGCCAGCCTCGCCGGATCGATCCGGCGCGGCCGGCGGTGATGATGTTGAACCTCGGCTACAACGGTCGGTTTGGCAACCAGCTCCTGCAATACGGCTTGCTGCGGCTCTACGCCGAGCGCCTGGGAGCGCAGGTGCTTACGCCCGACTGGATCGGCCGCGATCTCTTTGCCCTCAACGACGGGCTTCCTGTGGCAGCGTACGCGGGGCGCACGATTGACGAGGCGACCCTGCTGGGCGTGCTTGCCGGCCGCGCAGAATCCGGGGCGACGAACGTAAACGCGACGGGCTATTTTTGCGGCAGCACAGTGGACTGGTCCGCAGGCCGGGCGAAATTCCAACGTTGGTTTGAGCCCGTGCCGAAGGTGCGGATTGTGGCCGACGCTTGCTGGCGCAAGTTAAAAAAGATGGGCCGCACCGTCGTCGCGATCCACGTACGGCGGGGCGATTTCTCTGGAGGGCGCTTCTGGCCCACGCCGGCTGAGTGGTATCTGGCCTGGCTGAAGCAGATCTGGACTGGACTGCCGACGCCGATGCTGTACCTTGCGACCGATGATCCGAAGGTCGCGACGGAATTCGCCGACTATCCGCTGGTGATGGCGAACGACCTGTCGGCGCCACTGCCTGGCGCTGAGTTTTTCATCGACCACTGGATCCTGCGGCACGCGGACGTGCTGGGCACCTCGAACAGCACGTTTTCCGGCACGGCCGCCCTGTTGAATACCCGTATGGCTCATTGCTGGCGGCCGGATCGCACGGTCGCGGGACTGCGTCCGTTCGACCCGTGGGTGGAACCGGTCCTGCTGGAGTGAACACCGTGGGGGTACGGATTTGATGATAAGCGTTCGAATGCAGCCAGAACCCGCAGAGTGATCAACCGATGCAGCCGTTTGAGTTCGAGCAATGCCCATGGCTTTCACTCAATTTGAAAGGTACTCCATCGGCTGTCAATTCCTTGGTTCTCCGGGCAGGCTCAGACGAGCCCGCCCGTATACCAGCCTGCCCTGCCCGATCAGTAAAGAATCCCATTTTACGTCTTTCGCGGACTGGCGGCAACGCCCGACATTGAAAGTCCAGCAATTCTAATTATGGACTTGTGGCGGCGGGTCCGGCGGCCCCGCTACCAATGACAGTGTGAAAACGACGAATTATGGCAAGGGCGGGGCCACCGGCCCCGCCGAGCCCCATAATTAGAATTGCTGTTGAAAGTCCGAATTGCCGAGTGGCGCGGCGGTAATCTTGACGTTAATTCCGTCTTCTGGCATGATTTTTATATGGATTCAACAATGGCTTCAACAGTGGCGGCGGCAAACACGCAGTTTCCTCTGGATTTTCCTTTTCAACGGGCGCTCCTTGACCCGCTTGATCAAATAGCGCAGGCCCCCTTTGTGGTGGGCGCGATGATCTCGCCTAGTCATGCGGCATTCGGCGAGCGGCTGGCGGCGTCGTGCCGTGCTTTTGCACTGCCGCTGGCGCTCTTTGAAGTGCCCGGGGTCCATCAATCCATCAGTCCCAAGGGGTGTGACAACCTGCAGTTTACCAAGGCGAATTTTATACACTTTCTCATGGAGCGATATCAGCGCCCGGTTTTGTATCTGGATGCGGACTGCGTCATTGCGCAACGGCCTGCGCAAATTACGGCACTGCTGGCGGCGGAGGTGGACTTTGCCATTTTTAACTGGCTGGCCGAAGAGCATACCGAGGCCTATATCCCTGTCCAGGTGACCGTCCGTGAACCACAAGGTACGCGGGTCACCGATAAACGCTTCTATCGTTTCTCCCACAGTATTGACCGCATGAGTACCTCGCAACTTATCTGCAGCGGTGCGGCCCAATGGTACAATAATAGCGCGCCGGCCCGACGATTATTGGCGGAATGGCAAGCCCTCATCCGGCACTCGCCGCGCAGCGCCGACGATCAATGCCTCGATTTTGCCTTCAACAACTACCCGGCCAACGCCCCTAAAATCAAAACCGTATGGTTCGATAAGAGTTATGCCCGTTATAGCTGGTGGATCTATGTCAAGCCCGTCATCAATCATCCTGAAATACCTTGCGCCGGGGCGCTTACGGTGCCGATTGACCAATACGCCGATAAGCAGCGGGTCTATTGGACGGCCACGCAGCCGCATCCCGTGCAGCCAGTCATTCCCAGAGACTGCCTGATCGACACCGCGACGAGCATGCTGCTACGGATGCAGCAGGGGGCGCTGCAACCCGCTGGCCGCTTCGCCGGTGCCCTTTGGCTCTGAATTTTTTGCGCGCAGCAGGTCCACGGCTGATTGGGGGAGATAGGTGCGGCCGGTGGTCTCGATGTGCACCACGACCCCATCCAGGCGGTGCTCCTTTTGATTGGCTAGCATCAGGCGGTTCTGGTTGACGGGGAGGCTGGCGCTGCCGATGCGCAGCACGGGGTTAGCCGGGTCGGTCTTGTCATAGGTGGCGTCCGGGAAGACGGCTTGCGCATCTACGAAGAGTTGGCGGGTCAGGGCGGCTAGATTGAGCTGCAGGGCATTGGCCACGTGGCGGGCGATGTCGGTATTATTGAGCAGGCCGACCGGCCGACCGGGGCCGTAGCTCCAGAGGGGGACATCTACGCCGGTATGATCGCCGGTGGCCCAGCCAAGGTTGGGTTGGGCGTGCAGGGCGGTTTGCAGCAGGGTGGTTTCCAGACTGCCGCTTTTGGCAAGGCGGTTGGTTAAGTCACTGGCCTCGGCAGGGGAGAGGTGCACCCCCCACCAGGCTTCGAGCTGGGGCAGGATGGTTTCCATCGTTTGGTTGGTGCCGATGGCGGCACTCAAGGCCGCCACGGAACTTTGCGTGCGGGCCAGCGGGCCGGTCAGGTCGGCCACGGTTTGCGGTGTGCCACCGCGCTGGCCGATGGTCAGGCCGCCGGTGTCGTGATCCGGGCAGGCGATTATCAGAGTTTGTCCTTGGCCTGCGTTGGCAGCGAAATGCAGCGCTACGGCCACGGCTTCATCGAAGGCTAGGAACTCACGTACCGCCCGCGCGGCTTCATTGGCGTGGTCGGCCTTGTCCACCTGGCTCCCCTCGACCAGTAGGAAGAAGCCGTTCTTGTTCTGCTGGAGCAGTTGGATGGCTTTCTCCGTCATTTGCGCCAAGGAGGGTTGCTCCGGAGCGAGTCGTGGGCGATCAATTTCCGGCGTGAGGGCGCCGGGGGCAAATAGCCCCCAGACCTGGCCGCGCGCTAGGCGTGCGAGGGCGGTGGCGTTACTGACCACGGTTACGCCGCGGGCTTGTAGCAGCGCCTGCAGGTCGCGCCCATCGGTGCGTGAGCCACCGGCTTCCTTGGGGAGCAAGGCCGCCCGGCCACCGCCCAGCACGACATCCAGGTTCTGGTGGAGCATCTGCTCCAGGATCACCGGGTCGGCATAGCGCGAGGTGGTGTGGGCGGTAAAGGCGGCGGGCGTGGCATCCCAGATCGGCACGGTGACCACCACCCCCACGGCACGGCCTGAGCGTTTGGCCCCTTCGAGCACGCTGGCCAACGGCTGGTCGGCCGCATACGGCAGATCAGCGGGGCGGAAGGGGGCATTGGCCGGTGGTGCCACGCCGATCATGCGATTGCTGGTTTTTACACCGCAGGCCAGCGCCGTGGCCGCGGCCGCGGAGTCCGTAACCAGGCTATTGGCCGAGTGGGTCTTGACGGCGCCGGACTGCAGTTGGTCCACGGCCAGCGGTGCGCCGCGGTACCAGCGGGCCAGCGTCACCATGCTTTGGGAACAACCGTCCGGGATTAGTACGATGACATTGCGTACGCCCGGCGGTGGCCCACCCGCCGGGGTGACGCTGACGCGTGGCGGCAGCGGGTTCCAGGCGGCCTGGGCCAAGGTGCCGGCGGCCAGCACGGTGAATATGAGCAGGTGGATACGGCCATGTGTGTGCATGGGGGGCAGTATAGCACGAAGCCGAGACCCCGTTCTGCGAGAGTTAAAGCGCGAGGCGTCGAAATTACTCGAAAAGAAAAGGACAACGCGGCGATTTTTCTGCTTGATTTTATCAATTGGTAATTGAT
>CAIOST010000147.1 GCA_903861045.1 uncultured bacterium | reverse complement strand
TTCTCCTCCCACTAACTATAATCGCACCCGGCGGCGCTTGCGGATGAGGCGCATGGCAAGGAAGGAGAGCCACCAGCCGAGCAGCACTTGGGACGGGTAGTGGGACTGCGAGTCCACGCGCGACCAGGCGGTTAGGCCAGACCCGGCGTAGCAGAGGGTCTGCACGATGGGGTTCGTGGACATGCCGGCCAGCACGAGAAAGGAGATGGAGCCGGCCATGGCATGACCCGAGATGCCGCACGGCTTGCCGCGCCAAGGTTGCCAGTGGGAGCCCTGATCGTTCTTGGGGCGGTCCCCGCCCAAGAGCCAGGAGGCGCCATAGGCCATAGGGGCAGCCGCCAGGAAGGTGCGCGTGAACTGCGACCCCCATAAACCAATGGCTGCCGTGGCCGGATGGGCCGGCGCCAGAACGCCGACCGTCATGGCTACGATAGGGGCTAGGATGACGACGTCGCGGTCGCCCAACCCTTTGGTCCCATTTTGAAAGGCGGTGGCTGCCCGGCTATTCGAATGGAGGTTCGCTTGATAGGCGTCTGCCAGCCATTGATCCAGGGGGGTGTTGGCCAGGATGGCGCCGACGAGAAAGCCAAGCGCCAAGCGCACTAGATTGCGCCGGGTGTAGAAGTTGCGGAAGTCGTCCCATAGCACCTGCCACAGACGCCGCAGCCAGGCTTTGGGGGTAAAGGGCATGGGGGGCGGGTGGCCGACGCTGGCGTTACATCCGGGCGCTCATCGCCGCGATCTTCTGCAGGATGGCGACTTCCTCTTCGTGGTACATCTCGGCGATGGCGGGGTCGCTCATGTGATAGACGCGCTCGGCAAAGGTGGTGGTCTCCAGGCGGTTGAACAGGCGCTGTTCGGCCTGTGCAATGTCCTTGCCGTAGATGTGATAGGAGTCGGCCTGCCAGTTCATGCGAGCGAGGCGGGTGGGTTTGCCGGTACGCTGCTCGATGCCGGCGGCCACGACTTCGCGGTTGAACATGGTGAAGCCGAACATGTTCATGAAGTTGGCACCCCAGGCGTCATTGCTGCGGAAGCGCACGTTGCAGTTCAACCATTGCACCCCCGTGTCGTCGGTCAGGATGCGGTACCAGAGCGATTGCAGGCAGGGTGGATCGTAGCAGGTGAGGTCCAGGTTCGGCATCCAGGTGATCATCTGGGCCTGGCGGGTGAACGGCTGGGCGCTGAGCTTGGCAATCACGTACTCGATCTGGTCCACCTGCAGCGGTCCGGTGAAGGCGGTCTGGCCGTCATGGCGTTCCCGCCACTGGCCGTAGTTCTGCAGGCGGCCATGGTAGGTGTATTCCCAACGCGTGTCGGCGGGGTCGTTGATAGCCTTGACCCAGTTGTCCTTGCGCCCTTCGAGTTCATACACATATTCACGTAGGTCGGCCAGGCCGCCCGGGAAGGCCTTGTGGATCATGGGGTCGGCCAGCGGGTTCTCCACGGTGATGTTCATGGTGGCGTCCAGGCTGGGTGGATCGCCGGGTTTGTCGTACTGCGTACGGAAGTGCGTGCCATGGGCATAGAGCGCGAGCAGGGCGCGCTCATAGGCTTCCGCCAGGGAGTGGCCAGCGACCGTCAGCACCGGAATGTTCAGCATAACAAGGGCTCCTGAATGAGATGAGAGCAAGGAGGATACACGGGTGTGGCTGACAAAACGAGTGTTTTACAGATCAATAATCGGCCCCTTGCCGGGGGGCGGCCCATGCCGGGGGGTGGGGGCGCGGGGGGGTGCGCTGGCAGCCCGGGTAAACCAGCGCCACCGCGGAGGGGGGGTGGGTGGGGGGCGCCGCGAGTAGCCCAGGAAAAAGCTTACGATGCTGATGACCAGGCTGGCCCGGACCGCCGGCCAGAACCCCCCCACGTGGAAGCCGGGCACCAGGGTGGCCGTCAGCCAGAGCAGCAGGGCGTTGATCACCAGCAGGAAGAAGCCGAAGGTCAGGATGATGAAGGGGAGCGAGATCAGCCGCAGCAGCGGTTTGACAAAGGCATTGAGGATGCTCAGTACCAGCGCGGCCATGAGCAAATCCCATGGTTTGTCGAACGTGACGCCCGTCTGGATGACCGTGGCGGCCCATACGGCAATCGTCAGAATGAACCAGCGGAATAGTATGCCCATGGGTGTTGGTCCTCCTGTGTGCCTCGGGAGCGGTTGCCGGCGTCAGGCGACCCGGCTATTCCGCGCCATCCCAGCAGTGGGTACAGAGTTGCTCCTTAGGCAGACCGATGGCCTCCACCAGATCTGGCAATTGCTGGTATTGCAGCGAAGTGAGTTTCAGGCGCCGGCGGATGCGCTCGACCATGGCACAGTGTTTTGTGGAGCAGGGCTTGGCGTACTCCTGCAGTTCCCGCTCAGAGGGCTTCTCCTTGCCGGTGAGTTCCTTGATAGCCTTGCGGCTGGCCAGGTCCATCAGAGAACGCGAGCGGGAGAAGTTCAGGTACTTGCAGCCGTAGACCAGCGGCGGGCAGGCCGGGCGCATGTGGACTTCCCGGGCGCCATAATCGTAGAGGCGGTGGATAATGTCCTGCAACTGCGTGCCGCGGACGATGGAATCCTCGCAGAAGAGCAGGCGCTGGCCCCGAATCATCTCCTTGATCGGAATCAGTTTCATGCGGGCGATGAGGTCGCGATGCTCCTGCACCTGCGGCATGAAACTGCGCGGCCAAGTGGGGGTGTATTTCACGAAAGGACGGCCGAACGGCACGCCCGCCTCATTGGCATAGCCGATGGCATGCGAGGTGCCGGAGTCCGGAATGCCGGCCACGAGGTCCACCTGCACCTGATCGCGCCGCGCCAGAGCCGCGCCGCAGCGGTTACGGACAACCTCGACGTTGATATCCTCGTAGGTGGACGACGGATAGCCGTAATAGATCCAGAGGAAGGAGCAGACTTGCATGCGCTTGCCGGGCGCCTGCATCTGTTGAATACGGGAGCTGGTAACCTTGACGATCTCACCAGGGCCGAGGAAGCGGCAGGGCTCGTAGCCGAGATTGGGGAACGCCCCGGACTCCATGGCCACCGCATGGGCGCCAGGCTTGCGGCCAATCACGATCGGTGTGCGCCCCAGGAGGTCACGCGCCGCGTACACCCCGTCCGGCGCCAGTAGCAGGATGGAGCAGGAGCCCTCAATCTGCGCCTGAGCGCTATGGATCCCCTTGGCGAACGAGGACTCCTGGTTGATCAGCGTGGCGACGAGTTCGGTGGGGTTAATCTTCCCGCCGCTCATCTCCGAGAAGTGCGTGGCGCGCTTGCCAAAGGCGGCCTTGGTCAGGGCCGGGATGTTCTGGATCACGCCCACCGTGACAATGGCATAGGTGCCGAGGTGCGAGCCGATGATCAGCGGCTGGTCCTCGTAGTCGCTGATGATGCCGATCCCCTGCGTCCCCTGCATGCGGTGAATATCGTGCTCGAACTTGGAACGGAACTGCGCGTTGGTGATGTCGTGAATAAAGCGGGTGGGCCCATCGCCGTCTGACACCGCCAGACCGCCGCGGCGGGTGCCCAGGTGCGAATGATAGTCCGTGCCGTAAAAGAGATCGGTCACACAATCGGTTTTCGCTGCGACGCCAAAAAATCCGCCCATGGTAAGCCCTTTCTAGTTGGTGAGCCGCGAATTATTGCCCTGCGACCGGCTAAACGCCAGCACAAACTCGTTTCGACTATTGCCCATGACAAGCGGCAGGCATCGCGATATCATCAGGCGCGCAACCGGCAGAAGGGCTGCCGGCCACATGAATACCCGGGAATCACTGGTTATGGGGATGGTTGATAGGGTGCGCACGCTGCGTCCGCTGGCGGCGCTGGCGGTCTTGACGCTACTGGTGCTGGCGCTGGCGCTGCCGGGGATTCGAACCATCCCGGTGACGGATCGCGATGAGGCGCGCTATGCCCAGGCTTCCAAGCAGATGGTGGAGTCGGGCGACTACGTGCAAATCCGGTTCCTGGAGGAGCCGCGCAACAAAAAGCCGGCCGGTATCTACTGGCTGCATACGCTCAGCGTACACCTGACGGGGCATAAGGACGAGATCTGGTCGTACCGGCTAGTCTCCGTGGCCGGTGTGCTGCTGGCGGTCTGGCTGTTGTATGTTCTGGCACGGCGGCTCCAGCCGGAAGCGCCGCTGCTGCCGGCGCTGGCGTTGGCCGCCTGTCCGCTACTGGTTGGTGTGGCGCATGCCGCTACGACCGATGCCATGTTGCTGGCCACGGTCTGCGCCACGCAACTCTGTCTGGCGCAAGTCTACCTCGGCCGGGAGGGGCGTGTCTCCCTCGCGGCCGCCCTGGGATTCTGGGTGGGGCTCGGGGTCGGCATCCTGGTGAAGGGGCCACTGACCCCGCTGATCGCGGGTCTGACGATCCTAGCGCTCTGTCTGTACGAGCGCAACTGCCGCTGGTTGCGTGCGCTGCGCCCAGCCCTGGGAATCCCATTGCTGGTGCTGCTGGTGCTGCCGTGGCTGGTGGCGATTCAGAGCAAGACCAATTTTCTGCAGGAGTCGGTGGGCAAGGACTTCCTGACCAAGGTGCAGGGGGCGCAGGAGAGCCATGGCGCGCCGCCGGGATCCTATCTGGCGGCCGCCGGTTTTCTCTTCTGGCCGCTCTTTCCGCTGGCCTGGCGCGGGCTGGGCCGCGCGTGGCAGATGCGGCGGGAGGATCGGGTGGCGCGTTTCCTGTTGGCCTGGCTGATCCCTGCCTGGCTGCTGTTTGAACTCGCCCCGACCAAGCTGCCGCATTATGTGTTGCCGCTCTACCCGGTGCTGGCGTTCCTGGCGGTACGCGGGTGGACCGTAGCACCCGTGGCGGGTGGGGGCGGCTGGGGGGCGCGCCTGTGGCAGGTGACCTGCCGCCTCACGGACGTAGTCTGGCTGGTGGCCGCGGTCGGTTTTATGGTGGGGCCGGTGCTGGCATCGCGGTTGCTGGGGTGGGCGTGGCTGCCGGCGGCGATCGTGGCGGGCCTGGTGGCAGGTGTGGCGGCGGTGTGCGGTTGGCGGCTGCGGCGCCAGCGGGTGGCCGCCGTACTGGTGGCCGCCGGCTTTGCCGTTGTTTTTTACCCGCTGTTGCTGGCGTGCGTAGTGCCGCGGCTCGATGACTTCTGGTTAACGCGGCGCGTGGCAGCCATGGTGGCACGGGAAATGTCAGCCAGGCCGGCGTGTGTGGTTTCCATCGGCTACACGGAACCCAGTGTGGCCTTTGCGTTTGGGTCGCGCACGGTGCTGACTGGTGGCGTGGCGCGGGCGGTGCAGGCGTTGCAGCAGAATCCGGCGGCCGTGGTGCTGATCCAGGACGCCCCTGCCGCACCGCCGCGGCTGTTGCCGGTGAGCGAGGCTACCTGGCAGCGCTGGACCAAGTCGCTGACCGTGTCCGCCAAACAGCAACAACGCGCACGGTTTCTGGAGGAGGCCGCGCAGGCCGGTCTACGGGTGCGGGAGGTGGCGGCCGAGGAAGGGCTGAATTATTCGCGCGGCAAGCGGGTGCGGGTGAGCCTGTACCGGCGGGAGGACGCCGCACTATGAGTAGTGGAAAGCCGTTCTGGCGCTCGCCGGCTTTGCTGGTGTTGCTGGGGTTGCTGGCGGCTCTGGCCGCGGCGGGGTTGCTGGGGTTGGACCAGCGCGTGACACAGGTGGTGCAGGAGCATCTGCCGAAAAAGTGGCATCGGGTGGCGGATGGCATCAGCCTGCTGGGGGAGAGTTGCGGTTACGCGTTGGTTGCGGCAATTCTGCTGGGATGGACGTGGCGGACGCGGCGCGGGCGCCGGTTGTGGCAGGCCTGCCTCTGGCTGCTGCTTGCGGAAGCGGTGGCGGCAGTGGTGGTGCGCGTGCTGAAGATCGGCTTTGGCCGTTGGCGCCCCAACCGCCCCCTGGCCGGTGAATTCGAATTCTTTGACCTGCGCAGCAAATGCCACTCCTTTCCGTCCGGTCATACGGCGGATGCGGCCGTGGTGGCCACGGTGCTCTGGTGCCTGTTTCCGCGGCTGCGGCCGTTCTGCGTGGCGTGGGTGGTGCTGATGGCGTCCGCCCGGATTTGCGCGCTGCAGCATTTTGTGGCCGATACCGCGGTGGGGGCGGCGCTCGGGATCCTCTGCGCACTGTTGCTGCGCCAGCATATGCCTGGCGTGGAACGCTGGCTGGCAGCGCGCGTGGCCCCCGGCCCGGCCACGATGTGAAAGGCGGTCCGCAGCCCCGGGCCGCTCCTCCCCATAGGTGTTCAGCTAAGAGTTTTCACCGCCCAACATCCAAGGCATTGGTTGGGCGTTGGATGTTGGGCGTTGAAATCTGGCATAACACACTGCTTAGCAACGACAAAAGAATTTCATCCTAGATCCGTAAGTTGAGCATCTCTTTGGCTGTACAAACCAGGTGCCGCAGCAGCCACACGCGGCAGCGCGGAGGTGCTCCCCGGTGGGCTGGCCCTGCCCTTTACACACAAATATCGCTGGACAAATGAGGCCCGCCGGTCTACTTTAGCTGTGCATGACGACGCAGCATGACGTGAAACGAGTGTTACGCGCCGG
>CAIOST010000146.1 GCA_903861045.1 uncultured bacterium | reverse complement strand
GGCGCTTCCGGGTTTGTGGGGGGAAATTGTATGGGTCTGGATGTGATCAGGATGGGGTGAGATGCCGGGTATCGGGAATGGCGCGGGCAGGAAAGCCCCTTTTGTGTGGAGGTATGGCTGGCCGAGAGCAGTCTCGACAAAGTCTTGCGACGAAGCGTAGACGACAACGTGTGCGACGAAGAAAGCGACGAAGTGTGGCGTGGCATGAATAGGAGCAGCAGGCATGGGAGCTTCTTTTAGCTACGGATGACGCTGATGGCGCGGATTTCGTTTGGTGGAGCCATCAATGCCAACCAATCTCCTAATCCGCGAAATCCGCGAAATCCGCATAATCCGTAGCTAAAAATCTCCTGTGGATACGGTGGGGGTCCCACACTTCGTCCCACACTTCGTCGCACACTTTGTCGTTTACGCTTCGTCGCATACTTTGTCGGTTCTTCCAGTTCGGCGGATTGATCATGGCCCCGCTTCCCCTTCAATGAAAAATCCCCCCACAAACCCGGAAGCGCCGAGTGGTTACGAAACGGCGGATGTAATGACTGTGGCGTGCTCGGACTCGCTGGTACCATTCCACCTGTACAGAGTCAGAGATCCGATATTTGGAAATAGCCATGCCCTATAAACCGCCATACACCATCCCGGAAGTTCTGCGGCTGAATGCCGATGGTCTTCCAAATTCTGAGATCGCTGCCCGCCTCGGCCTATCAACAACAAGGGTCTGGCAGCTTGTCAAACAGGAGCAGCAACGGTATCAGGCTGCGGAGCGGGCGGTGGTCATTCGTCGTGAGATTAGCGACAGCCACGCCATCGACAGGAAGTTGTCATCATCCGACCTGTTCTGCATCCTTACCCTACCAAAGAAGCACCAGCGAGTGCTGATGGCTCATTTCGCCGAGCGAGGCATCATCGAGTTCAGTCTGCGGGACATGATGGACTTGCTGATCCCCGTCATCGCGGCCTCCAACGACCTCTACGACCACATGCCCGCCTATCGGGTGAGAAAGCTGGGAATAATCATTTATGCTGACCTGATCAAGGCCATGTCGGCCGTGGATTGCGGTGAGGCCTTCCAGACGGAGTGGTCGGCGAGGAAAGACATGTTGCGGGAGTATCTCATCCGAACGAAAGGCTTCACCTATTATGTGCTGCACGGGAAGGAGGCTGCCCTTGCCGTCCACCAGCCGATCCCGTAGCAGTCCACCCATGGAGGTCGCCCCCCACGGGACACAACCATGATGCGACGCTGGATCAAATTCATCGCCCACCTGCCACTTGGAGACACCACCGTGCTCTTTGATCGTGGCCATGCAATAGCCAAGCACGGGACAGTGCCGACGATTCTCCTTGCCGACCTTGCGGAGTTGTTCCGAACCAACGGCATCCAAGTGGCCTGCATCCATGCCCGTAGGCAAAGCCACGGATGCTCCCTGACCATGTACGGGGCGCCCCATTCCCTTCACCAGCGAATCAGAAACATCTGGGCGGCGAACTGGCGATGATGAGTGCCCAGCGGAGGTTTGGCTCCCTACTGGTGGTCTACCTCTCATTGGTGCTATGATTCACCATGACGTAAGGATGACCTGCATGAAACTGTACCCGCAACTAAAACCCTGTCTCGTGGCACTCGCCGCACTGGCGCTAACCTCGTGCATCAGCCCGACCGAAATCAGAACGGCGGAATCCCATGCCGAAATCATTTTTGCAGTTTCACTGCTATCGCATGAGTTCTATTTCGAACACCAACGGTGGCCCAAGGATTTCAAAGAACTTCAGCAATACACCAACGCCGCAATAAGTGCATGCCTCAACAGCACGAACTTCGCCGTCGTCTCCCTAATGCCACAGGACAATAGCACCCTGACCGTGACCTACACTCTGGCTGCGCCCGCCGAAGGCCAGGGAACGATCACACTCGCCAAACCCACCATTACACAAGCTGAACCAAAATAGCCGACCAGACGGCCAAGCCATCGCCTCCAGAAATTACATTGCGAAAAGGACCGCCCAATCGGGCGTATTTCCTGTGCCGCATGTCTAACAGTCGCGTTAGGCTTGCAAAATGGACTAGTCTGGTTGCCCCCCCTCCAGTCGGGCAGCCGTGGCCAGCTACGGGCTACTCGACGGAACTTTTGATGTCGGGCGTTGCCGCCAGGCCTCGAAAGGCGTATGCTGAGTACCTCTTCTGGTTGGGAAGGGACGACTGGTGGACGAGCGGGCACGGATGCGCCTGCCCGGCGAACCGGGTCGGATGTGTACGGGCCGAGGTCAACGGGTGCATGCCAAATAGCGATTTATTTTTAATCCATGAAATCGCTCACGCACAGGCCAAGAAAGGTCATCCATGCAAATACTGACGTCGCTCCATGTAATGATTGAAGATCTTATCCAGAAGGTGTCGCTGCCGGTAGGTTTCGCGTGGCTGCTGTTCTTTACGGTCTCCTT
This sequence comes from uncultured bacterium, assembly GCA_903861045.1. Classification (GTDB taxonomy): domain Bacteria; phylum Verrucomicrobiota; class Kiritimatiellia; order RFP12; family CAIWXQ01; genus CAIWXQ01. The sequence continues at coordinate 1,833 of CAIOST010000146.1, read as the reverse complement.
CTTCTTGTATCGCCTGATGACGCGTTGGCTGGAGAAGACGATTGAGCATGCCGTTCGCGGCGACCGCACCAAGCTCAAGAAACCTATGCGTGCTTGGAGGATCACGTTCTGGACTATCGTAATGATCATCTTCATCTCCGTGAGCGGCGGCAACCTCGCCGCACTGGGGATTTCGGCTGCCTTCGTGGGCATGATCCTTGGCTGGTCTCTCCAGCGCCCGGTCACGGGCATTGCAGCCTGGCTTCTGGTGACCTTGACCCGACCCTTCAAGATTGGCAACCGCGTGATCATTGCCGGAGTTATTGGCGACGTGAAAGACATCGGAATCATGTATATCACCATGGAACAGGTGGGCGGAACCATCGGCGGCGAAGAGAAGTCGGGCCGCGCCGTGCTGATCCCGACGGCCGTCCTGTTCGATCAGCTCATTTTCAACTATACGATGCAAAAGACTGCCGAGACCGAAGAGTCGAAATACATTCTCGACGAAATCGTCGTGCGGGTTTCGCACGATTCACCGTGGGAAGCGACGGAGGCCCTGCTCATTGCAGCCGCCAAAGCGGTCACCCCGGACATTGTTAAGGAAATGGGCACTGAGCCTTTCGTCCGTGGCGAATTCATCGACTGGGGCGTCTTCATGCGGCTTCGTTATTACACCATACCCACGCAGCGGCAGGAAATCTCTTCGAATATCACCAGGCTTATCTTTAATGAATTCGCAAAGTCAAACGTTGTGCGGTTCGCCTATCCGCGCAACGAGACTGACTTCACCTACAAAAGTAAGCCCGGCGGACCCGTCCATAGCCTCGCCTAAGACGTATCTTCATCCCTTAGCGGCACTACGTTCTTCGAGTAGCATGTAGGCACGGACTGGCTCGGGACACTGCTGCTGGGCGGTCTATCTTACGGGCGCTTCCGGGTTGGTGGGGGGGATTTTTCATTGAAGGTGAAGCGGGGTCATGCTCAAGCCGCCGAACTGGAAGAGCCGACAACGTGTGCGACGAAGCGTAGCCGACAAAGTGTGCGACGAAGTGCGGGACATCCATCGTATACACAGGAAATTTTCAGCCCAGCCAAGAGCAAGCCCGCCTGTACGGCTTGCGCCAAGCCGGGTCCGTAACCAAGCACCAAGAACCGGGAACGCCGTGTCTCCCTATTCGCGGCCATTCGCGGTTAACACCTACCACCTAGCACCTCTTGCATCAGCCCAACCGAATTCAGAACGGCGGAATCTCATGCCGAAATCATCTTTGCGGTTTCACTGTTATCGCATGAGTTCTATTTCGAACACAAACGGTGGCCCAAGGATTTCCAAGAACTTCAGCAATACACCAACGCCGCAATAAGTGCATGCCTCAACAGCACGAACGTCTCCGTCGTCTCCCTAATGCCACAGGACAATAGCACCCTGACTGTGACCTACACTCTAGCTGCGCCCGCCGAAGGCCAGGGAACGATCACACTCGCCAAACCCACCATTACACAAGCTGAACCAAAATAGCGGGCAGACGGCCACGCCATCGCCTCCAGAAATTACATTGCGAAAAGGACCGCCCAATCGGGCGTATTTCCTGTGCCGCATGTCTAACAGTCGCGTTAGGCTTGCAGACTAAAGAAATCAACTTTTCAAGGCCAAGGCGCCAGGGCGCAAAGGGAGGAGGTGTCAGATGTGGCAAGAACAACTACTTCAACCTAGAACCGTAAGTTGAGCATCTCTTTGGCTGTACAAATCAGGTGCCACAGCGACCACACGCAGCAGCGCGGAGGAGCTCCCCGGTGGGCTGGCCCCACCGGAGGCAAAGTTCCGCGAGAGAAAGGAAGCAGCGCAATTTG
>CAIOST010000145.1 GCA_903861045.1 uncultured bacterium | reverse complement strand
ATTACTCTGTGAACGTCTCTTGTGAAACCCAACTACTTATGGGAAGCCGGATGCGGGAAATCTGCACGTCCGGTTTGACGAGGGGCCTGCCCGCACTTGCGGGTAGGCCTACTCTACCGGTGAACACCCGGGCCGCGTGATCCAGCGTGGCTATGATCAGGGCCACGCTGGCGGCCATCACCGCTCGTTACTGGCCGGGATAACAATCCGCCCTCGGCCCGAGGGCGGGCCGGGGCTATTGCCGCGGTGCCCCTATCGGCCAAGCCCTGCCCTTTACACACAAAAATAGCTGGACAAAAGGAAGGGAGCGCAAGCCGTACAATTTTGTCCTAAGTGAACCGCACATTGCCGAATATCGAGGTCCGAATCATGAAGGGAGCACTTTCGCTGGTGCCGTTGCTTGCGGACGGTCGCGTTTCACGAGGAACTTCGAGATTCTGCGGTTCGAAATTCGCCAATTTGCGGTTCGACAGGTCAATTTTATCGCGTTTATGGCCGTGGTATTTGTCCAGCAGAACTTGTGGGTAAAGGCCAGCACAAGGCCGCCGGGGGCGGCGGGTCCGACATCCCGCGCTATACCACCACACCCCTAGCACCATCCCACCTTCGCGCCCTTGCGCCCTTGCGCCTTGGCGTTAGAAGCACCTTGCCTACTCAGGCACCCGCCCGCCGCTTGCGAGCACCTGAGAAGTGGCGCCTGGCCCGCTAAGCTGGCTGCCACGCTCACACCGGATGGTGACGTATGAGGAGCCTACGGCGCGGGTGGGGCGGGATACCAGGGTGGCAGCAGGGTGGCAGCCTCGGCGAGTCCGGTGGTCTGGCGGATGGCCGCGTTTTTTGGCGCAGTGGCGTCGCCGTCCGACCAGGCCAGCAGCGGTTCGCCCGGGATCAGCGGCAGGCACGGTTGCGCGGGAGTGCCGGCCGCCACAGCGATCATGCGGGTGCGGGTGGCATCCAGGCGCAGCACGATGAAGTCGGCAGGCGGTGTGGCTGTTTGCCAACAGAAGCGCGGGGGTTGGTCGAGCGTGGCGTAGCCGGCCCAGGCCAGCGGCGTGCGGGCCAGCACGTCCGCGGCGGCGCGCCTGACCTGCAGGCGGGCTAGTTGGCCGCCGGGGCCGAAGATCCGCGGCAGGGCCAGCGTGCCGGCCTGGTTGATGCGCTTGATGTCGCCGCTGTTCAGGCAGATCCAATTGGCTTCGGGCATATCGGCGGACCGCAGCTCCGCGAAGATCACCTGCCATTCCGGCCACGGCGAAACGCGTACCAGTTGCTCGGCGAGGAAGGAGAGGAACTGGATCTGGAACGCGATGTTGGGGAGGTCGTTGGTGCCTGGGGCCCGGCTGTTGTTCCAGATCGGCGCTGCGCCGATCTGGCGGAATTTCTCCTCGAGGAAGCGCTCGCCCTCGGCCGTGGCGTTGATGTTCACGGCGCGGGCAAGCATGTCATTGATGATCTCCGTGTGGTGCCAGAGCCGCGAGGGTTGGTCGGAGATACCTTGGTTAAAAACAGGGGTGTCGGTGACGCGGGCCCGTTGGAAGAGCGGAGCCGTATCGCCACTCAACGGTTGGTAGCATTCGGCCCAGGTGCCATGGAAGTTGGGCTCCGGCTTTTCGCGCTCCAGCAGGAAGAGTAGTTCGCTGGTGTCTTTGCGACAGATCCAGCGGAGGTTGTTCAGCGCCTTGTTTTCCCGCAGTCCCAGGATGCCCTGCCGCGCCTGCGCCCAAGCGCTGTTGGTGGCAAGCACGGCCGACTGCAGTTGCAGTTCCGCCGCGACATGGAGGGCGGTCCGGTACTCCTTGCGGCTGGCTAGGATTTCGGCGAGGTGCACGCTGAGCGTGTCGTTGGTAAACCGGTCGGTATAGCGCACCAGTGTGTCGAGATAGCTGTTCAGGGTGGTGGCGGTGGCGGCCCCCTGCAGGGTTGATACACGGATCGCCTGATTGGAGCGGCAGGCGCTGGCAATCGTGAGATAGGGGGCTATCTTTGCCAATTCCTGCTTGTCGGCGCCGAGCAGGCCGGCCACCGCTTCGACCTGCGTCACGTAGTGCGCCACCTGCTGGGTGGCGGCGGGGAAGGGGAGGGTGGCAAAGATGTTGCTGTCGGGTGGCGCCAGGGTGGGGAGGGTGGCAAGCGCTTGGGTGAGCCGGGCATTTTGATCGGCCCGCCAAGGGGTTTCCACGGCTTCGATGGCAGCCAAGTCGTTGATCGTGCGCGCGGCCTGCTTGGCGCGCGCCAGCAGGGGGAGGAATGCGCTGGCAGAGAGGGTGAAGTGGCGGGCCTGGTCTTGCTGGAGTGCGGCGAGGGCGGTCCCTAAAGCGGAGGTGCGGTCTTGCAGGCGTGAGGCCAGTTCATCCCGGCGTGCGCTGAGGCCGGCGAGGGGCGGGTAGGTGGTGGGGGCCAGGCCTAAGACGCGGCCGAGGCCGTGCGTCAGACTGGCGTGCTCCTGGTCAAAAGCGGCGAGATCTTCGCTTTTCAGGCATTGCGTCAGTCGCGCACAGGCGGCGGTCCGGTAGTGCCGGCGGGCCAGTGTCCAGCCGGCGCTGCCGAGCAGCAGGAGTGCGGCGGCGGCGCCAGCTACTTTGGCGGACAAAAGCAGGCGCTGGCGCTGGCGGCAGCGGGCGTGGTGGCGCTGGATCAGGCGGTCGGCCTGGGCCATCAGTTCGGCAGGGCCGGCGCGCCCGGTCCCGCGGATCTCCTGGTAGAGGCGCTCCACCTCTGCCATGGCAGCGGGTTTGGCGACAGCGTCCGTCAAGGCGGCGAGGTCACGGCCAAACGCGGCGTCGGCCGCGCGCTGGGCGGCGACGTCTTTGAACCAGACCTGGGCTTGCGCCATGTACTGACGGGCATCCGCATCGGTCTGGTAGAACCCCTCGGCGCACACGGCGGTCAGGGCGCTGTGCGTCGCGTGAGCGGTGTCAAAATCCTGCGCGGCACAGGCGGCGACAAACTGGGCGGTGAGGGTGAGGCCGCGCTGTGTGGCGTCGGTTCGGCGCAGGCGGTCGAAGGCGGTCTGTACGCGTTGGCGGAGTTCGGCCGCCGGCGGGTCTAACCAGGGGCCGGCCAGTTCTATGGCTGGCGCGGTCAGCGCGGCGAGATCCTCCTCCTCGATGGCGGCGGTGGCGCTGGCCAAGAGCTCGCGCTGACGGGTACGTTCGAAGGCTGCTACATCTTCGCCCCAGAAGGGGGTGTCCGGCTCGAGTTGCAGCAGAGTGCGCAGGACGCAAAGTGCCTCATAGGGGAGGTTGCGGCGGACGGCCGCGCGCAGCGCGCGCAAGGCCGGTTCGAGTTTTCGGGCTTCGGCGATGCCTGCCTGTACTTCAGCCACGGCGGTGCTATCCACAGGTTCGGCTACGGTCCAGCGGTTGCGCGCGCAAAGCTGCCCCCACTGGCTCAAGTCGGCAAAGGGGAGTGTGGCGCTCAGCTCCATGAGCGGCGGCGGCTGCTCCGCCTGGTCGAGGGCGGCACCCGGTTGATGATTTTGAATGAACTGCTGGCAAAGGGCCAGGCGCGCATTGGCACGGCGGCAGAGTTCGGCGTACTGGCGGGCATTGACCTCCCCCAGGATGCGGGCCGAGCCGGTGCGGTTGACCAGGGCCACAACCTCGGCGACCAGTTTGCGGATCCCATCCATGGTGGCGAGTGCGGGGGGGAGCCGTTCGGGGGCGTTTTTGTCGCGCGGGGTGGCAGGGGTGCGCGGCAGGGGCGTGGCGGGTGCGTCGCCGGGAGTGTTCCAGGCGGCATGGCAGGCCGGGCAAGCGGTCTCCGTGGTGATCACGCCCAGAGGGTCTAGGGCGGCGCCGTCAGGCGTGAACCGGGTGGGGCGGAAGCGGTAGGCTTGGCCGGGGCCCAGCACTAGGTCATGCGGCAGGTTCGCATGCTGCGCGATAAAGAGCACGTCATCGGTGGCACAGGTGGCGCGGCAGATAGGACAGGTCAGCGTTTCGCCCGCGGGCAGGGCGGCGAGAAATTCCGCCAGATCCACGATGCGCGGTAAGGCGGGCTCGCCCGCCTCAATCGGCGCGGACGCAGCCGCCGGCGCGGAGCCAGCGGGCGCTGTGTTTTTGTGCAGAATAAATTTCTTAGCCATGTCGTAAAGAAGAGTAACAGAAGCAGCAGAGCTGTCCAGACTGGAAGCACACCCCCCAAACGGCGGGGGCGCATGCAGGGATGCGCCCGAATGGCTGGTGCTTTCCGTTCTCCCGTTGTCTTCCCCATCCCCGCTTTGCTATGCTCGCTGGCCTAACCCGAGGAGTTGACCCATGCGCGCCATCCTTGCCACCTGCCTGTTTGCCACCTTGCCGCTCCTGGCGGCCGAGACCTTCCCCAAACCGGCGTGGAAAGACGCCCCCAGCCCGTTGGCCAGCCCGGATGCCGTGCCCGGCGGCACCCTCGTGCTCTTCGCCGGCCAATCCCCCAAAAGCCTCAACTACTACCTCAACAACAGCGCCTTTTCCGCCCAGATCTTTGAGGCGCTCTATGACTCCCTGCTCGGCAGTGACCCGCTAACCGCCGACTTCGCCCCCGGCCTGGCTAACCGCTGGACCATTTCCGACGACCAGCGCGTCTTCACCATGACGCTCGACCCCGCCGCGCAATGGAGCGACGGCCGCCCCATCACCGCGGCAGACGTCAAGTGGACTTTTGATAAGCTGCTGGATCCCACTAGTCTCACCGGACCCGTCAAGGTTGGCTTGGAAACCTTCACGAACACGCCGCCGCGCGTGCTCGACAACCGGACCATCCAGTTCACGGCCAGCGAGGTCCACTGGCGCAACCTGCTGACCCTCGGTGGCATTCAGGTGCTCCCCAGCCATGTCTGCTCCAACGCGGACTTCAACAAGCTCAACTTCGAGTTCCCGGTGGTCTCCGGCCCCTACCGCCTGGGCGGACTGAAGGAGAACGTGGAGTTGCGCCTCGAACGGCGGGGCGACTGGTGGCAGCGCCAGCGGCTCGCCCAGCGCGGCCGGCTCAACTTCCAGACCGTGGTCTGCCGCTTCTTTGCCGAGCAGGAGAACGCCTTCGAAGCCTTCCAGAAGGGGGAGCTCGACGTCTACCCCGTCTACATGTCGCGCCTCTGGAACCAGAATGCCACGGGCGAGAAGTTCGACCGCCACTGGATCGTCAAACAGCGCGTGCGCAACCACCGTCCGGTCGGCTTCCAGGGGTTTGCCATGAACCTGCGCCGGCCGCCGTTCGACGACCTGCGCGTACGTCAGGCGCTGGCCTGGCTGCTGGACCGCGACAAGATGAACCGCACCATGATGTTTAACGCCTACTTCCTGCACCGCTCCTACTACGAGGACCTCTACGACCAGGCCAACGCCTGCACCAACACCGTCTACACGTTCAACCCGGAGAAGGCCCGCGCCCTGCTGCAGGCCGCCGGTTGGCGCGCCAACCCCAAGGACGGCTGGCTGGAGAAGGATGGCCGGCGCCTGCGCTTCACCTTCCTCACTAGCGACGGCTCCTCCGAGAAGTTCCTGGCGCTCTACTCCGAAGACCTGAAGAAGGTCGGCATTGAACTCGCCATCGAGCGCAAGGATCACGCCGCCTGGGCGCGCGATATGGATAGCTTCAATTTCGACATGACCTGGTCCGCCTGGGGAAGTAGCCTCTTTAAGGACCCGGAAGACATGTGGGCTTCGCGCGAAGCCGATCGCCCCTCCGGTAACAACTACACCGGCTTCAAGGACGCCCGCGTGGATGCCCTGATCAACCAGCAGAAAGCCATCTTCGACCTGCCCGCGCGCCACCGCATCTGCCGCGAGATCGACGCCATCGTCGCCGCGCAGACCCCCTACGTGCTGCTCTGGAACCTGGACTATACACGCCTGCTCTACTGGAATAAGTTTGGCACCCCACCCACGGTGCTCGGCAAGTTTGGCGACGAACGCGCCGTGCTCGACTACTGGTGGTACGACGTGGACTCCGCCGCCGAACTAAAAGCCGCCCAGGCCACCGGCACCACGTTGCCGGCCAAGCCCGCCAGCGTGGACTTCGACTCGGTACGCTGAGCCCCGCCGCCCCCGAACCCGACATGCGTGCGAAAAAGCCAGAAAGCACCCCGGTGATCCGCCTCCGCAAGGGGCGCGCCGACGACGCGGAGACGCTCGTGAGGCTCTACGCCCGCGAACCCGCCGTCAGCGACTTCGCCGGCCTGCACACGCCGGAGCGGTTCCGGGAGCTGGTGCGCTCGCGCTCCGCCCTGCTGATCGTAGCCGAGCAGGACGGCCGCATCATCGGCGCGCTGGATGCCGAGATCTACGCCGCGTCGAACTTCAGCTACTTTGCCAACGTGGTCGTGGCGCGGCGCCACCGCGGCCGGGGGGTGGGTGCGCAGCTGATCGCGCGCTACGAGCAGGCGTGCCGCCGGCGGGGGATCACTACGATCCTGGCCCTGGTCTACGACTGGAACCGCACCATGCACCGCGTCATGCGCCGCACGCGCTACCGCGCCAGCGGCCGGCTGGTCGAATACATCAAAAGGGTGTAAGCGCCACTCACCCGCCTCGTCCATAACTTCAAGTTACCCCCGCGATCATTCGCGGCGCAGCCGCGCGGCGGGCTCGTCTCCAGGACCCCGCGCAGCGGAGCCGGCAGACACACCCGCGCTACTGAAACAAGTTCGGCCTGCCGCCCGCCGCCTTACGGCTGCGCTGCCGTTTTCCCGTCTTCCCGTTCGGCCATCACATACTGCCCGTTCTCAAGACGAATCAAGCCACGCTGTTCCAACACATAGAACGAACCTCGCCGGCGGAGCCTTTGGCATAGAACAGAAACACAACCAGTTCGACCGTGGTCCCGCGCTCGTGCCCTTCGGCGATATTGTTCGTAACCGACACCGCCGCGCGCTGAATCTGGTCGCAAAAACCATAATCCCGCGCCACGGTCGGCTGGCGGGTGCAAGCATACACGCGCCGTACTAATTCACGCCCGGATTTCCAGACCGGCAGGTCTTCAAAGTGACGAGACATGACGAACTCCCTTCTTTAGGACGGAATAACGGAAGACCGGAAAGACGGAAGCAGCACCCCACGTAGGCCACCTAGCCCACCGGAACCGCCATGGCCGATTCAACCGTGTTTTCCGTTCTTCCGTCTTCTGTTTTCCGATCTTCCGTCTTTCCGTCTTCCGTAGTTCCGTTTTCCGTTCTTCCGTTATTTCCAGGCGCATACCGCTTCCGCAGGCATTGCCATCCCGTAGCCAATCGCGCCTGGCAAGGCAGGCACCGGGTGGCTGACGCAGTCGGTCGCGGTGTACGCTACTTGGGTATATGCACCTCCACCCTAAATCTTACACCAGCCCCGACAAATAATTCGCGATCTGCCCCCCGCTCACGCGACGGTCAGCCCCAAAGTCCGTGGCAGTTCGGTTTTCGCATGGCCGCGGCAGGGGAAAATCAGCTACTCTAGGGGCCCTATCCGCTTATGAACCGCCTGCATTACATCCTGCGCCGCCTGCTCCTGGCGATCCCCACGTTCTTCGGAATTACGCTGGTCTGCTTTGCCCTGACGCGCATTCTGCCCGGCGGCCCGGTGGAGATGCGCCTGTTGCGCATGCGCAGCGGTGGGGGAGGCGGCGAAGGCGGCGCCAACGCGGCCCGCGTCACCCGCGTCTCCGATACCCAGCGCCGCGAACTGAACCGCCAGTTCGGCCTGGACCAGCCCTTCCTCGTGCAGTACAAGCGCTGGCTCTGGGATGATCGCATGGGGCTGGCCATGACCTCCTTCGAATTCAATAACAAAAGCGCTTGGCAACTCATCCGCGCCCGCATCCCCGTGTCGCTCTGGTTCGGCATCACCGGCTTCATTCTCAGTTACCTCATCTGTATCCCGCTCGGCATCGCCAAGGCGCTGCGGCATGGCTCCACCTTCGACATTACCACCAGCGTGCTGGTCTTCCTCGGCTATGCCATCCCGGCCCTGGCGCTCGGCATGACCCTGAAAACGCTCTGCTGCGGCACGGTGGAAGGGTTCTGGGATCTCCTCCCGCTGGGCGGCTTTGAATCCGCCCACGCCGACACGCTGTCGTGGGGCGCCCGCCTGCTGGACCGCGCTCGCCACATGGTGCTGCCGGTCACCTGCTACGTCATCGGCGGGTTTGCCGTACTGACGTTGCTGATGAAGAACGCCCTGCTGGAACAGATCGGCGCGGACTACGTGCGCACGGCGCTGGCCAAAGGGGCCTCGGCCCGCCGCGCCGTGTGGGGACACGCGGTGCGCAACGCCCTCATCCCCATCGCCACCGGCTTCGGCAGCATCCTGAGCGTCTTCTTCGCCGGCTCCATGATCATCGAATCACTCTTCGAAATCCCCGGCATGGGGCTGCTGAGCCTGCAGGCGGTCTCCAACCGCGACTATGCCGTCTTCCTGGCCATGCTCTCGCTGACCGCCATCCTGCAACTGCTCGGCAACCTGCTCTCGGACTTCTGCTACATGCTTATTGATCCGCGCATGCACTTCGGGAATAAAGGCGCATGATCCGTCTGCCACAAATCTCGCCCCCCACGCGCCAGCGCTGGCAGCGCTTCCGTCAGCACCGGCGCGGCTGGTGGTCGCTCTGGCTGCTGGCCGCCCTCTTCCTGCTGGGATTAGCCGCGCCCCTGCTCTGCCGCTTTGGGCCCCGCGAAGTCATGGATACCGCAGCCTTCGAGCGCTATCGGCAGACCACCCTGACCCTGACACCCGATACCGCCGCCGGCCGGTTCAACCTGACCGCCGAGGGGCGCATCACGCGCGCCGAGAATTGCGCGCCGTTCTTCCCCGGGCTGGCGACAGTCAACGGCGCCCTCCTTACTAACCATTGGCAGCTCTCCCCCGAACTGCCCGCCGCCCTGGCGTTGCGCTTTGCCAATCAAGCGGCCCCCGCGCTGGAGACCACGCTCACCGCCGCCACGCAACCGCCGCAGCAGGCAACCCTGGTCCTCGCCCCCTATGAAGCGCGTGAGACGCCGCCAGCCTCGGTGCGTATCACGCTGCGCGCCGCGGCCACGGCCGACAAGCAGAGCTTCACCGCGCGCGCCGCCGCGCCCGGCGAGACCACCTGCCACGTGCAGCCCGCCGCGGCCTGGCAGCAGTTGCCGCCAGCCGCCCGCAGCGCCCTCGCCGAGTGCCTCGCGCAAGCCTTCACCGGCCACGAAGCCGTTACCAACCTCAGCGTGGCCGGCAGCGCCTTCGTGGCACGCTGCCGGCCGGCCGGCGTCGCCTGGCCGCACCGCCCCGTCCCCGGCCACTGGATGGGGGTGGATGTCAACGGCTACGACGTCTGGACGCGCCTGGTGTACGGTCTGCGTACGTCGCTCACTTTCGGCCTGCTGCTGGTGGCGTGGGCCATGCTGCTGGGGTTTGTCATCGGCGCTGTGCAGGGGTACTTCGGCGGCTGGTTTGACATCCTGGCCCAGCGCCTGATCGAGATCTGGAGTGCGCTCCCCTTTCTCTACGTGGTGATCCTGATCGGTGCTGTATTCGGCCGCAGCCTACTGCTGCTGTTGCTCTGCTACGGCCTGTTCAACTGGATCTCGCTCTCCTACTACATGCGCGCCGAGTTCCTGCGCCTGCGCCACCGCCCATTTGTCGAGGCCGCCCGCTGCCAGGGGCTCAGCCACGCGCGCATCATCTGGCGCCACCTGCTCCCTAATGCGCTCACCCCGCAGCTCACGCTCTTTCCGTTCGAACTGGTGGGTGCCATCGGGGCGCTCACCGCGCTCGACTTCCTCGGCTTCGGCCTGCCGCCGCTGACCCCGAGTTGGGGCGAACTGCTCCAGCAAGCCCAGCAGAACCGCGCGGCCTGGTGGCTGGCGCTCTACCCATCCAGCGCGCTCTTCCTCGTGATGCTGCTGACCGTCCTAATCGGCGAAGGGCTGCGCGACGCCTTCGACCCCAAAGCCCGAACGAAACTGGAAGGATAACCCCCCACCTGCTTCTCCCCACCTCCCACCCACCACCTAACACCTAGCACCTACCACCTTCTCCCACCTACCACCTAGCACCTTCTTCTCTCACCTACCACCTAACACCTAACACCTACCACCTCCCACCTTCTTCTCGCACCTGCCCCATGCCACCCCTACTGCAAATCCAGGACCTGCACGTCAGCTTCGATACCGAGCATGGTGTCGTGCAGGCGGTCACCGGCGTTTCGCTGCAACTGCAGCGCGGCGAGGTACTCGGCTTGGTGGGTGAATCGGGGTGCGGCAAGAGCGCCACCGCCATGAGCATCCCGCGGCTGCTGCCGCTACCCGCGGCGCGCCTGCAGGGGGCGATCCGCTTCGACGGGCGCGACCTCGTGACGCTGCCGGTGGCGGAACTGCGGCTGCTGCGCGGCCGCCGCATCGGCGTGATCTTCCAGGACCCCATGACCTCGCTCTCGCCGCTGCACCGCGTGGGGGACCAGATTGCCGAAGTCGTACAGTTGCATGCACGCGTTTCCCGCGCCACCGCCCACGAACGCGCCCTCGCCTGGCTGGCCGAGGTCGGCATTCCGGATCCGGCCAGCCGCAGCCGGGCCTACCCGCACGAACTCTCCGGCGGCATGCAGCAGCGCGTCCTGATCGCCATGGCCCTGATCCTGGAACCGAACCTGATCATTGCCGACGAACCCACCACGGCGCTGGACGTCACGATCCAGGCGCAGGTGCTGGCCCTGCTGCGCCGGCTGCACCGCGGCGACGCCGGCGTGCTGCTGATTACCCACGATATGGGGGTGGTCTGGGAGATGTGCACCCGCGTGGCCGTGATGTACGCGGGGGAGATTGTCGAGGAAGCCCCGGCCGCGGCATTCTTCGCGGCACCGCAGCATCCGTATGCCCGCGCCCTGCTTGACGCCATGCCTTCCATGGCCACGCGCGGCCAACCGCTGCGCGCCATCCCCGGCCAGGTTCCCTCACCACTCGCCTGGCCCGCCGGCTGTCGCTTCCGCGACCGCTGCGCCTGCGCCGTGCCACGCTGTGCCACCCACCCACCCCTGCTGCCCTGTGGCGACGGCCGCACCGCGCGCTGCTGGCGCGTGGAGGTGGCGTCAGGGGTGCTTGCAAAACCTCCGGTTTTGCAAGCGGAGGGTTCAGGGTTCGGGGTTGGTAAAAGCTACGCCTCGTAAAATTTTGCCAGGAAGGCCGGGTTGGCTTCGGCATAGAGTGTGGCGCCGACCCGATCGGCCAGCGCGATCACCATTTTTTCATGGTGACAGACAATCCCCGCCACCTGATTGATAGCGCCCGTGGTGGCGTAGTTGATGCACGCACACCAATTCATGCAGCGGGGCCGCAGGTCACACTCTTCACATTCGCGCACCGCGTTACCGCGCGCTGCCAGCATCGGCGTGCGCCGCGCCACGTCAAACCCGCTAAAGACGTTGCCCAGGCAGAGCGCTTCATTGACCCGATCATCCGCCACGATCCGTTCGCACGGATAGATATTGCCGCTGGCCGCAATGGCGATCTCGTGTTCGCCAAAGCCACAGCGGTCGCAGGCCTGATAGCCGTCCTGAAGACGCGTGCGGATCTTGCCATCGATCACATTGATGCGCACCGGCGCTCCCTGACGGTAGGCCGCGATGTACAGGTCGCCGATCTGCGCGCAGGCCTGTTCCCAAGCCGCCAGCGCCTCAGCCGACCAGTCGCAATAAAAGTTCGGGTTCAGGGAAATATGGTGCATGTCCTCCGACACCAGCCACGCCACGGCTTCGGCCAGATGCGTGACGTTGCGCGGATCAACCACTACGATCACCTCGGCGCCGGCATCGGCGCCGCGGAAGAAACGCAGCGCCGCGGCACAGGCCGCATGCGATCCGCGCCCGTCCGGGAACCGGCGCAGCGTATCGTGCATAGCGGCATGCCCGTCGAGAGAAAGACCAACGTGGAAACCCTGTGTGCGCAACCAGGCCGCGCGCGCTTCGTCCAGCAACGAAAGATTCGTAGTAACGGTTCGCCGCAGGTGGATGCCTAGGCGCTCCGCTTCGGTCGTCGCGTAGTCCGAGGTGCGCTGGAGTAGCGCCCATTCCAGCAGCGGTTCGCCGCCGAAGAACCCCAATTGCGCCGTAGCCGGCTGGCTGAACAGACGCGCCCGGCTGACCGCGCGTTCCAAGCAGAAGTCCACGGCCCGCTGTGCCACCTGCCACGACATGCGCTGGTTGCGCTTGTCCCCGGCATAGCAATACGCGCAGTGCAGGTTGCAGGCATGGGTCAGACAGAGGGTGAAGTCCATGGGAGCTAATGTGGTCTCAACAACTACACTTGTCCGCAGATCGCGTAGAGGGGCGCAGATGGGGATGTAGCGCGTGGTGGCGTGGTCGGCTACGCTGCCCCACGCTCACCGCGGCTCAGCCGGCATTTTGCCTCGTATCCTCAGTTCCGCCAGCGGCTTGTTGGTGCTCGCCCCTGTGGCCGCTGGCAGGTTGGTCGTAGCGACCGGCAGGTTCGTGCTGACGCCCGCAGGGCCCGCTTCGCAACGCGGTAAACCCGCGGTCCGCGCCGGCCTGACCGGTGGGCGAGGCTCCACGGCGATGTCGCCCCCCACACGCACATCCTCCCCGCTCCGGCCGACGGCGGCACCCAACCCAATGGTTGCCACGCCCGCCAAGAGCCGCCCGTACTGCGAGAATTGTCGCCGACTGGGATACCCCGGGTCAGACCCTGCAACACGCTTTTGCACCTTCATGCCCTTACCTCCTTATATCCGCTTGTACTGGTACCGCTGCCCATCCACCCCGAAGGTTCCCTTATTTTTGGCAAAATTGGAAGTCTGAAAGCCACACAATCTGGCCCTCGCCACTCGTCATTTGGCTATTCATCAATTTGCGGTTCACCCGGATCACCCGCCCGCCGGACGGCCGAGTCCACAGCCGGACACGCATCCCAAGCTGCACCGATCTGCGCACCTACTTCCAGTCCGGATGAAGCTTCAGGAGGCTGGCGATGACGGCATCGACCTGTGCTTTACTCTTGGCATAGTTAGGATCGTCGGAAAAGGTGCGCAGGAGCGTCAGGATCGGCTGGTGATCCTTAAGCTGGGATTGAATCAGTTCGAGCCAATCCTGCTCGATGGTCTTGGGGCGTTTTATCGCCTGCGCGATGCCCGGCTAAAAGCTGTCGGCAACCTCCGGCAGCATCTTGGCTACTCGTTCTGAGGTGAGCATATTGAGGCCGTTTTCACAATCATGGGCCATGGCAAACTGGATCTTTTGCAGGATCAGGAAAAATGCCATGCTCAGAAATATAACCCCCGCACTGGGGATCACGCTCATTCTTCGCTCCTTCCGTGTCATGCTAATCAAGAAGAACCACGATTCGCCTGGCACCGGCGCACCGGCCACCAGGCTACCATCATCGATCTGGCACCGCAACCGTCGCGTGCCGCCGTTACGGCGCCGCAAGCAACCCCTGCTGCGCATACGGCACGCCGAAGATCTCTGCCACCTGATCGTCAGCGGTGCGCAACCGGATCCCCGCCTGCCACTGGCCAGAGACCTGATTCAGGCGGAAGAGCAGCCGGTTGCGCCCGGCCTTGAGCGTGACCGGGAAGTGTGCGGCCGAGCGAATCGCCGTCTCATGCGTGCGCACAATCGCGGCGACCTTCTGCCCGTTGATCCACACCACGAGATGGTCGTCCCCCTGCGCTTTCAACAGATAGTCCCCGCCCCGCGCCACCTCCACCTCCGTATACGCATAGACGGCCGCGTTGGTCATCGCGTCAAAGCTCCGGCCGCAGAACATCCGTCCGAAATCCATAATGCCAAACTGATCCGTGAACTCCTCGTTATACTTCTGCCAGGCATACTCGCGGTCGCCAAACCGGTACCTGGCGGCCAGGGTCGCCGCCGCCTCGGGCTCGCACCGCTCCTCCACCTTGATAAAAGGGAGCGGCCCCAGGATTGACCAGTCATAGCCGTGATAGAGGACCGTCGTGCGCTCCTGACTACGCTTGTCCCCGTCGACCAGGCGACAGCGCAGCAAGTACTCTTTGCGGTCCAAGGGGCGGGGAAGCGCTACTTCGCAGGGAAATTTCAGCAGCGGGGCATCAGCCGGCAACGTGATGGGGTACTCCCGCACGCGCACGCGGCCGCCCGGCAGATCCAGGCTGACCTGCAACTGGGCCTGCCGCGCCGGTTGCTCCGCCTTGCGTACATAGGCCCACACCGTGGGGTCCTTCGCGTCCGTGACCGTTAGCGTGTCGATGCTCAGACTCAGGTTCAGCGGCACGCCGCGCCCCGGCGCCGTGGGCTTCTGCGGATAACCGCCCGTCACCACCCCGACCCCGGCGAGTTCCGGTTTCTTACGCGACAGCACCACCTGATCAACCTTGGCGCCATCCTGATAGGTATGGAACTTGAGCCAATGCGCCCCCTTGCTCAAGGTGATACTAGGTGGCGTCCCCCAGCCGGGTGGTTGCCACGCCCAGACGAACGGCTCCGTCTTGTTGAAGCCGACAATGAATTCCGGCTGATCGTCCACCTGCAACCGGATCACATTCGAGCAGACACTCCGTCCCGGCATGAGGCGCGCCATCAGGAAATATTCGCCATCTGCGGGCGCCTCGAAGGAGCACTGCGCTTCGATCCGCGCCCTGCTCCCAGCGACATTGTAGAAGTCGCCTGAGCGTTTTTTCGGGTCGAACTCGACATACGGCGCGCCGATATGGTCAATGATATCGCCGATCCCCTCCTTGATATGAAGATAGGTATTACCGGAAGCGCTCTCACTCTCCTCGATCTGCCAACCGTAGGTCAGCGACTGGAACAGTTCAGGTTCCACGATGATATCCTCTGGCTCCAGGAGCGTAGGGGTGCTGACCTGCCGGAAGACATTCACGCCGCTTAGCGGGTCCCGGGTCACCGGTCGCTTGGGCACCGCTATCTGGAAGGGGCGGTTCCGCGGCAAGAGCCCGTAGATCCGGAACGGCACACTCCAGGCGAGTGTGCCGCTGGCGGGGTCCCAGCGGATCGGTTGCTCCGTCTGGCTCCATCGGGAAGGTCGAAAGCGCAGCATCTCGGCCGATGTGTAGGCCGGCACCAGTTCCGCCAGAGCCTGCGGCAAGGCTTCGCGATCGAGCGTGAAGCGCAGGATTGCGTCCTGGAGGCGCCGCAACCGGATCATCTCCGCATCCAGCCGGATCCGATCCGGTCGGCTGAGGAGCCGATCGCCCGCCACGCCGGCCACGATGAGCACCGCGGTGGCCGCCGCGCCTATCAGGATCTTCCACCAAGTGCGCATGGGGTGGAAGCTTATCCTGTTCCGGCGCCCATGACCAGTCTGCCATGGTCTTTTCCAGCACTTCTCATTATGGCACTCGGCGGGTCCGGCGGCCCCGCCCTACCACAATTCTTCGATTTCACACGGTTATTGGGGCGGGGCCGCCGGACCCGCCGCCATACGTCCATAATGAACGGATGGTGCGGCGGGCAGCCCCATGAAAGCCGCGTGGCCGTATCAGGCGGGCACCGCACCGGCTGCCAGGCGGCGCCAGGCTTCCATTTTGGGTGCCAGCCCCATTCGTACGATGTACGCCTGATCGAGCGTTGCCATGGGTATCTTCCCGCACGGCACCTGCGCATGGTCAAACACGTTGGCCACATGCACGGCCGCGAGCGGCCCGCAGCCCGGCGTGGCATCTTGCGACGGCTGATGATGGAAAGCACAGCTGTTGACAATGTTGTCGGAGAACCCCCAGAGCGCCATGAGATAGGCGCCGGCCTCGGCATGGGTGGCGCCGAGCACTTCCTTTTCCGCCTGCGTAATGGCCACACCGCGCTCCTGCACAATCTTCTGGATATGGTCGCACGACTCGGGGAGATTATCGGCGATGATAATCTTGCCAATATCATGGAAAAGCCCAGCGGCATAATACTCATCGGCCTGCGCCCGGGTGCACCCTTCCGCCAGCGCAATCTCCCGGGCGGCCGTCGCTACCGCCAGCCCATGCCGCCAAAGCTCCTGGATCGAGCTGCACGGAATGCACGGCGTTTTCCAAGCCGTGAAGAGGTGCAGCCCGAGCAGCAACGACTTCAACACCTCGCCACCCAGATGCACCGCCGCCTGTGCGGGACGGGTCATCCGCTCGTGTGTCCCGAAGAAAGCGGAATTGACGAGCTGCAGTACCTTCGCGCTCATGGCGATGTCTTTTTCCAGAACCTTGCCCACCATATCCATAGAGCTATTGGGATGATTCAAGGCCTGCTCAAGCTCTGTGTAGACCGCGGGCAGACTCGGCAGCGACCGGACCTTGGCAACAATCATGTCCATGCCTTGGGCCGGCAGACGGCTCCTCAGCCTTTGGACGCACTTGATCTTTTCTGCCAACAGGCGAATGGACGTAGGTTTAAGGAAAAACTGGTGGGCAGCCCCGGCCGTCTGGAGCCCGAGGGCGTCGGTGGAGCGTAAGGCCGTGAAAATCAGCCGCGTGGTATTGGGATAGAGCTCAGCGACGACATTGACAAACGTAGCGCCGTCCATGACGGGCATGCCGATGTCACACACCACAGCGTCGATGCGCTCTTTCTCCATGATGCGCAAGGCCTCGCCAGCGCTGGTGGCCGTGATGATATCGCATTCGATGGTGGCCCGCATGGCCATCTGGACAACCTTCAGCACGGTCGCTTCATCGTCAACCAGGAGGATTCTTATTTTATCCATGGAAACCACATCTTCGTTTGGCGACCGTTGCGCAGCGCAGAACCAGCGAGGGGCCCTACGGCGATATATATACGACACGGACGCGAAATGTGTCAACGCGTCATCTTGGCGGGGGCGACAGGCCATGGTCTTTTCCTGAAGACCTGGTTCTGTGGACTCCCCGCCGGGCGGAATCTAGCCACAAAAAGCACAAAAGACACAAAAGAAAGCGGTTTTTTGTGATCTATGTGCCTTTTGTGGCCAACATGAATGGTCTGCACCGATCCTGCCCGTGTCCAAATCCTCTGCCAACCAACACCTCGCCACTGCTAGCATACACAAAAGCGGCT
>CAIOST010000144.1 GCA_903861045.1 uncultured bacterium | reverse complement strand
TGTCGGGCGATCTGTACGCTCGCATCATGCGCAAACTGGACGCCCTGCAAGAAGAACCCCGGCCCGTCGGTGTCGAAAAGCTGGCCGGAGCGGAAAACCTCTACCGCGTCCGCGTGGGCGACTGGCGCATTGTCTACGCCATCCGCGACCGCGAACTGGTTGTCATCGTAATCGCCCGAATCAAACGCGACCCGAAATTTGCGCAGGCGCTCTATGCCGAAGCGGCCATCGCAGGATAGCAATCCGCCCTCGGCCCGGGGGCGGGCCGGGGCTACTGGCAGCAGCCTACGACCAACTGCGCGAGCGCCCCAAAAGACCGTTGCATAATGCAACGGAAGATCGCTACCGACTCTTCCATCGGACACGGGAAACGCGGCGAACTGCGCGGCGTCTTCGTTCACAAATTCAAGATCCACGCGACGCAATACCTTCTGTCATACCGCATGGCCGATGCTGTGACCCTTGAACTGATCATGATCGGACCCCGCGAGAACTACTACCGGGACTTGACGAACTGCTTGAAGACAAGGCCATAGCCGGAAGCGAACACGCCGCTGGTGGGTACGCCGCACGCTTGACACCAGTCGCGCAACCCTTGACACTAGTGGCATGACCGAGGCTTTGCGCGAAAAGTTGCAGCAGTTGCCGGATAAGCCGGGGTGTTACCTTTTCCGGGGGCCCAACGGCCGCATTATCTATGTCGGCAAGGCCGTCTCCCTGCGCAAGCGCGTGCAATCGTACTTCCGTGCTTCCACCATGCATCAGGCGCCGCCCAAACTGCGCAGCCTGGTGAACAGTGTGGTGGACCTGGAGATCCTGGTGGTGCGCAACGAGGAGGAGGCGCTGCTCACCGAGGGGAGCCTGATCAAGCAGCATCGCCCCCGCTATAACATCCTGCTGCGCGATGATAAGCGATTCCTCTCCATCCGCGCCGATCCGCGCGATCCGGTGCCGCGCTTCACCACTAGCCGGCTGGTGCGTGCGGATGGCGCCCGCTATTTCGGTCCCTTTCCATCCGGCTACGTGGTGCGCCTGGCGCTGGAGTTCACCGAGCGGCGCTACGGCATCCGCCGCTGCCCCCCCCTGCTGCCCGACGCGCAAACCCATGCGCACTGCATCAACGACATCGTGCGCTTCTGCGCCGCCCCCTGTATCGGCCGCATTTCCGCGCCGGACTACCACGCCCGCTTCGACGAAGCCTGCGCCTTTCTCGCCGGGGAGCGGGTGCCGGTGCTGCAGGAGGTAGAGGAACAGATGCGCGCCGCCTCCAGCCGACATGACTTTGAGAAGGCGGCCCAGTGGCGTGACACGCTCCTGGCATTGCGCGAGGTAGTCCGGCGCCGCGGCCGCGTGGTGGCCACGCCAGAGCTACACGCCGCGGCCGCCCGCCGCGGACTGGAGGAGCTACGCGACCTGCTCGGGCTAGCCGCGCTGCCGCGCGTCATCGAGGCCTTTGATATCTCGAACATTCTCGGGTCGCTGGCGGTCGCCAGCATGGTTTGCGCCGTGGACGGCCAGCCGGACCGCCGCCGCTACCGGCGTTTCCGCATCCGTACGGTCACGGGGGCCGATGACCCGGCCATGATCGCGGAAGTGGTCGGCCGGCGTTACCAGCGGGTGCTGGCAAAGGCGATCGGCCCGAGCGGCACGTTGGCCGCACCCCCCGGTCTGGCGCAGCCTGCGGCTACCGTGGCGACGGCGCAGCCGGAACCCGACGCAGTCACGCCGGTCACCCTCCCCGACCTCGTGCTGGTGGATGGCGGCATCACGCAAGTGCGGGCGGCGCGTCGGGCCCTCGATGCCCTGCAGTTGGCGCACTTGCCACTGGCCGGGCTGGCCAAGGAGCAGGAGGCGATTGTGCGGGACGATGGCACGGAGCCGCTGATTCTGCCGCGCAATTCGCCGGCGCTACAGGTTTTGCAGCGCTTGCGCGATGAGGCGCACCGCTTTGCCATTGATCACCACCGTCGGCTGCGCAACCGGCGCATTCGCGAATCCGCGCTGGATGAGATCCCCGGTATCGGCCCGCAGCGCAAGCAGGTCCTGTTGCAGACCTTTGGGTCGGTCTACCGTCTGGCCCGTGCTCCGCTGGACGAAATTGCGGCGGTGGCGGGCATTGGCCCGGAGCTGGCGGCGGCCATCCTGCGCGCCGTGGGCGGCGCAGAGCCGGCCGGTAGCCAGTAGCCCCGGCCCGCGCCGTAGTAGTGCCGCAGGCTCTGAACTGCGGAAGACTGGGCCGGTCGTGCGGTAGTGGCCCCGGCCCGCCCCGGGCCGCGGGCGGAATGATCCAGGCGCACCGCAAAATCATGAAGGAAACTTCGTCATGGGCCAGCGCTCAACTTCATTATTCGGACCTCGCTCAATAGCCTTGGATTCTCCGGCTGAAACGCTAATATGCACGGTTCATGGAGGTTGTAGACAGGTAGGCGCGGGCGACGGTGATTAGCGCGTGTGTGAAACGGAGGCGTACAGATGAGCAAACTTTATTTTGGCGAGACCAAGCGTTACCACAAAGGCGATGTGATTGCCAAAGAGGGCGATGAGGGGTGCGAGGCCTTTCGGATTATCAAGGGGCGCGTGGCGGTGCGATCGAGCCGCAGAGTGCGGCCGGTGGTCCTGACCGATGGGGACATCATGGGCGAGATGGCGCTGGTGGACCAGTCGCCGCGCAGTGCGACCCTCACCGCGATGGATGAGGTGGAAGTGGAAATCATCACGATGACGGATTTTCATTCCATGCTGAACCCCTGCCACCCGATGCTGCGCGCGGTGGTCAAGGGGCTGGTCAAGCGGTTGCGGGCGGCGGAAAAAGACGCCTCCGGCACATGAACAACCAGGCGCCCCTGCTCGAGATTCGTAACCTTCGCACCTGGTATCCGGTGCGGCGGGGGGTGCTGGCGCGTACGGAGGATTACATCCGCGCGGTGGATGGGGTAGACTTGATTATTATGCCGGGCGAGACGCTCGGCATTGTGGGCGAATCCGGCTGCGGCAAGTCCACGCTGGCCCGCACCATCCTGCGTCTGGAGCGGCCGCGCAGCGGTGAGATTCTGCTGGATGGTCAGGATGTGTTGCACCATAAGGGCGCGGCGTTGCAAGCCTACCGGCGGGCGGTGCAGGTGGTCTTTCAAGACCCTTTGGCTTCGCTCAATCCGCGCCATACAATTCTGGACCAACTGACCGAAGGGATGCTGGCGCATGGCATGATTGCGCCGGCCGCACAGCGGAGTGCTGCGCAACGGCTGCTGCAGGATGTGGGGCTGGGGGCGGAGTCGTTGGAGCGCTATCCGCATGCCTTCTCCGGCGGTCAGCGGCAGCGCATCTGCATCGCGCGGGCGCTCGCACTGGAGCCGCGCCTGCTGATCTGTGACGAAGCCGTCAGCGCGCTGGATCTCTCGGTGCGCGCCCAGATCCTCAACCTGCTGGCGGAGCTGCGCACCCGCCATCAGCTCTCCTACCTGTTCATTACGCACGATCTGGGCGTGGTGCAGCACCTGGCAGATCGTATTGCGGTCATGTATCTTGGCCGCATCGTGGAATTAGGGCCGGCCATGACCGTGCTGGATCAACCGGCCCACCCCTACACGCGCCTGCTCTTGGCATCCGTGCCGCAGATCGGACGGAAGCTGGAGGGGGCGGGTGGGGGTAGCGCGATGAAGGTGGTACCACCCGCGCTTGACGCGGGCCCGAAGTCGCACGTGTCTGCGCCCCAGGCGACACCAGGTTGCCCCTTTGCGGCGCGTTGCCCGTTGGTGATGGCGCGCTGCCTTCAGGCTGCGCCGCAGGTGGCAACGGTGCGGGGTGGCGAGGCCAAGCATCAGGTGGCCTGTTTTTGCGCGTAGGTGCTGTTCGCGGCTGGACCTGCTACCCGATCAAATGGCGGATGACATCCGCGGCCGTGTAATCGAGGCTACCGTTGGTGCAGAAGCGGCCGACGTCATTCATGGCGTCGCCCAGCGTGAGCAGGTACGGTTCTTTGCGGCCATCCGGCAACCGTTGTCCGAGGCCGATATTGGCAAGCAGTCCGTTGCAGATGCATTTGCGGCCGAGCAGTTCTTCCGGTTTGCCGCCCTTGGCCAGGAACGAGGCTTCCGGTTCAGCGGCACAGCGATAGCCAAAGCCGCCATCCTCTTTCAGGTAGACTTCGCGCAGATAACCCATGTCGCACACGCGGTGGCGCTGGGCATAGACCTGCGGATCAGACGCCGACCCTGGCAACTGGGCCACCTTGAACGGGAACCCCGTGGGCGAGGCCAGACGGTCGGTGTAGACTTGGGCCGTCCCGGCGAGGGCCAGGCGCACAAGCTCCCGGCGGGCTTCCGGCACTAGGCCGGATTCGGTGCAGAGGGCAAAGGCGGTGCCAATCTGCACACCGGCGGACCCCTCAGCCAGCGCTTCGCGCAGCCGTTCCGGCGTGGCATAGGCGCCGGCGAGCCAGAACGGTTTGCCCAGTTTACGCATGGCTTCCAAGTTTACGACATCGCGCGCCCCGTAAATCGGTTGGCCATCCGCCGTCAACTGCAGTTGCCCGCGGGGGGGGGCGTTATGGCCACCGGCTGTGGGTCCCTCAATGATAAAGCCTTCCACGCTGCCGCTCGCGCGGCGCAGTAGCATGGTGGCCAGCGAGTCCGCGGAGATAATCGGCAGGAAGTCGGGCCGTTGCAACGGTGGCAGCGCGGCCGTGGCGCCCACGTACTCTGCCGGATCAAAGACCTTGCGCGAGTCGGTGTCCGGTTGTGCGCCGATCACCCGGATCGGATAGGAGACGGGCTGATGGGTGGTCAGGGTGTCCAGGACGTGTGGCAGCTCCACCGGGATCCCGGCGCCGACAATCACCACCGCGACGCCGGCCAGCATGGCGCCATAGATCGAGGGAAGGTGGGGGAGCTGGATCTTTTCCAGGTAGTTAATCCCTACGGGGTTGGAGTGTCCCTCGCGCGCCAGGAAGACTTCCACATAATTCGCCACGATGCAGAGTTCGTCCACCCAGTTGCGTCCCTTGACGGTGGGGAGGCTGGAGGGCTTATAGGGTGCCGCCGGCGGCTTGCCGCCAGGGATAAAGAGCGCATCCTGGATACGGCGGGCCATGGCGGGGAAGGGGAAATTTGCCAAAGCCCGGCGGATGTCTCCACCGGGATCCCCATCTTGTAGTCGCCGCGCCAACACCTGGTCCAGTGCGGTGCCGGAAACCACCCCTAGCTGTCCAACCTTCGATACGGCCTGGGCCAGTCGCCAGTTCGAAACACCGACGCCCATGCCGCCCTGAATGATCTTTGGAATAGAAATATGCATCGCCCCACATTATGTACTATAACCCGGCTGACAGCCACAAGAATACGCCACGCAACGTTTGCTTGCCGTCTCTGCCCAGCGTGCTATGCTTTCACCTTTTAAACCATGGAGGATCGCAGATGCCCCCGACTGACTTGAAAGCCGCCTATCGTACCATCATGGATGATCATTTTTCGCCGCATCTGGAGATCAGCTTTGTGGACGGCGTGCGCCGGCAGACCCTGGTCTATGAGAAGGTCACTTGGGTTATTGACCATGAGGAGAAGGGGCTGCGTTATGGCGAGAATCCTGGCCAGGAAGCCGCTATGTACAAGCTGGTCAATGGCAACCTGCTCCTGGGGGATGTCGCCAACATCCAGCCGGGGCGCTATCTCGCCTCTGACCCGGAACTCTTGCAGTTCGGCAAGCATCCGGGGAAAACCAACCTGACGGACGCCGATAACGCGCTGAACATCCTGCGCTACCTCATGGAGACGCCGTGCGCGGTGATCGTCAAGCACAACAACCCCTGTGGCGTGGCCAAGGCCGGCTCCCTCGCCGAAGCCTACTTCCGCGCCAATAAGGCCGACCGCGTGGCCGCCTTTGGCGGGTGCATCGCCTTGAATCGTGAGCTCGACGTCGAAACCGCTAAACTGATTGTCGAGAATTATGCCGAAGTCGTGGTTGCACCCGAGTTTGCCTCCGGTGTTCTGGAGCTCTTTGCCACCAAGCCCAACCTGCGCGTCATGAAGATCGGCAACCTGTCGCGTCTGACGGATTTCACCACGCAGCGGGTGGTGGACTTCAAGTCGCTCATGGATGGCGGACTAATCACTCAGTGGTCGTTCGTCCCCGAGGCGCGCCGCACCGAGCAGCTCCTCCCGGCCAGTTGCGAACACAAGGGGCAGAGCTATCGTACGAACCGCACCCCCACCGCGCGCGAGCTCGAAGACCTGCTGTTTGGCTGGCTGGTGGAGGCCGGCGTCACCAGCAACTCGGTCCTGTATGTCAAGGATGGTGTCACCGTGGGGATCGGCACGGGTGAGCAGGATCGCGTGGGCGTAGCGGAGATTGCCCGCGACAAGGCCTACCGCAAGCTGGCTGACTGGCTCTCTTGGGAACGGCACCGCACCCCCTTTAACGATCTGCAGGATGCGACGCATCGCCAGAGCATCCTGGAGGAGGTGGCGACGCGCAAAGGGGGTCTGATCGGCAGTTGCATGGTCTCGGATGCCTTTTTTCCCTTCCGCGATGGGGCGGAAGTCGGCATTCGCGAAGGGGTCAGCGCCATTGTGCAACCCGGTGGCTCCATGCGCGATTGGGACGTCATCGAGTGCTGCAATGCTGCCAACGTGGCCATGGTCTTTACGGGCCAGCGCAGCTTCCGGCACTAATTGCGGCGAAAGCCACTACGAACGGGTGCAGGAAAACCGTGGAAGACGCCGCCGAGTCAACGGTTCCCCAAGATGCCGGAGATTCTTCCCGGCCGGAGTCCCTGCTATCCCATGCCCCCCGGGTATTGGTCATGGGGGGGGAACTGGTGGCGATCCTGGGGGACCAGGCGCAGGCGTTTGCGCAAGCCATCGGGTGTCGGCTCACCTGTGTGGCCACCGGCGTGGAAGGGTTGCGCGAACTGTTGAACCACCGGCAGGCGGTCGTGCTGGTCAGCGCCCAGTTGCCGGATATTTCAGCCGCGGCCTTGCTGGAGCAGATCCCTCGTTTGGCGCCTGACACCGCCATCGCCACCACGCTCTCCCCATCGGCCGCGCACGCCCCCACGCCGGACGCGACCCGGCACCGCCTCCTCTGGCTCAAGCCGCCCGTCTCTGCTGTGGCCCTGCAGGGCACGCTGATCCGCCTGGTGCATGAGGCCGCCGCCGTCATCAGCGCGTTGCCCACGCGCCTCATGCACAGCCTCAATCATATCGAGGACATCATTGTAGACCCCTCCCGCGCCGAAAATGCCCTGGGCAGCATTTGCCTGGAGCTGCGTAAACTGGCCGGGGCGGATGCGATTGCACTCTTTCTGCCTGCCACCACGGAGCCTGTCCTGCTGCTGACCTCGGTCGATCCGCTCTCGGCGGCACACCAGCAGCAACTCACTCACGCCGCGGCACAAAGCTACGCCGCCCTGGTGCGCCAGCCCGTGCCATACACGCAGGCCCCGCAACTCTGCATCACCTCCGACCAGCCAGCCCTGCGGCCGGCGCCGCCCTATGTCGCCACGGTGAGCGTGCCCCTGCTAACCGAACATCAGATCAAGGGGGTCTTATGTGCGGCTTACACGACCGCCGACGCGCGCGCGCGCTGCCCCACGGCCATGCTCTTCCATCTCGCGAACCATGCGGTGCTGATCTACCAGGAGGTCTCTCGCGCTCGCAACATGGCGGCTCGGGATGTGCTGACCGGGCTGTATAATCGCAGTATGTTCGCCGAAGCGCTGAAGCAGACCTTCAGCCTCGCCGTGCGCAAGGGTGCCCCCATCGCCCTGCTGCTGTTCGATGTCGACAACCTCAAAAGTATCAACGACCAGCACGGTCATCTGGCTGGCGACATGGTTTTGCGCGAAGCCGCCAACCTGACGCTCGCCACGGCCCGTACTTCCGATATTGTAGCCCGCTTCGGCGGTGACGAATTTGCTGTCATCCTCCCCGAAACCGCACTGCCCGATGCCCAACGGGCTGCCGAACGGCTGCTCAGCGCCTTCCGGGAACGCCGGTTTGACGCCTCCGGTCAGCACCTGCGCGTCTCCCTCTCCATTGGCGTGGCAGCTGTGACCCCGCCGCATGACTTCAACAGCCAGACCTTACTCGCCCTGGCGGATGAGGGGTTGCTGGTCGCCAAGCGCACCGGCAAGGACCGCTACTGTCTGGCACCCTCCCTTGCCGAGGAAACCAGCGCCACGCCGCTCCCGCCAGCCGCTCCCACGGACAGCAGACGCGCCTTGATTCTGGACGACGACGCCTCCGTGCGCCAGATCCTCGGCAAGATGCTGCACATGCTGAATTTTGAGATCACGGCCTGCTCCGACCTGCCCGAGGCCCTGCAGGCCATTGAAGCCTCGCCCGATGACTTTGATATGGTCCTCACCGACCTTAACCTCGGCACGGGCACCGGGATTGACCTGCTCCAAGCCCTGAAGAATAAGGCCCCATGGACCATTAAGATGGTCGTCTCGGCCTATGCCTCCAAGGCCACGGCCATCGAATGCCTGCGGCATGGCGCGTTTGATTTTATCGAGAAGCCGTTCTCCTTCAGCCAGTTGGAAGCCGCCATCAATCGTGGCATGGAACACCGCCAACTACTCGTCGCCAACCGGCGCTACCAAACGCAACTCGAACAACTGGTACGCTCCCGCAGCGAAAGCCTCGCCCACGCGCTCGAAACCCTACGCCGCTCCTACTCCCAGACCATCCAGACGCTGGCGCTGATGATTGATGCGCGTGAAGTGAACACCGGCCTACACTGTCGCATGGCTCGCGAAGCCGTGCGCCTGCTGGCCCGGCAGATGAACCTCTCGAACCACGATTTCGAAACCATGGAAATGGGTGCTGTGTTGCACGATATCGGCAAGCTCGGCATCCCGGACGCCGTGCTGCAGAAACCCGGCCCGTTGACCCCGGACGAACAGCAGATCATGCGCCGCCACCCCCAGATCGGCTACGACCTGCTGGCGGGCGTCCCCTTCCTGCACGAAGTCGCTGAGATCGTGCTGCAACACCACGAATGCTTCGATGGCAGCGGCTACCCGGCCAGAAAAAAAGGGGACGAAATCTGCCTGGGCGCCCGGATTTTCGCCGTGATTGACGCCTATCACGCCATGCGTTCCAGTCGCTGCTACCGTGCCGCCCTGAGCGAGGAGATCGCCTGTTGTGAAATCATCCGCTGCGCGGGACAGCAGTTTGATCCCGCTGTCGTAACCTCCTTCCTGGCCTGCCGTGCCGAGATTGAGGCCGCCTTTGCCGCTGTACCCAGCAGTCCGTAGCCCGGTCCGCCCCGGTAGTAGGGCCATCGAAATCGGCCAGCACCATTCAACCTAGTACCGTTCGGAAAGTTGAGCATCTCTTTGACGGCACTACTCAGGTGCTCGCACGCGGCGGGCGGGTGCCTGATTCGTTAAGGTGATTCTAACGCCAAGGCGCCAAGGCGCAAGGGCGCGAAGGTGGGAAGGTGGTAGGTGTGTGGTGGTAGCTGTGGACCCGCCGCCCCCGGCGGCCTTGTGCTGGCCTTTACACACAAGTTCTTCTGGACAAATACCACGGCCATAATTTCCAGCTACGGATAGCGCGGCTTTCGGAGGGTGGCAATTGCTGGCTTACCCAAACACAATCCGCGCCATCCGCCTCATCCGTAGCTAAATATCAGGCCCTCTGCCACCGGAACGTCGCGAAATAAGACCATGCCCTCATGGTCTTTTCCTGAAGACCTGGTTCTGTGGACTCCC
>CAIOST010000143.1 GCA_903861045.1 uncultured bacterium | reverse complement strand
TGACCCAGCGGTGGTCCACTACGTGCGTGTAAAGCTGGCTGCCACGGCGGGTGGTCAGCCGCCAGGGGGGCGCGCCCGGGAGTAGGGGCGCGGTCTCGGCGATAAATAGGGGTGTCTGCTGCCAGGCCAGGACTTCCATGGTCGGCCCAGGGGCCGCGGCCAGCGCCAGCAAGTTTTCGCCGGAGTCTTCGGGGGAAGCCACGGCGCGCGTGATCCCCAGTTCGGCCAGCAGGGCGCGGGCGCTGGGATTGAGCGCGTAGCACGACCAGTCGGCCGTCAGATCCAACGGTGGCGGCGTGGCCTCGTGCAGCATCTGCCAGCCGCCCAGATCGGCGCACTCCCATTGCTGCCAGCCGTCTGCCAGCAGGGCGGCGAGGGTGGCGCGTAGCCCTTCCTCCTCATGCTGGCGCGTTAGCAGCGGCAAGGCCAGTCGCAGCCGGGCGCGGGGCGCGCTGGTGCGCCAGGCGCTGAGCAGCGCACGGGTTTCGTCGGGCGCGCGGTGCCCCAGGTGCAGGATGATCTCATCCGCCGAGGCAAAGGCGGCGTCGGGCGGGGTGGCGAGGTCGAGTTTGACGCTCCAGTGGCAGGTGGCGGCCGTATGGGTGGCCGGTGGGGTGGCTGGCAGGGCGCAGGCCTGGCTGACCGCGGCGCGCCGGGCCTGGCGGGCGGCTTCGTGCTGGGTGGTGAGCGCCTCGAAAAGTTGGCGCCGCACCTGATTTAGCGCGGAGGTGGGGGCAAACAGTCCGTGGGGGTCGTCCACGGTTAAGGTGGTCATCTGCCAAGGGGTGTCGCCGGAGCGTGCCAAGGCGCGTTGGATGGCCGTGGCGGTCTGGTCGGGTTGCCGGGCTGGCGTCAGGGAGAGTGGCAGGTGGATGGTGGCGTGGTGCGTGGCAGGTGGCAGGTCGGCGGGTGGATCGCGCTCGGCCTGGGCGCTGTCCGGTGCGGGCGCGAGGGTGGTGGCGCTGAGCGTCAGGCCGGCGGGGTCGAGCGCGACGTGCACCTGCACGAGGCGCGGCGCGCGGTAGGCGGCGGGCGGCGGGCGCTGGATCTGGTAGTGGCGGCGCACTGCTTGCGAGGCCGAGCAGAAGACGGTAGCGCCGGCGGGGAGGTCCGTGGGGGCATCGTCCGGCAGGAGGACTTCGACCGTGGCGCCGGCGGGTAGTGTGATTTCCAGCCGGCTGCTGCCGGCGCGGCGCATGGCATCCACGGCGCAGCCGAACGGTTTGCCGCCGCGCGGCAGCAGAATTTGTAGGCCGTCGTGTTTTTCCAGCGCCCGGCGGGTTTGGAAGCGTAGCCAGCGTCCGCCGCGGCCATCGCGCAGGATCGTCTGCAGTTCGCCGATGGCCGCGCCGCGGTGGCCGATGGCGGCCGCGTCAATGATCGTGTCGGCTGGTGCCTGGCGCCCGGCGGCATAGAAGGAGCTCCAGGGGCGGCTGAAAATGGTTTGCAGGTCCTGTACCAGCGTAGCCTCCTGATCGGGCGTAAGCTGCTGGTCGAGCTTGCGGCGGTAGTAGTCGGTGACGCAGGCCACATAGCAGGGGCTCTTCATGCGTCCTTCGATTTTGAGGCTGGCGAGGCCGGCTTGGCGCAGTTGGGGCAGCAGTGGTGCCAGCGCCAGATCGCGCATGGAGAACGGGAAGGCGCTGGGGCGGCCGGGGTCGTGGCCGGTGGTGGCGGGTGTCAACGGTTCGCGGCAGCAGTAGGCGCAGCGGCCGCGGTTGCCGCTGCGGCCGGTCTGATGCGAGGAGAAAAGGCAGAGCCCGCTATAGGAATAGCAGAGCGCGCCGTGCACGAAGATCTCGATTTCGACCGGCGCGGTGCGGGCCAGGTAGGCGGCTTCGTCCAGCGGGAGTTCGCGCGCCAGCACCACGCGCTGGAAGCCGAGCGCCGCGAGGGCGCGCAGGCCGGCCAGGTTGTGCGCCGCGAGTTGTGTGCTGGCGTGCAGGCGCAGGCGTGGGAAGTGGCGCTGCGCCAGACGTGCGAGGCCGAGATCCTGCACAATTACGGCGTCCACGCCGGCGTCGTCGAGTTCCTCCAGCGCTTCCAGCGCGCCGGGCAGGTCGCGTGCCTGCATCAGGGTATTGAGCACGACATAGACGCGGCGGGGCCGCGGCAGCCCGTGCGCGTAGGCCAGCAACTGGCGCAGTTCGGCGCTCGAGAGATTGGTGGCGTCGGCGCGTGCCGAGAAGCGCGGCAGGCCGGCATAGACGGCGTCCGCGCCATAGTGCAGCGCGGCGCAGGCCGCGTCAAAATCGCCGGCCGGGGCCAGCAATTCGGGGAGGGGGGCGGGAGTGGTGCAGTGGCTGGAGGGTGTCACGTGGTGTAGCATACCACGTTGGCCGCGAGGAAAAACAGCACAGAAGGCGCCCAAGAACGGCGGAAGATTGGAAGAATGGAAGAATGAGAGACACCGAACCTGGTATGGTCGGTTTATATCGTTCGGCCTGTGTTGCCGCTGTCATCGTGACCTGCAACTACGGATGACGCGGATATTGTTTGGGAACTCATTTGCCAACCAAGCGCCCAATCCGCGCAAGCCGTTGTCCGTAGCGAAAAGGCACATGTAGGGCTCGTCCCGCCGGACGGTAGCGTTCCGCAGTCAGTCGCGGTACCAGCGCAGAAGGTCTGCGCGCGAGGAACCGCCGACCGTCCCCACCTAGCGCCTGTCCCACGCCTTGTAGGAGCGCCGCATCATTTTTTTTGGACAGGATTAACAGGATTTTGCAGGATTGTTGGTGGTTAAATATGAGTGCATATAGCCACGGAATGTGCCAGCAGGAATAACCTGTTAAGCCTGTCAAAAAAGGGGATCCCCAAGATAAGACTGGTTTACTATTTGGTGTGCCTGTTGCCGGCCGCAAAAATAAGGCAAAAGTGGGGGTTTTGGGACAAGCTCCACCTAGCACCGCGCCTGCGCGTCGCTGGTTCCGCCCCGTAACGTGTCTCGTAGAATCAGTAGAATTTGCAGGTATTGCCGTGTTTTCTGTTTATACAATTCCCTGAACCCTGATCTGAAAAACCTTGTCGCGATCTTTGTCGAAATATATTGCCGTGCAAGATGTTCCATAGAAAAAGCTCGCGACAAAAGGGGAGGAACGTTTCTTATTGCTGCAAACCATCGGAATGGCCGGTATCCCGGCCATTCCGCGGCCCGACTGAACCCTTGCCGTGTGCGTCGTGGCCGGGCGGAAAATGCGATTTATTGGCACTATTCGCTTTTGGTGTTGCGTTTTCCCCATAATTCGGGCACATTCCTTTCAACCGTGGGATTTTTGTCTCACAAATTTGAAACGTGTACTAAGGAGTTCGGACATGGCAAGCGCGAAGAAAGTGGCCCCCAAGACGAAGTCGCAGGTATTGGCCGCCATCGCTGAGAAGGCGGGCATTTCCAAGAAGCAGGCAAAGGAAGCGATTGAAGCGCTTCTGAGCATCGCTTATGTGGGCGCCAAGGACAAGAAGGGTTTCACGATCCCTGGTTTGGGCAAGCTGATCAAGGTGCAGCGCAAGGCGCGCATGGGTCGTAACCCGGCCACCGGCGCGGCGATCAAGATCCCGGCCCGCACGGTCGCTAAGTTCCGTCTGGCCAAGGCCGCCAAGGAAGCCGTCCTGAAGTAAACTTCGGATAGCTGACGCAGGGAGAGGCCGCGACACGTAACGTGTGGCGGCCTTCTCTTTTTGTGGGCGGGAATGCCAGGCCGGACGCTGGTCGTAGACTGCTGTCAGTAGCCCCGGCCCGCACCCGGGCCGAGGGCGGATTGCGGCACTGTACTTGTAGGCGCTTTGGGTGCGCTGGGCTCGAGGGCGAGCCCGCGCTACTGGGATGCACGTAAGCAAGGTGTCGCTTCAGAAAAAGACCATGATAATTGCGGTAGGGCGCATCCCTGATCCCCTTGCTTTGCGGTGTAGTGTTGTAGGCCGCAACTCCGGTTGCGGCCCATTCCATGGCCGGAACCGGAGTTCCGGCCTACTGAACGCAACTCTGTAAGGAAACAGGGTTATGCGCCCGAGTCTTTACTTGCGCGTCGATTTTAGCGTATTCTTAGTGCTTTTCGGCTTGGCTGGCAGGCGCGGCCCAAGTCGGCGGAAAGGCAGCATGCAGCAAAAAGTCTTGATCACCGGCGGCAGCGGGTTTCTGGGCATCAATCTGGTGCGGCATTTGCTGGCCCAGGGGATCACGGATATCCGTTCGCTGGACCTGGTACCGTTTGATTATCCCGAGCGCGGCCAGATCGAGGCCGTTCTCGGGGATATTCGCGATCCGGCCATGGTGGCCCGCTGCATGCAGGGCGTAACCTGGGTGATCCACACGGCCGCCGCCCTGCCGCTCTACTCTAAAGAAGACATCTACTCGACCGACATCGAGGGGACGCGCAACCTGCTGGCCGCCGCGCGGCAGGAAGGGGTGGCGCGCTTTGTGCATGTCTCCTCCACAGCGGTGTATGGCATTCCGGACCATCATCCGCTGCTGGAGACCGACCGGCTGCAGGGCGTCGGCGCGTATGGCGAAGCCAAGATCGCGGCCGAAGAGGAGTGCGTGCGGGCCCGTGCGCAGGGGCTGTGCGTGCCGATCGTACGCCCCAAGTCGTTCATCGGCCCGGAGCGGCTCGGCGTGTTCGCGCTCTTCTATGATTGGGCCCAGGATAAGCGCAACTTCCCGATGATCGGCTATGGGCACAACCGTTACCAGTTGCTGGATGTGGCGGACCTCTGCGCGGCCATCTGGCTCTGCCTGACGCTCGAGGCCGGCAAGGTCAACGATGTGTTCAATATCGGCGCGCAGGAGTTTACCACCATGCGCGAGGACTACCAGGCCGTGCTGGATTGCGCCGGCTTCGGCAAGCGCATCATCGGTTTCCCGGCGCGCCCGGTAATCTGGACGCTGCGCTTCCTCGAGGCGCTGCACCTCTCGCCGCTCTATAAATGGGTCTACGAAACGGCCTGCGAGGACTCGTTTGTCAGCATCGCGAAGGCCCAGCAAATTCTGGGGTACCGCCCGCAATATTCCAACAAGGATGCCCTGGTACGCAATTATCAGTGGTATCTCGCCAACATGGCGAGCTTCCAGCATGCCTCCGGCGTCTCCCACCGCGTCCCCTGGAAGCAGGGGATTCTGCGCCTGTTCAAGCTGTTCTTCTAATCTTCCAATCCGCCGCGCCGCCATGCTATAGTCTGCCGACTTTTACAAGGAAACCAACATGAATCCGTATCGGACCCATACCTGTAACGATCTGCGCCCGGCCCACGCCGGCCAGACGGTCAAACTTTCCGGCTGGATCTTCCGCAAGCGCGATCACGGCGGCATCCTGTTCATCGACTTGCGCGATCATTACGGCCAGACCCAGATCGTGGTGCACCCCAGCCGCTCGTTCTTTGAGCTGCTGGCCCGCGTCAAGCTCGAGAGCGTCCTGACGTTCACCGGTCCGGTCACCATGCGCGAGCCGTCCACGATCAATGCGGAGCTCCCCACGGGCGCGATTGAGGTCGTGGCTGATGAGTGCGTAGAGCAGTCGCTCGCCGAGCAGACCCCGCTCTACCTGGCGGGGGACGAGGATATCGCCGAAGAAGTGCGCCTCAAGTACCGTTTCCTCGATCTGCGCCGCGCCAGCCTGCACCAGAACATTCTGTTGCGCTCCCGCGTGGTCGCCCATTTGCGCCAGAAGATGACGGCACTGGGGTTCAACGAATTCCAGACGCCGATCCTGACGTGCAGCTCGCCCGAGGGGGCGCGCGACTACCTGGTGCCGAGCCGCGTCCACCCCGGCAAGTTCTATGCGCTGCCGCAGGCGCCGCAGCTCTTCAAGCAACTTTTGATGGTGGCGGGGTTCGATCGCTATTTCCAGATCGCGCCGTGCTTCCGCGATGAGGACGCCCGCGCGGATCGCTCGCCCGGCGAGTTCTACCAGCTCGACATGGAAATGTCGTTTGTCACGCAGGATGACGTCTTCGCCGTGGTCGAGGATGTGCTCTACAGCACCTTCACCTCCTTCTCCAAGCTGGCGGTGGATGCCCCCGCCTGGCAGCGCATCCCGTATCACGAAGCCATGCTCAAGTATGGCAGTGACAAGCCGGACCTGCGCATCCCGATCGAGATCCGCGATGTGACCGACATTTTCCGCGGCTCCGGGTTCAATGCTTTTGCCGGCGCCATCGCCGCCGGTGCGGTGGTGCGGGCCATCCCGGTACGTGCGATCAAGAGCCAACCGCGTAGCTTCTTCGACAAGCTGGTGGAGCATGCCAAGTCGTTGGGCTCCAAGGGGCTCGCCTATCTGATCTGGGACGGTGACCAGGTCAAGGGGCCGATCCAGAAGTTCATGAAGAAAGAGGAGCTGGAGGCGTTGGCCGCCTGTGCGGAGATGCGTGATGGCGATGTGATGTTCTTTGTGTGCGATGCGCCCGGCAAGGCCGCTAAGATGGCCGGCGACATCCGCGGCAAGCTGGGGCGCGACCTGAACCTGATCGAGCAGGGGGTCTTCCGCTTCTGCTGGATCGTGGACTTCCCGATGTACGAATTGGACCCGGAGACCAATGCCGTGGCGTTCTCGCATAATCCGTTCTCCATGCCGCAGGGTGGCATGGAAGCGCTGGAGAAGATGCCGCCGCTGGACATCCGCGCGTTCCAGTATGACGTGGTCTGCAACGGGGTGGAGCTCTCCAGTGGCGCCATCCGCAACCACCGTCCGGAGATCATGTTCAAGGCCTTTGCCCTGGCCGGCTATACGCAGGAAGATGTGGAAGCTAAATTCTCCGGCCTGCTCAATGCCTTCCGCTACGGCGCGCCGCCGCACGGCGGGATCGCCCCGGGCGTGGACCGCATCGTGATGCTGCTGGCCGGCGCGGAAAACATCCGTGAGGTCATCGCCTTCCCGATGAACCAGAAGGCCCAGGATCTGATGATGGGCGCACCTTCGCCGGTCTCGGAGAAGCAACTGCGCGAACTGCACATTCAGATTCGCGGGCAGTCGAAGCCCGCCGCGCCGGCTGACGCTGCCCGTGCCCCTTAAAGATGACCACGAACACCGACAAGTTGACACCCACCGTTGGTACAAGACACAAAAGCCCTTCGCGCGACGGTTGATAAAAGCCAGTAAGCCAAATAGCTGCTGATCTTACGGTTCGAGGCTAATACGCGGCCTCGGGGGGCTTGCCCCTCGGTGTGCAGAGTGCCGAGACAGAAGTTGCTGAGCAAATAATCCACAGCGCGCGGAGCGTCGACCATCGCCGGAGAACGGCCGTTGTAACGCCAAGGCGCCAAGGCGCGAGGGCGCAAAGGAGAGTGT
Source organism: uncultured bacterium (assembly GCA_903861045.1). Taxonomy (GTDB): domain Bacteria; phylum Verrucomicrobiota; class Kiritimatiellia; order RFP12; family CAIWXQ01; genus CAIWXQ01. The sequence goes on along the minus strand of CAIOST010000143.1, from coordinate 28,768 downwards.
GTTGTGTCCGGCTCGGCGGGATCCTCACCCTCCCACTTTTCGACGTTCTCTCCGGCGGCACAAGCTACCACCACACACCTAACACCTTCCCACATCGCGCCCTTGCGCCTTGGCGCCTTGGCGTTAGAATCACCGTAACGAATCAGGCACCCGCCGGCCGCGTGCGAGCACCTGAGTAGTGACGCCAAAGAAATGTTCAACTTACGGATCTAGGCTGAACGGCGGAAGATTGGGGGGGTTGCAAGAGCCTCTTAGATCAGCAGAAACTCCTCGAAGTAGATATCTACGATGGAGCCGGATAGGTGCTTGGCGAGCTGTTCGTTCAGGCGCAGGATGATGGTTTTCTTCAGACTTTCACGCGCCGCCGGCCCTTCCAGTTCATCCAGCTTTTTGCTGCAGACCACCGTGGCGATGGTGTCCATCAACAGCGCCTTGAGCGGCGGGAGCTTGCTGGCCATCTGCGATTCACTGAGCTGGAGGTGCGGCACGAGCTTGAGAATGCGGGTCCCCCTGGTTTCGTAAATGTTGATTTGCATGGCGGACAGCGGGAAGGTCGCCACTTCGGCATGCTGCGCCTTTTGCAGCTTTTCTGTTTGGAGTTGCGCCTCTTGCAGCAGCTCGGCGTGCACGGAGGTGTGCCGGGGGGGCATGGAAAGGGTAGTCAGATAATAGCCGGCTGTAGGGGTCAGCAACATGACGAGCAAGCCGCTGAGCAGGACGGGACGGGTAAGCGGCTTGGCAGCCTCGACGGGTGTGCTGGTGTCGGCCACGGCCGGGGCGGTGTCCTGGTTGGCTGGTTGGCTGGTTTGCGCCTGGTCGGCCATAGGCGGTGCTCCTGTCGACGGGGGGCGGCTTACGTTAATTTCTGCCGATCGGCGGCCTTCCGCGCCTGGCGGGACCATCGGTCCCGCCAGGGTTGTCAGTCTGGTCTACCGGTTAGTGGTTAGCGTTTCAGGCCGAGGACCGTCTGCATCATTTCGTCGACCGTGGTGATGGTCTTGGAGTTGGCCTGGAAACCACGCTGCGTAATGATCAGGTCCGAGAACTCCCGGGTCAGATCCACATTGGACGACTCGATATACCCTTGCACAATGTTGACGTCCGAGCTATTCGGCGCGCCAGTCAAGGTGGGCTGCGTCGTGCTGGCGGCCGCCGTCCACTGATACATGTTGCTGCCGATGGCGCTCAAGCCGTTGTTGTTCATGAAACGGACCACCGGGATGGTTCCGACGGAGTAGGTGATGCCGTCCGAGCCAAAGGAGGAGATCGCGCCACTCTGGCTGACGGAGAAGGCCGTGACGTCCACCCCGGCCGGCACGCCCTGCCGCAGGTTGATGGCGGTGCCATCGTTGCCGATCAAGGAATAGCCGGACGAGTTGATGAGGTTGACGGTGGAGGCGTCGCGCACGTTCATGGTGAAGTCGCCGGCCCGCGTGTAATACTGATTGCCGGCGGGGACGCCGGAGCTGTCGGTGGCCTGCACCACGAAGAAGCCCTGGCCCTGGATGGCAAACTGGCTGGCCATGCCGGTTTCGTTGAGGGAACCGCCGCTGAAGTTGCGGGCGGTCAACCCCATGCGAACGCCCATGCCGAATTGCCGACCGGGCGAGCCCACGGCAGGCGCATTGATCGTGTCCACCAGGGCTTCCTGGAACGTGACTTCGCTCTCTTTGTACGCGATGGTGTTCATGTTGGCGATGTCATTGGCGATGATATCCATGCGCTGCTGTTGCGCGCCCATGCCGGATACGCCGGTGTAAAGTGCTGATCCACTCATGTTCCTATGCCTCCTGTGTGTCCTGCGGTTTCGTTGTGTCGATTGAAAGCTTCGTTTTGTTCTGTGAGCAGCCGGGTTGCGGCTGCCACGTGGTGCGGTGCCTGCCACGGTGCCGGCCTAGCCGGATAGCCAGACAGGCAAAAATTGCCGATCGGTTGTCATTTACGTGGCCCCTGTTCGCTGGCCATGCGGCGGATGCCATCAGACCAGTCGGCGGCGTTTCGGACGCCGTTGCTGCCGGTCGCCACGGCGGCGGCGAGCACGGCCCCGGCCTGGCGATCCCCGAGCAGCAGCAAGATGGCGGCGGCGCGGGCCGTTTCCATCTTGGTGAGCAGGGTGGCGACACTATCCGGGTCCATTTTCCCGTAGCGTTCCGCCAGACGCTTGAGATTGGCCTGTTCCGACTGGGTGGTCCGCACGATGGTTTCATCGATCTTGCTTTGCACCTGTTGCAGGTCGGCTTTCAGCATGGCCAGGATCTCCTGTTGCTGGCGTAGCGCTTCCTCGCGGCTGCGCACGTCGGTCTCCCGTTTCTGTAGGGCGGTCCGTTCGGTTTGCAAGTCCTCCATCAGTTTGTTGATAACTTTCCGGGACTCTTCATCGGTTTCCAGCCGTTGCACCACGGTGCGGGTGACGCGCGTTGTCCGCACGATCGTCTGTTTGCGGTCGACGGCCAGCCAAACGGCCAGCACGCTGAAGGCGATGCCGCAAACCACACTGGCCAGGAAGAAAAGTTTCATCGTGTGTCATCCTGGGTACATACTAAGCAACCCGCATGCCATCGTCGGGTAGTTCCTCGAGCTCGCCGCCGTCTTCGGTGCGGTAGAGGTTGAGTTTGTTGCGCAACGTGCGCACGCTGATGCCCAGCAGGTCGGCGGCCTGCTGGCGCGCACCGCCGGTCTGGTTGAGTGCGCGCTGGATGGCGTCGCGTTCGATGTCGGCCAGCCGCAGCAGCGGTGTGTCCGCGGCTTTTTCGCTGCTTGGTTCCGGGGCGGGTGAGGCGGGGAGGTGCAACAGGGTGGCAGGGGGGGGAGGGGGTGTTTCGCGCAGCGCGGTGGGGCGCGTGCCGCAGATTTCCGGGGGGAGCACGTCGCAATCCAGTGGGCCGTCCGGCGCCATCACGCTCAGGCGTTCGATGACATTGCTCATTTCGCGGATATTGCCGGGCCATGGGTAGGCACAGAGCACGGCCATGGTGGCGGGGGTAAACCCGGCGGTGGCGCGGTCGCGCCGTCCGCCGTATTGCTCCAGGAAATGCGTGGCCAGCAGCGGGATGTCCTCGGTGCGCTCGCGCAGCGGGGGGGACTGGATGGGCAGGACATTGAGACGGTAGAAGAGATCTTCGCGGAAGGTACCATTCTTGACGCACTCCGCGAGGTTGCGATTGGTGCTGGCGATGACGCGGCAGTCGGTGCGGATCGTACGCGTGCCGCCGACCCGCTCGAACTCCCGTTCCTGCAGGACGCGGAGCAGCTTGGCCTGCAGGCCGAGTTCGAGTTCGCCGATCTCGTCCAAGAGCAGGGTGCCGCCGTCGGCGAGTTCGAAGCGGCCCAGGCGGCGGGATACGGCGCTGGTGAACGCGCCTTTCTCGTGGCCGAAGAGTTCGCTATCCATGAGGTTGCTGGGCACGGCCGCGCAACTCATGCGGATGAACGGTTTGTCGCGTCGTTCGCTCAGCGAGTGGATGGCCAGGGCCACGAGCTCCTTGCCGGTGCCGCTCTCGCCGGTCACGAGCACCGTGGCGGAGGCACGTGCCACGCGCTCAATTTGCGTCATCATGTGGCGCATGGCCGGGGAGCGGCCGACCATCTGTCGGCCGCGCGGCAGTTGCCATCCCAGCTCCTCGCGCAGGTAGGCATTCTGTGCCCGCATGTTGATCCATTCGCTGGCCCGATCGAGGACCAGTTCCACCTGTTCGGGCGAGAACGGCTTCATCAGAAAGTCATAGGCCCCCAGTCGCATGGCTTCGACCGCCCGCTCCACCGTGCCAAAGGCGGTCACCATGACCGGCAGGGTGGACACGCCGAGCTCTTTCATGGCGCGCAGCAGTTGCATGCCGTCCATGCCGGGCATCTTCACGTCGATAAACGCGATATCGAATTCGCGTTCCTCCAGCAGGCGCTTGGCTTCCTGGCCGTTGTGCGCCTGCGTGATCTGCAGGCCGCGGCGGGAGAGGGTTTCCACCACAAAATCACGCATTAGGGAGTCATCATCCACGACGAGGGCCTGTTCTACGCTGGTGATCATAGTCTCTCCTGGCTGCCGCTATCGGCCTGGCTGGTGGCGGTGGCGCGCATTTCCCGTTCGAGCATGATGGCTTTTTCCAGCAGGCTGCGAATATCGCCCAATATTTTGGACGAGTAGGCGCGGGTTTCGTCGTTCATGGCGGCACACGGTTGCTGGGGCAGGCTACCCAGATGTGTCAGAATCTGGGTAGCGGCCTGGTTGGCGCTGTGCAACATGGTGACGTTGGCGTCGGCGGTCGGCGCAGCCTGCCGCCGGCTCCGCTCGGTCTCGTAGTTTTGTACGAGCCGCCGGCAGCATTCCCGGCTCTTGACCATGGAACTAATAATGTTTTGGCTGTCCATAGCTTCACCTGTGTGCGGGGTGCCACCGGCATATCTTGCCGTTGGCGGGGGGCCGCTGGGCGTGACGCAGGGGCGTGCGGGGGTTGCTTTTCATAGCACAATGCTCTCCATGAGGGCGGCCCGTTCGCAGGGCGAGGTGGGTTGGCGGCTCAGGGAGTCCAAGCTCTCGAGGTCGGGGAGGATATCCACCTGGCGTGCCAGCCCCTGGTCTTGGAGGGCGGGTGCGAGTGCCGGCGTGACGCCGGCCAGGCATAGGCGCCCGCCGCTGCGCTGCAGGGCGGCGGCCATTTCCAGCAGGAGCGGCAGTACGCCGGGCGCGAGCTGTGTGGTGGTGGAGAGATCGAGGGCGATCCAGTTCTGCCGCCCCGTGGTGTGGCGGAGCGGTTCCAAGTCGGCGAGGCTCAGAGAGGGGGGGCAGGGGTAGAGGTCGTAGTGGCCGATGGTGCGGCGTGCGACGGGTACGACGGGGGCGCGGGCGGGGGCGGCGGTGCTTTGGGCCACGGCGCCCCGGAGGGTTTCGAGATGGATGGGCTTGCTCACCACGGCGCTGATCTGCAACCGGGCGCGCTCCGGTTCGGAGATCACCTCGGATTCGGCGGTTAGACAGATGACCGGCGTGGTACGACCGACGGCGCGCATGCGGGCAATCAGTTCCACGCCGAACCCGTCGGGGAGACGGTGATCGGCAATGATCAGATCGAAAGGATTGGCCAGCCAAGCCTCCTCAGCCGCTTGGCAGCAATCGGCGTCGCTGACCTGGCAGCCCATCTGCTCGAGAATCCGGCGGCCCGTCCAGGCGGCCAGCGGATCATCTTCCAGCAGCAGTACGCGAGGGCCTGGGTTAGAATTCATGGGTGGCGTCTCCTTTCGGACGGGGAATGATCAGCAGTTCGTCCGGTGCCAAATGGTCGAGATCGGCGACCTGCCCGCGGTTGGCCTGCCGGATGAGGAGGTGTTTGGACTCGTCGCCGTAGATGCCGGGTTGCGCCGCGATGGATTGGCAGGTGTCGCCACGCCGGACGCTATAGTAGTCGTAGTTCCCCATGCGCAGCATTTGCATGGCATCTTGCATCGGTTTCAATTTGCTGGCGAGATCCACCACACTCTGTTCCAGTTCGTTGGTGCGGCTATGCAAAAGGGCGATCTTGGCGCGCAGCTCTGCGGCGAGCTGCTGCTGCTGGGCCAGTTCCGTGGTTAAGGGCTCGATCTTAACATTCGCGGTGTGCAGTTCCAGGGCAAGCGCATCGCTCCACTGGGCCCTCTTTTCCAGGGCTTGTAGCCGTTCCACGCCCGGTTGGGTGGGGGTATCCGGCCGGGCGCACACGGTGGTCAGTAGCAGGCTAAGCTCATCGATGTGGTGTTGCATCTCCAGAATTTGTGTCGAAACATCCTGCTGCAACGGTTGGGGTACGTTGCTGGTCTGGTGACTGGCGTTCGTACGCGGGGCGCTGGATATCCGATCTGTGACCGGCTTGCCTGGCGTGGATAGGCAGCCGCTGGCTAGCAGGAGGCAACCGCTGCCAAGTGCCATCCAGACCAGCGACCGACCGCTGCGCTGAGATCTTTGAGGTTCCACGCTCATGGGAGAGGTCATAGCAGAGCGTATGCCACGGCTTGGGTTTTTATGGTACAGGCGCGGATACGGCGCAAATATGGCGGGCGGCAATCGCCAGGCAGCTAAACGGAATGCGTACCTCAAGTACGGGCAGCCATCGCACAGAGGGGGGTGGCAGAACCAAATGTTGCGAAACCCGACTTGACCGGTCTTCCGCGTCCGTTGGCAAACGTCCCGTCACCAGGCCGGGCGGGCGGGGGCATAGGTGTTAAGCTAAGAATCGCAATGAAGTTCGTTATGTCACTGATAAGTAGCATGTTATGACAGATATAACGCCCAACGCCCAACGCCCAACGCTCAACGCCCAACGCCCAACGCCCAACGCCCAACGCTCAACGCCCAACGCCCAACGCTCAACGCCCAACGCTCAACGCCCAACGCCCAACGCTCAACGCCCAACGCCCAACGCCCAACGCTCAACGCCCAACGCTCAACCAAGGCGAGACAGGCCTGTGGCGGCTGCATTTCCCTTGGACGTTGGAAGTTGGACGTTGGCTGTTGGGCGTTGAACAGTCTTCTTAGCGTAACACCTATGGGCGGGGGGGCCGTCAGCCCCGCCGTGCGTGTCAGCGAGCCGTGAAGTGGCGCTGGGCTCGAGGGCGAGCCCGCGCTACTGGGATGCACGTAAGCAGGCGGGTAAGTACCCGTACATGCGGTCTGTCCGCTTTATGGTGCGGCGGGTGGCGGCGGCTCGGTGGTCGAGAGCGGATTGGTATAGGCCGCCATCAGCTCATTGGATAGCTCGGAGATCTCTGCCATGAGGCGCTGTTTTTCCGCAGCCAAGGCGTCCTTCTCGGCGCGATCTTTGGTCAAAGCGCTCTCGACCTCGTTAAGCCTGGTCTGCAGCTCATTTTCGTTGGCCGGGGGGGGCGTGGCGTGTGTGTCAGGGGGGGGCGGGGTCTCTACCGGCATGCTGGCGGTGGCGTCAGGGGGGGGCTGGGCCTCGAGTTCCCGTAGCCGTGCCTGCGTTGCATCCCTTTCTGCGCTGATTTTGCGCCACTGACTTTCCATCTCGGCGAGCATGTCGCTATGCTGCAAGGGTGGGGCGGCTGGCGTGTGCGGCGGCGCGGCGGGGCCCTGGCAGGCGCGTAGCAAAAGCGGGAGGCCTACATGCCAGACCGTGCCAAAGAGGCCGGCACCCAGTGCCGCCCCGCCCCCCGTCAGGAGTGTGGACCACTGCAACTCCTGAATGGGGAGCAGCCAGCCGTTGATCAGGCCGCACCACCCAGCCAGCGCGCTGCCGCTGCCGACCACCGGGCCGCCTAACAGACTGGCCAAGAATACGTAGGCCCCCATTAGTTGGAAGGGGTGATTCCAGGTGCCTGCGATCGTCTCGGCGGTGACCATCATGAGTAGATAGGCATCCAGCGCGGCATAGAGCGTGTTGCCGAGCAGGCGCGCACGGGGGGGCTGCCCCGGTAGCCGCTCCAGCAGCAGGGTGGCGGCAAACCAGCAGAGGACCAGCAGCAGGAAGGCCAGCACGCTGACGGTTGGCGCGTGCCTGGCCCGCATGATCAGCAGGGAGAGCAGGGCGACGAACGTGACGATGCGCAGGTGCGTGAAAAAGTTATGCCTCACAGTGCCTTCCTCCAAGCGAATAATAGGATGCCGGGCGGCGGAAGGCAAGCGTGGCGCTGCACCAGCAATTAGGCATGCATTCCCGGCGGCAATAGGATAGGATAAGTGCCGATTTCGGTGGGTGGCGTGGCGGCGAGAGACTTGCCGCTGGTCACCGTAGCACCGCGTGACGCCTGGGCCACGCGTACGCTGACGCCTCTACAGGCTACTAGACCAGCAGCATAACGTGAAAAAGCAAAGTGGCATAACGAGTACCGGTGACGGCGAGCGAGCCAAGGGGGCGGCGCCGGCGCCGCCGGCTGAGCCGCCGCACGAGATGGCCCGTAGTGTGCATGCCCTGACCGGTGGCGTGGCGCATATGTTCAACAACCTGCTGGCCTCCATGATCGGCCAGTTGGAGTTGGCGATGGCAGAGTTGCCGGGGGATTCGGGCGCCCGTGACGATGTGGGCGTGGCCCTCGGGGACGCGCGGAAAATGGCCGAGTTGTGCCATCGTACCATCTCCCGCTGCGGCACCGGCGTTTTTCGCATGGCGCAGGTGGATCTGCGCGAGGTGGTCGAACGCACGGTCGCACAACTGATGCCGAAAGTGCCCGCCTATGTGACGCTACGTGCCTCGCCGGGCCCGGAGGCGGTGCTGGTGGCAGGCGATACCCACTTGCTCGGCATCATGACCGCTAACCTGCTCACCAATGCGCTGGAGTCCATCCGGGCCGACGGCGGGAGCGTCGCGGTGACGGCGCGGGTGGAGCAGGTGGATGAGCGCTTCCTGCAGGCGCATGTGACGACCTCGACCCTGCCACCCGGCACTTATGCGTCGATCGAGGTGGTGGACACCGGGTATGGCATGGATGAAATCATGGCCGCCAAGGCCTTCACGCCGCTCTTTTCGACCAAGGGGCCTGGACGAGGCTTGGGCCTCGCGGAAGTGCAAGGGATCGCCCTGATTCATAACGGAGCCGTGGCTTTCCAGACGCAACTGGGCCGCGGCTCTACCTTCCGGATCCTCCTCCCCTTGGCCGGCGCCCCCACCCGGCGTTCCGACGTGCCCCTGCCCCCCCCGTCGGCCCCCTATCTCCCCTCCTGCGGCACGATCCTCATCGTGGATGACGAGGAGGGGATCCGTCGCTATGCCGTGCGTATTCTGCGAAGCATCGGCTTCACCACCTATGTGGCTTCCGATGGACCAGAGGCGATCGAGCTGTTCCACGAACATGCCGACGAGATTGATCTGGTGCTGTTGGATGTCTTCATGCCGCGTATGAACGGGGACAAGGTGCTGCGCGCCCTGCGCAAGATCAGGCCCGACGTGCGCATCCAGTTGATGAGCGGCTACCAGGATGTGGCCTTGTCGGAACTATTCGACAAACAGGACCTCGCCACGTTACTATTCAAGCCGTTTGCCACCACCGATTTTATCAGTAACGTGCAAAAGGCCATCCGGGCAAAGTAGGAAAGGAAAGAACCATGGCGGACACAGCCAAGCGCATTCTTGTGGTGGATGATTCCTCCACCATGCGACGCATTCTGCGGGCAACCCTGAATCGAGTGGGGTATATGGATATCACGGAAGCCGGCAACGGCGTGGAGGCCTTTGCCAAGGCCTGTGAACAAACCTTTGATTGCGTGCTGACGGACTGGAACATGCCGGAAATGGATGGGCTCGAACTAACCGTCCGTCTGCGACAGAAGCCGGAATACAAGAACGTGCCCATCGTCATGGTCACGACGGAAGGCGGCAAGCAGGATGTGCTGGAGGCCTTGACCAAAGGGACAACCTCCTACATCGTCAAGCCGTTCACGCCGGAAATCCTTAAGCAGAAGATGGATGAACTGTTTAACCGGTAGTCGCCCAGCAAGGAGCCACGATGAGTAACGATTTTCGCCAAGACGTTTTTCGCAACAAACTCCTGCCGGCCTTTATCGAGAGCACCCGGCAAGCCTTCGAAACGATGGTTTTCCTCCCCACGAGCGCCGGCGAACCACAGTTTGATCCGGTGCTCATGCCGCGCGGCGATATTTCCGGCACGATTGGTGTGTCGGGGAGCATTGCGCTGACCGGCGATAACCTGCGGGGCAATTTATCGTTAATGTTCCCGGACGGCATGGCGGTAAACCTGTTCCGCGCCATGACCATGATGGGGCCGGATGATCCCGTTGATGCCCAGGAAGTGGTGGATGCCGTCGGCGAATTGGCGAACATGTGCGCCGGAGGGGCCAAGGCCAGCATGCAGGAGATCGGGTTGAATTTTATGATCAGCCTGCCGTCGGTGGTCTCCGGCTCTCAGCATAGCGTGGCGCGCATGGCCGGCTGTGCGACCTGCCTGGTGCCGATGCGTAACGATCAGGGCGAATTCCACCTAGAGATCAGTTTCCAGTGGAAGTAAGCGGTTACGAATCTCCCGTGTCGGCCGCCAATTCCGCTAGCACGGCATCGACGCAGGGCGGGCAGTAGCTGTGGGAGAACTCGGCTTGGGAGTGGGCAGTGACGTAGCTCTCCACCTCCTGCCAGTAGCCGGCATCGTCGCGGATGCGCTTGCAGCGCGAACAGATCGGCAGCAGCCCCCGGAGGGTCTGCAGCTTGGCCATGGCGTCGCGCAGGGCGGTGAGCAGCCGGGCGCGTTCGATGGCGTAGCTCAAGGCGCGCACGAGCAGGCGTTCGTTGATCTCGCTCTTGGCTATGTAGTCCTGAGCCCCCCGGCGTACCGTCTCTAGCGCCGTCTGTTCATCGTCGTGGCCAGTCAGGACCACGATGGGGGTGTCCGGCGCGACGGCATGTACGCGTGCGAAGGTCGTCAGCCCGCAACTGTCCGCGAGGGTCAAATCCAGTAGGATCGCTTGGATGGGGCGGGTGGTCAGCGCGGCGAGCCCGTCTGCCAGCGTACTGACGCGTGTGAGGGTGAAGCGGTTGCCGCTTAAGGCCAGAAAACCAGCCACGCAGCGCGCATCCAGCGCGTTATCTTCGATCAGCAGTACCGCGATGGGCGCTTCCGCCGTGTCTTGGTTCATAGGGCTAGCAACCTTTCCGCCACGCGGGGGAGTGGCACCACTTCGCAGGCGCCGCCCCGTTCGATGGCCTCTCGCGGCATGCCGAAGACGACGCAGGTCTCTTCGGCTTCTGCCACGGTGAAGGCCCCCGCCTGCCGCAGAGCCAGCAGCCCTTCGGCCCCATCCTTGCCCATGCCCGTGAGAATCGCGGCGCGGGCATTGCTGCCGGCATTCTCAGCCACCGATTTAAAGAGCACCTCCACACTGGGGCGCTGCCGACAGACGAGCGGGCCGGTCCGGACCTCCACATAGTAGCGCGCGCCGCTGCGCCGGAAGATCATGTGCTGGTTACCGGGGGCCAGCAGCGCCAGCCCGGGAATCACGGAGTCGCCGTCGCGTGCCTCGCGTACTTCCATCTCACATAAAGAGTTCAGCCGTTCGGCGAAGGAGGCCGTAAAATGCTCCGGCATGTGCTGCACGATGACCGTGCCAGGGGCATTGCGCGGGAAGCGCGTCAGGACCTCGCGAATGGCCTCGGTCCCGCCGGTCGAGGCGCCGATGGCAATGACCTGGTTGGTGGTGCGGGTCAGCGCCAGCGGGCGGATGGCTGCGGCCGGCGCGGGGTGGCGGGCGAGCGGCCGCACCTGCCGCACCTGCGCGGCGGCCCGGATCTTGTCCGCCAGCGCGACAGACATGTTGGCCACCGTGTAGGCCGCCCCCGGTTTGCACATGACATCCACCGCGCCAGCCTCGATGGCCTCCAGCGCCAGTTGCCCCCCTTTGGTGGTCAGCGAAGAGACAATGATGACCGGCAGGGGGTAGTGTTGCATCAGTTTGCGCAGGAAAGTGAGCCCATCCATGCGTGGCATTTCGATGTCCAGTACCACAACGTCCGGCTTAAGCTGCACGATCTTATCCCGTGCCACATACGGATCCGGGGCGGTCCCGACCACCTCGATGTCCGGTTCCCGGCCCAGTTCGGCGGAGAACACCTGCCGCACGATGGCCGAATCATCTACGAGTAAAACGCGAATTGCCATAAGAGATCACCTGTGTGCCGTAGTTATGGGGTGGCGGGGTGGGGTACCAAAGTCCGTGGTGGGGTCAGGGAGCGCCAGGAGGATACGGTGGCACAGCGCCGGCAGGGCGGGCATTTGCACCGCCCCTTCCGCCTGGATCTGTTGCCTTTCGTCTGTCCGCAATGTCAACGATAAGCGGGGTCATGGCCATGATCGCACCGTCGCGCAGCCGTTTTGCACTACCTCCGCTAGTATAAGCGCGGACATCCTGTCATGCAACCCGTTAAAAACCCCATGTTGACCGCAAGCATCGTATTGCATGCTTGGCAATGGCCTGCAGTCGACTGTCGATTGTCAAGAGTTAAGCCGGCACCCCGCTTGCTGTGTCGAGTTGCCGCCTGGCCCGATGAGCGAACCCACTATCAGGACAACGCGGGCCACCGACAACGATCGCGCATGCCCCTGCCGGCTGTCGCACCATCACCCATCCGCCACGCCCGTACACGCAACACGCGCCCCCGGTGGGCTTGCCCACCGGTGCGCAGAGATCCGAGACAGAAGTGGCTGAGCAATCAAGCGACAGCGCGAGGAGAGCCGGCACGGCCGCACCTCGCGCTATTCATATTTCTTCGCCTTTTGGCGCCTGCTGCGGAACTCTTCGCTCCGGCGGCACAAGGCCGCCGGGGGCGGCGGGTCTACAGCTACCACCACACACCTAACACCTTCCCACCTTCCCACCTTCGCGCCCTTGCGCCTTGGCGCCTTGGCGTTAGAATCACCGTAACGAATCAGGTACTTATGGGGAGGGGGGAGGTGTTTGGGGAGGCACGCCGCGTCAAGCCGCGGCGAGGAGAGCGGCGTCAAGCCGCCGCAGTCCAAACCTGCCTGACTGGTGGTAGGGTGGAGGGGCACGCGCCGGCAAGGCCGGATGAGGGGTGCGACACACGCGGACGCGCCGGCGTTCTGGGGTGGCGTTGGGCTATGTGTGTAAACAAACCGGCTCCCGCGCTTGCGCACGGGAGCCGGCGAATGGTGCCGTTCCGGCCGTGCGGCTTAGAACTCCTTCAGGTCCTTGTCGTCCAGCGGGATCACCGTCTCGGGGCGGGCTTTGGCTTTGGCAAAAGCGGACGCCTGGTGTGCGGACGGGGCTGCCAAAGCCTTGTGTGGCGCCCCTCTGATCTCTGATCTCTGATTTCTGACCTCTGACCTCTGAGCTCTGGCCTCTGCCCCCGGTCTGCGGGCCTCTGGCCACTGACGACAGGGCGCTGCCCGTGACGATCGTATTGAGTTCGGCCACCACATTAGCCTGATTGGCATTGTCAGCGTTCTGCTTGGTCATGGAGGACATCTCCTCCAGCGAGGAGCTGGTCTCCTCCAGGCTCGAAGCCTGTTCGCTGGCGCTGGCTACCTGCCCCGAGGCTGCGGTCACCTGTTCGGCGCCGCTGGTGAGTCCATCAATAATCTTTTTGAACTTGTAGCGCGTGGCGGCGGGTCCGGTGGCCCCGCCCGCATAACAGTGTGAAACGGTCAACCATATGAGCGCGGTATCGCCCTGCCGCCCTCTTAAGGAGACAGACGCGAAGGCGCGGCCCGCCAGATGACGGGATGCGATGAGCGGCTGTAGCGGCGGTCTCTGACCGCCGGGGTGGTGGGTGGCGGCAGGTGTGGCAGGTGGCTGGTCGGCGAGCTGCTAGTGATGCGCGGCACCATGCTCCGGTTCCGCGTGTCCGCTTGTCTTGCGCGGCGCGGTGGAACCCTCCGCAGCGTCCGGTTGTGTGGCCGGCTTGGCCGGGGCGGGTTCTGCGTGGCCGCCTGCAGCCATCTTTTGTGTGTCGCTCGCCGGATTGGCCTCGGCTCTCTTCAGGAGTTCGGCACTTTTCTCCTCGGAAAGCCAGCGAACTGTTCCGCTCTCCAGATCATAGATGGCGCCCGCGACTACGACCTTGCCGGCGAGCGCGGCCTCCCGGATGGCGGCGCTGCGCAGAAAAATGTTCTCAATCCCCTGCCAGACGTTCTCCTCCGTGGAACGGATGACCAGGTTCTCGGTGGTGGCCTGCGGAAAGGACTGCAGCACCTTTTGCGCGGCGGGCACAACCGGGCTGACCAGCGGCGGGATGTTCTTCTCTAGCGCATGGCCTTCCCCCTTCAGCCCCTTCACCACGGCGGTGACGGCACCGCACTTGGAGTGCCCCATAACCACCAGCAGCGGCGTCTTGACATGCAGCGCGCCATATTCGGCGGAGCCGATCTCATCCCCGCTACAGACATTGCCCGCAATGCGGATAATGAAGAGATCCATGATACCCGCATCGAAGAGCAACTCCGGCGGCACGCGTGAGTCCGAACAGGAGAGAATGGTGGCAATGGCGTAGTCCGCCTGATCACTCTTGGCGGCCAGCGCCGCCCGCGTCATGTCACTGCGCGGATGCGTGGTGGTACCGGCCACAAAACGGGCATTCCCGGCTTCCAGTAGCTTTTTGGCCTCTTGTGCATTGGGCTTGGCCTGCGCAAAACCTGTCAGGCACAGGAGCGCCACCAGCATGGGGATGATCTGCTTCATGATATACCAGTCTCCGGATTCGTTTTGTAGGGTTAAGGTGCTGCGAGCAGGGTTCAGCGGATACAAACAACCTACCCTCGACCAAACGACGAGGGCAGGTTGTTGGTTGCGGAAGGAGTTCTGCTTAGAACTCCTTCAGGTCCTTGTCATCCAGCGGGATCACGGTCTCGGGGCGCGCCTTGGCGTGGCTCGCGGCCGGGGCCTTATGCGGCGTGGCGGCGGGGAGCGCCTTCTTTCCGGCGTGGGCCAGCGCCGGGGTGGCGCGGGCCGGCCCCTTGAGCATCTTGCGCTCCGTGGCCGCCGACAGGGCGCTGCCTGTGACGATCGTGTTCAGTTCGGAGACCATGCCATTGACTTCCTCGGCCTGGCTGGAGAGCTCTTCCGCGGCGCTGGCGCTCTCCTCGGCGTTGGCGGCATTCTGCTGCACCACTTTGTCCATCTCGGTGACAGCCGTGCTGACCTGGTTGATGCCCTGGCTCTGCTCTTTGCTGGCCGCTGCGATCTCGGCGATCAGCGTGGCCACCTTATTGGCGTTTTCCTTGATCCCAGCCAGGTTCTTGGCCACTTCGGCGGTCACCTGCACACCGGCGTCGGCGTTCTTCTGTGACCCCTCGATCAGGTCGGCCGTCGTTTTGGCCGCCTCGGCACTGCGGCGCGCCAGGTTGCGGACTTCCTCGGCCACCACGGCAAACCCCTTGCCCGCTTCGCCGGCGCGCGCCGCTTCCACCGCCGCGTTTAAGGCCAGCAGGTTGGTCTGGAAGGCGATCTCATCAATGGTCTTGATGATCTTGGCGGTCTCGGACGCCGAGTTCTTGATCTTGTCGATGGCCTGCTGCATGTTCTTCATGGACTCCACGCCTGTGGCCGCCAACTCGGCGGCCTGCTTGGCCACCACATTAGCCTGATTGGCATTGTCGGCGTTCTGCTTGGTCATGGACGACATCTCCTCCAGCGAGGAGCTGGTCTCCTCCAGGCTGGAAGCCTGTTCGCTAGCGCCCTGTGCCATCTGCTGGCTGGCGCTGGCTACCTGCCCCGAGGCCGCGGTCACCTGTTCGGCGCCGCTGGCCAGGCCGGCAATCACGCGGTTGACCGGGCCGACGATCGAGCGGGTGATGAAGATGGCCAGCAGCACGCCTACGATCAGCGCGACGATCAGCCCTATGATCATGATGAGCGACGAACTGGTCAGGGTCGTGGCGGCGGTCTGGGCACCCGTGGCGGTGGTTTTCATGCCGCTTTCCGACGTATCCTGGGCTTGCTTCAGCACTTCCGTCGCCACTAGGGTGCGTTTCTTACTTACGGCATCCAGCGCTAGCCAATTGGTCAGCAGGTCGTTCATGCTCTTCTGGTAAGCATGTCCGGCTTGGCGGCAATCCTCGATCTCTTTGAGGTCGGCTGCGAGGTGCGTAATCGGTTTCAAGGCGTCGAGCGTCTTGTCAATCGTCGCGAAGTGGGGCTGCGCCTCCTGGATCAGTTTGGGGTCCCGGAGCGCCTGCGATTTCCACGCGGCAATGCGGCAGGCGTTGCCCAGATCAATGACGTCATTGCACAGGGTGATCTTCTTAACGCGTTCCTTCAGCTTTTCGGCCGACACGCCATCGCTGATCTCTTTGTCGAGTCGATCATTTTGGCTTTTCAGAAAGGTGTTACAGATCTCCATGTATTTAGCGGCGGTCGTGTTCATCTCATGGCGGTCTTCGTTCATCTTGTCTATGAAGGACGCCGAATCTTCAAAAAAGCCTTTGTATTCCTTGGCTTTGGCCGTAGCGGTGGCGGCAGCTTTTTCGAGTTCCCGCAGGCCTTCCTTCTTGGCCAGATCCGTGGCTTGCTGCAAGTAGGTCAAGACCTCGCCCAGGTTTTTGAGCGCTTCGGTTTTGTAGTGCTCTTCCTCGGAGAGGACAAAGCCGCGCGCGGCGTACATGGTCTGCAACGCGTAGCGTTCCACGTTGTTGGCCACAGCCACGCTGGGGACATTCTGGGAGGTCATGGTGTTGGCCACGATCTTGACGCGCGTCATGTTCACGACCGCCAAGCCCCCGAGGAGCAAGGCCACCATGATCAACATACCAAAACCGCCACCGATTTTTGCTGAGAGTTTCATCGTTTACTTTCGTTTTTTCGTTTTCGTTACTGCAACTGTACTGGGAGTCGTATTCAGTATTCAGTGTTCAGGATTCAGCCTGATTTGTGCTTGCCTGTCGCTTGTTTCTCGTGAACCCTGACCTCTTCTATGCTCACGCTACTTTCGCCACTTTGTTTACCACCGCCAGCTCGCCGCTGGCGATGACCTTGTCAATATCGAGCAGCATGACGACTTTTTTCGCCACCTTGCCCATGCCGAGGATGAAGTCGGTGTTCACCGAGGTGCCGAACTCCGGGGCGGGTTCGATCTGCTCGCCGGCGATATCCAACACTTCCGAGACCTCGTCGACAATCGTCCCCATGGTCATGGAACCACTGGTGGCGTCGCCATGCGCCACCTGCACCACGATCACACAGGTTTTGTCTGTGGTTTCGCGGCTCGCCATGCCGAATTTCAGCCGCAGGTCCACCACCGGGATCACCTTGCCGCGCAGGTTGATCACGCCGCGCACGAAGTCAGGCGTGCGCGGCACGCGGGTGATGTCCATCATCTTGATGATTTCCTGAACTTTCAGGATTTCCAAGCCGTACTCCTCAGCGTCCAGCTTGAAGGTAAGATACTTGCCAGCTCGCGAGGCTAGCGCCGGTCCGTCCATCTGTGTTGCTGTGCCTGCCATGCCGTACTCCTTTTGTAATTCTCTGTACTCACCAACTGTATACGGAACGCGGTGTTGAAAGATATAGTACTAAAGATGTATGCGGCATTCTTGCTATACTAGTTCTGGGCCACCAACCCGCCCAACGGGAGCACGTGTATGACAAACCCGCCGCCAGACCCTGCTGGAAGCAGCGCGCACGCGTCGCCCGTGCGCCCGTGCGCCGCCCGCCCGCCCGAGCGCCAGACGCGACCGCTGGCGGAACGGCGGCAGGCTTTGCTGACGGAAGTGTTACAAATCCTGAACGAACCGGTCGGCCTGCCCGACGCCATGGCCAAGCTGCTGGCCGCCATCCAGCGGGAGAGCGGTTTGCAGGTCGTGGCCATGCGCCTGAAACAGGGTGACGATTATCCGTACTATGTCCAGTATGGCTTAGACGAAGCCTTTGTTGCGGCGGAGAATGCGCTGACCAGCCGTCGCGGCGATGGTGATGTCTGTCGCGAGGCCGATGGGCGCCCCAGTCTGGCGTGCACCTGCGGGCTGGTGTTGCGCGGCCGGATGGACGCCAGCCATCCGCTCTTTACGGCGCGCGGCAGTTTCTGGTCCAACGACACGCGGCCGCTGCTGGCACTCCCGGCCGAGCAGGATCCACGGCAGCAGCCGCGTAATCGCTGCATTCATGCGGGGTTCTGCTCGGTAGCCTTGATTCCTATTCGCGCCGGCGAGCAAACGGTGGGCTTGCTGCAGCTCAACGATCGCCGCGCCGATCGTTTCACGATCGAGATGATCCATTTCTTTGAGAGCCTTTGCGACACGCTCGGTCTCGCGCTCGCCCGTAAGCAGGCCGAGGATCAATTGCAGAAGAGCGAGCAGCGGCATCGCGCCATCCTGCGCAGTGCCATGGATGGCTTCGTGCGCACGGATATGGATTGCCGTCTGTGCCAGGTGAATGACGCGTACTGCCGCATGAGTGGCTATACCGAGCAGGAACTGCTGGCGATGAATATTGCGGACCTCGAGGCGTGCGAAACGCCGCAGGAGTGTGCTGATCGCCTGCAACAACTGCGGGATGTGGGTGCTATCCGCTTTGAGAGCCGCCACCGTCGCAAGGACGGGAGCGTTTACCCGGTGGAGGTCAGCGCGCAGTATAAGCACGATTTAGAGGGTGATTCATTCATTGCCTTTTGCAGGGATATCAGCGCGCGGGTCAAGGCGGACGAGGCGTTGGAGGAGCTACGCTGGCGCCTCTTTCACATGGAGCGGGTGCAGACCATGGGGGAGCTGGCGTCATCGCTGGCACATGAAGTCAGCCAGCCGCTGGCGGGTATCCTGGGGAATGCGCAGGCGGCGCAGCTCCTGCTGGCGCAGGCGCCCCCGGATTTGGCGCAGATGCGCGAAATTTTGGCTGATATTGTGGCGGACGATCGGCGCGCCGGCGCCGTGGTGAGTCAGATTCGGGCGATGTTACGCAAGGTGCCGCCGCGTGCCGTGCCGTTCGGCTTGAATGAGGCCGTGCGGGAGATCACAACGATTGCGGGCGCTTCGCTGCGTGCGATGGATGTCTCCTTGCAGGTCGAGCTGGCCGAGGGGCTGCCACCGGTGTATGGGGACAAGACGCAGATTCAACAGGTCATGCTCAACCTGCTCTTGAATGCCGGGCAGGCGCTGCAGGGGGTGCCGGCGGCGGAAGGTCAGGCGCTGGTGGTGGTGGCGACGATGCGGGAGGATTCTGGCGCGGTTCGGGTGGCCGTACGCGACACCGGGCCGGGGATTACGCGCGAGGTGCTGGGCCACCTGTTTGAGCCCTTCTTCACGAGCAAGCCGGACGGACTCGGCATGGGGTTGGCAATCTGCCGCTCCATCGTCACCGCGCATGGCGGGCGGATCTGGGCGGAGCATAACCCCGACGGCGGGGCGTGTTTTACGTTCTGCCTGCCGTGCCAGAGAGATTGAAGATTGAAGATTGAAGATTGAATACGGAAGACGGAAGGTTGGAACGCGGAAACATGCGATTCATGGGAGGGCACGCCACATCAAGCGGTGATTGAGGCATTAA
Organism: uncultured bacterium; assembly: GCA_903861045.1. Lineage (GTDB taxonomy): Bacteria > Verrucomicrobiota > Kiritimatiellia > RFP12 > CAIWXQ01 > CAIWXQ01. The sequence continues at coordinate 9,849 of CAIOST010000143.1, read as the reverse complement.
TTCCCGACCGCAGGTGCACATCGACCATTATGGCGCGGGGGTTCCCAATCTTTCGCAGTACAGGGTCCACTCCCCAAACTGCGGAAGATTGGATGGTTGGAAGGTTGGAAGATTGAGATACTCCGTGCCCGGCATGGTCGATTTTGCACCTGCGGCCGGGACTGGGTTTCTCAATCACTGCTTGATATGGCGTGCCCGCCAAGGAATCACAGCAGACGGCTTGTTTCCTTGTCTTCCCAGCCTTCCAAGCATCCAGCCCCCCAATCTTCCGCAGTTCTGGGTCCACTCAAACCTACGTGACATGTCATCGGCGGGTACAAAACTCTGACCTCTGACCTCTGACCTCTGACCTCTGACCTCTGACCCTCCTCTTCGCGTTCACTTCGCTCGCAGCGGCGCGCTGTCGACTAGGCGGACGAGTTCGGCCACGGAAGTGACGCCCAGCTTCTGCATGACGCGGGCGCGATGCACCTTAACCGTGGGCTCGCGGATGCTTAGGTCTGTGGCAATCTGCTTGTTCGGTGCCCCGCTGGCCACGCGCGCCAGCACCTCGCGTTCGCGTGCGGTCAAAGCTGTTAGCTTGCGCGCCGCCTCCCGTTGCCGCTGCTGCATCTGCTGCATCAACTGATTGCGGTGGATGGCTGTGGCGATGGCGTGATGCAGTTCCTGCTGGTCGCACGGCTTGGTGAGAAAGTCCACTGCGCCCTGCTTCATGGCCCGGACACTGGTGGGGACATCGCCATGGCCGGTGATGAAGACGATGGGGAGGATATCGTCGCGGCGCGCTAACTCCTCCTGCAGCGCGAGACCGCTCATGGCCGGCATACAAACGTCGAGCACGAGGCACTCTGCGGCCGCCGGGGGCGCGTGCGTGGCACCGGTCATGACCGTGGTGAACCGGCGGTTCAGAAACTCGTAGCCCGAAGCAAAGGCTTCGGCCTGGTAGCCACTGGCGTGCAGCAGACGCAACAGGCTGCGGCGGACCGAAGGGTCATCATCCACGACGTAGACCATGGCGCGCGCCGGCGAGGGCGCGGGCGGGGGCGTGGGGGTCTGGGCGCGTTTGGTGCTTTTGCGCGGCATCGAAGGGTTGGTAGGAGGTGCGGCCCTCAGGTGGCGATCAACCCCAGCTTGCGCAGCTCCGCATAGAGCCGGTCCTTCTCGATGGGCTTGGCCAGGTAGCCATCGCACAGGCTGGAATAGGCGGTGCTGACGTTCTTGACATCGCGCAGGGCCGTGGTCATCACGATCTTGGCGCCTTCCGCGGGTGGTTTGCCGGCGGTCGCTTCCAAGTCCCGGATGTGCCGCAAGGCTTCCTGGCCGTTCATTTCCGGCATCATGATGTCCAGGCAGATCAGATCGTACGGTTCCTGGGTGGCCAGGGCTTGGCGCACGGCGGCGATGGCCTCCTTGCCGTTGACCGCAATATGCACCGGACCGTAGCTCTTCAGGCGTTCCTGCAGGAGCACGCGGCTGGCAAAGTCATCTTCCACAACCAGTGTTTTCATGAGCAGCTTCCCTTTTTGTTGCCGTCAAGCCGTGGGCGCCGGTGCGTCGTGACCGGACGCCCCTTCTGCCGCGCGCAGCCACCGCTGCAGGCAGCTGTCCAGCTCCGCCGGCATGACGGGTTTGGACAAATAGTCGTTCATGCCGGCCTGCAAACAGATCTCCCGGTCGCCGCGCATGGCGTGAGCCGTCATGGCGATCACCGGCACGTTGCGGTAGGTCTGGGTCGTAGACCGGATGAGGCGGGTGGCTTCCAAGCCGTCCATGATCGGCATCTGCACGTCCATTAGGACGAGATCATACGGCTTTGTTTCGAGTGCTGTCAATGCTTCCAGTCCATTGGCGACCGATTCAGCGGCGTAGCCGAGTTTGTGGAGCAGGCCCAAGGCTACTTGCTGGTTGGTTGGATTGTCCTCCACCAATAGGATTCGTGCCGTTTGGCTGGCCACAGGTGGTGCCGGGGGGGGCGCGCAGGGCGCGGGCCGTGTCGCCGCAGGCGCTTGGTCTAGGCGCACGGTGAACCAGAACTCCGAGCCTAGGCCTTCCTGGCTGTTGACGCCGACCTCGCCGCCCATGAGGGTGCACAGGTTCCGCACAATGGCCAGGCCCAGACCGGTGCCGCCATAGCGGCGGGTGGTGGAGGCGTCCACCTGCGTGAACTTATGAAACAACAGGGGCAGCTTGTCGGCGGGAATGCCGATGCCGGTGTCGCGGATGGTGAAACGCAGCAGCACAGACGCGGTAGGCTCGGCTGCGGGGGGCTGGGGCGGGGGTGGGTCTAAAAGGTGTGTTGGGCACGGCCTGGGCGCGTCGTGACTTTCCGGTGCCACTGCCACCTGAATGGCCACCTCGCCGCTGGCGGTAAACTTGATGGCGTTGCCGATCAGGTTGATCAGAATCTGGCGCAGCCGGCCGGGGTCGCCGCGCAACTGTTCCGGCGTGGCCGGGGCGACGAGGCAGCGCAGTTGCAGCCCTTTGCTGTGGGCACGCAACGTCAGGGCGGCTGTCAGATTTTCCAGCAGGTTCGTCAGGTTGAAGTCGATGGTTTCCAGCTCGAGTCGGCCCGCCTCCATCTTGGAGATATCGAGGATGTCATCAATCAGTTTCAGGAGCGTGTTGGCACTCTCCTGCGCAATTTCGGCAAAGTGCCGCTGTTCGTCGGTGAGTTGCGTATCCAGCATCAAACAGGTTGTGCCGATGATCCCATTCATGGGGGTGCGGATCTCGTGGCTCATGTTGGCGAGAAAGGCACTCTTGGCCGCGCTGGCCATTTCGGCCTGGGCCGCCATCGAGTTGGCTTGCGCGGTGGCCCAGTCCAGTTGGCGGTTCATTTGCTGGAGTTCATCTTCCATCTGTTTGCGGTCCGTGATGTCCACAAAGGTTTCCAACAGTTTAGGCTGTCCGCCGATCTGGATGCGTTTCACGGATTTCAGAATGGGGATCTGGCGGCCCGTGGCCGTGATCAGCGCGCGTTCCGAGGAGTCTACCGTTTGCTGGCCGTCGGTGATCGGGCATTGCCCCTTGGCGGCGGGGCAGATGAGGGTATGGCAAAGGTGTCCAAGGAGCTGCTGTTCGGTGCCGCCAAAGAGCGCGAGTCCTTTGCGGTTGATGCGTTCGATACGATGGGTCTCCTCATCAATGATGGTAATGCCGGCGTCGACATTCTCCAGCACGAGGCGGAGTTGGGCCTCCTGTTCGCGCAGCTCGGTTTCGCTGGCGCGTAGAGCCGCGGTGCGCTGGTTTACCAGCCGCTCCAACTCTTCGCGCCGCTGCAGAGGGACGGAGAGCAGGATGACGAGGGCGAGGGTGAGCCCCGCACCGGTCAGTCCGATCAGCCAGCCGCCGCGAAAGGGGTAAAGTTGCAGGAACTCTGGCCGCGCATACGCGGTTAGCAGAAAGCTCTGGCCGAAGGCCAGGATCGGGCGCGTGAGGCGCAGCGGTGCAGGCGGTGCAGGCATCTCGGCGGAGGTGGCCAGTAGTCGGATGGGCGCGTTGGTGGGCAGCAAGGCTAGTTCGTTATAGGTCAGGTTGCTGGCATGCTGGTTGCGCAGCAGGGGGGTGAAATGCAGGGTGGCCCGCGCGAACCCCAGTAGGCGTGCGGGTGACTGCCGGTCAAAGACGGGATGGTAGACCAGCATGTGCTGATTATGCGCGGCGTATGACGCGGTCGCGCGGGGTTCGTCAGCCGTGATCAGGCCGGTGGTCCGGCTGTGTTCGATGACGGCCAACTGCCGGGGGTCAGCGCCGATGTCATACCCCAGCAGGGCTTCCCGCCCCGTCAGCGGTTCGATCAGGAGCACGGGATACAAGACGTCCCGGCCTGCGGCCGGCGCCCGCTTGCCATGCGCGTCGTATTGCCAGATGGTAAAACCGGTCAGCCCCAGTGACCGCGCGGCGCCTTCCCAGCGCGTGATATCCGTGGCCGCGATGGCGGGGAGCCATGCCAAGGGCTGGATGGCGGGACCAGTCAGCAGGGGGGCGGTGAATTGTCGGAAGGACAATGGGGTGATGCCGCTATCCTCGCCAATAAAGTGGACGATCGCTTCCAGTTCCCGTTCGTGCAGGGTATGCAGTTGACTGGCGATCGCAGCCGTTTCACTGGCAGCGTATTGATAGAAGGCCTTGTCGCGGTTCTGCCGCTGATAGGTGTGCACCAAGAGCGCGGTGAATAGGGTCAGGGTCAGGCCGAGCAGGCTGACCGTGGCCGGTTCGATGTGGTGCATCCAGCGGGGCGGGGTAGTTGTGCAGCGTGAGCGCCGGTCCACCAGGAGGGCGCCCGTCAGCAATATGGCCAGCAGGGCCAGCGCGAACAGCAACGGTGGCAAGGCCGCATAGACGCCCAGCCGGTGCCAGGTGCGGGCGTCGAGCTCAATGCCCAGCACGGCCAGGACTTCGCCGGTTTGCGGGTCCGGGATGGGCGCCAGCGCGGTAGACCAGCAACCCCCTTGGCCCGTCAGCGGCCCAGCCACCGCGGAGGTGCGGTTGTCGAAGACGGCTAGGAGCTCCGGGGTGGCGTTCGCGTAGATTTGGCCCGGTGGCGTCGGCGGCGTGTCAGCGCGTGCGTCACCAGCCGCCTTCATAAAGTAAACCACCTGGCCGTCCGGTTGGCGTCCCAGGAGATAGAGGGACTTGCGCTTGGTGTCCAAACGCAGGAGTGCGGTGAGCTGCTCCAGGAGTCGCGCGTAGGCGGGGGTGGCAAGATCGGCCTTGGTGCCGGCGAGTGCGCGGAGGCTGTCGGGTGTTACGGCCGCCGCCACCAGCTCGGTTTGCCAACGCAGTTCTTCGCGTTGCGCCCTGGCGGCCCGTTCCATGGTCCACCCGGAGAGCGCCCCACCGGCCATGACGATCAGCAGGGATGCGCCTAGTACGGCCAGAAAACCGGACTTCCAGGACGTTTGCATGGGTGGGCGCACCGTCTTCATGCCACCTTTTTTCGGTAGAATACGGTGCGGAGGTAACGCTGGGGTTCAAATTGCGGACAGAACCCGGTCAAGGACTCGGTGGAGCCGATGATCAGGGCCGCATCCGGAGCCATGGCCTGACCGAGGCTTTGGAAGAGCCGGAGCTTGTCCGGTTCGGTGAAGTAAATCGCCACGTTGCGACAGAAGACGATATCCTGCGGGGCTATCCCCGTGAGCGGCTGCAGCAGGTTGGCACGGCGGAAGGAGGCCATGGCGCGGATCTCATCGCGCACCTTCCAGCGCTCGCCGGCGGGTTCGAAATAGCGCGCGATCTTATCAGCCGGCATGCCACGGTCCAGTTCCATGCGGCTGAAGTGGGCATAACTGGCCTGGGCGACGGCGGCATCCGAGATGTCCAGCCCGATAATGCGGATGTCGTAGCCCCGTAAATCGCCTAGCAGTTCTTTAAGTACGATCGCGGTGCTATAAATCTCCTGCCCCGTGGAGCAGGCGGCGCTGAGGATGCGGATGGGGAGCGGCTTGATGCCGGCGCGGTTGCGGCGGTCAATCAGATCGGGAATCAGTTTGTGCCGCAGCAGATCGAAAGGAGCGGTGTCGCGAAAGAAGGAGGTCTCGTTGGTGGTGATGGCGTTGATTACGCGGGTGCGCAGGGTCCCCTGTACATCGTGGCGGATCTTGAACAGCAGCTCCGACCAACTGGCGGCGGCGGTTTCGCGAATCAAGCCGGCCAGGCGGGTTTCAATGAGATACCCCTTGGTGTCATCAAGGAAAATGCCACAGATCTCGTGAATCAGGCGACTCCACGCCGTCATTTCATCGCGGCTCAGCGGGGCGACGCTCATGTGCCGCCACCCCGGATCGTGGTGGCGATCCGACCGGCAATGGCTTCCAGTGGCAGTACCACATCGACCACGCCGGCCTCCACGGCCGCCTTCGGCATGCCGTAGACCACGCAGCTCGCTTCATGCTGGGCAATCACAAAACAACCGTGGCGCTTCAGCAACTTCAACCCGATGGTGCCGTCACTCCCCATGCCGGTGAGAATCACCCCCATGGCCCGGCCGGGATAGTGCTTGGCCACGGAGCGAAACAGATAGTCCACCGCCGGGCGGCAGTTGTTTTCAGGCGGATCATCGGTGATCTGGATCAGTTTGCGACCATCCGGACTGGGCGCGATGCGCATCTGCCGGCCACCGGGCGCAATGTAGACCGTGTCGGCCTCGGCCGTCATGCCGTCGGCCGCCTCGCAGACGCGCAGAGCGCATTTGGTGGATAGATGCTCGGCCAGCGACTGGGTGAAGATCGGTGGCATGTGTTGGACAATCAGGATGGGCACGCCGAGCGGCTTGGCGAGCGCCGGCAGTAGTACGCCAAGGGCGTTGGGGCCGCCCGTCGAAACACCAATCAGAACCATCTCCGGCTTTCCCGGGCGTACGAAGAGCGGCGCCTGCTGGGTGGGGCTCGCAGTCGCCGGCAGCGGGGGCGCGAGCGCGGCGGCGGGCTTCGGTGGCGTTGGTGCCGGTGGGTGATTCGCCGCGGTCGTCGCGTGTAGAATCGCACGGACACCCAGGCGCAAGGCCAGCGCCTTGAGCCGGGGGGCCAGTTCCGCGCGCAATTGGTCGCGACTGGCGGCCGCCGTGCCCGCGTCTGGCTTGGTAATAAAGTCGAAGGCCCCTTTCTGGAGCGCACGCATGGTCAGCCGGCCGCCCTGCTGCGTCACGGCGCTGACCACGATGACCGTGGGCGCGCGCGGCAGCGTTTTCAGCGCGTCGAGCACACCCAGCCCGTCGAGCTCGGGCATCTCCAGGTCCAGCGTGACCAGGTCCGGCTGCAGCTCAATGATCTTCTGCAGCGCCAGTTTGCCATTGGGCGCCTGCCCCACCACCGTGATGTCCGGGAAGGTGGCCAGAACCTCCGCCATGACACGCCGGAAGAGGATGGCATCGTCAGCGATGAGCACCTTCATGCGCTTATTCCTCGTTCCATTGGAAGAGGGTGGCGGGATTGAGAATGGCCGTCAGTTGCCCCCCCTGCCGCCACACGCCGACCAGTCGACGCCGCAAGGCGGGCGACAGGCTGGCCGGTGGCGTTTCCAGGGCTTCCGCATCCATGGCCGTCGCGTCGGTCACCGTGTCCACCAGAAACCCGTACGTTTCCCCCTGATGCTCCATGATCAGCAGCCGGCTCTCGGCGTCGGCGGTCACCTGGCCGAGCTGCAGGTGCATGGCCATATCCACCACGGTCACAATGCGACCGCGTAGATTGCGGATGCCCAGCACCTCGGCCGGTGCGTTGTGTACGCGCGTCAGGTCGCCGACTTTGACGACCTCCAGCACCAGGCGCGCATCGAGGCCGAAGGCGGCGGTGCCAACGACAAAACGGGTCACTAACAGGCCGTCGGTGGTGGTCTCATCTGCTTGCATAAAATTAGACTCCTGCTGGGGCGGCGCGTGGCGTGCGGGCTGGGTTTACAGGCGATTCAGGCTTGGTCCGTATTTCTTGTCGACCTTCATGATGTGCGCCACCAGCCACTCCTGTAGTACGCGCATCAGTTCCACGGGCACGGCCTTGTCGCCAGCCATCCAGCGCTTTTCCATGTCGGCAACGGCGCCGAGGAACTTGCGGTGGATCTCTTTATGCTCGGCCAGCGTGGGATATTTAGCCTTTTCCATCAACGCCTCTTCGGCATTGAAGTGATAGACCACATACTGTTTCAGTTGCTTCAGCAGCGCGGTGCTGGCATCCATCCCCTTGCGGTTGCGCAACGCCGCATGCAGCTCGTTGATCATCTGGATCAGGCGTTTGTGGTGGCCATCCATGGCTTCGACGCCCACCGAGAGGTTATCCCCCCAAGGGATCAAAACATTGGCGTCCGCTATTTTTGGTGCCGTGGTGTACGTCTCGCTGCTGGTAACCGCTGCCGCGCTGTGGCTGTCGCCGATTTTGAATTGGCCGACGAGCCCCTTGAGTTGCTCGGCGAGCCGTGACAATTCCGCGGCACTGGCCTGGACCTGCTCGCCACCGGAGCGGATCTCGTCCGCGGCGCTGTTCACGCCGGCCAGATCCTGTGCCATGGACTTGGCCACCGCGGCGGTCTGGGCCACGCGCTCGTTGGCCTCGTGTACGCCGGACGAGGCCTGGGCGATGTTCCCCGCCACATCCTTGGTGACCGTGGCCTGCTCCTCAATGGCGGTGGCGATGCCGGTGACAAGCTGCCCGACCTGCGCAATCACCGTAGTGATCTTCTCAATATCGGCGATGGCGCTACCCGTGGAAAGCTGCACGCCGGCGATTTTGCCCTTGATATCCTCGGTGGCGGTGGCGGTCTGCTTGGCCAGTTCCTTGATCTCGTTGGCCACCACGGCAAACCCCTTGCCGGCCGCCCCGGCGCGCGCGGCCTCGATCGTGGCGTTGAGCGCCAGCAGGTTGGTCTGGGCCGAGATGTTGGTGATTGTTTCGGTGACCTTGCCGATCTCTCTGGCCGCCTGCCCGAGCTGCTGCATGAGTGCCGAGACCGAGGCGGCTTGCGTGCCGGCGTCGGCACTGATGGCGCGCGCCTTCTCGGAGTTGGCGGCAATCTCGCCGATCGTGGCGCTCATCTCCTCGGTCGCGCTGGCTACCGAGGAGAGATTGGTCGAGGCCTGCTCCATGCTGGCGGCCACGGAGGTGGTGTTGGCGCTGGCCTCCTCGGAAGCCGCCGCCACGGTGGTGGTCTTGTTGGAGAGGTTGTTCACGCTCTGCGCGGTCTGCGCGCTGATGGCCGAAAGCTCCGTGGCCGAGGAGGCCACGGTCTGCGTGTTGCCGGCAATGTTGCCAATAATGCGCTGCAGTTTCTCCACAAAGTTGTTGAAATAGCGCGCCAGTTCGCCCACCTCATCCTGCGAGGCCACATCGAGTCGCTTGGTCAGATCCCCTTCGCCCTCGGAGATGTCCTTAAGCATGGCGGTGCAGTTCCGGATAGGACGCACAATGGCGCGGATCAGCAGCCAGGCCATGAGGATGCTCAGGAGCACGGCGCAGGCGCCCAGAACGCCGGTGACCAGGACGATCCGCGCGCTGCGCGCGTCAAAGGCCTGATCAGACGCATGGCTCTCTTTCGCGAGGCTGTCGGCCAGCACCCCGGCATTCTTGGAGATGTCCTGGATGATATGGTCCATGGAAGCGTCCACCTTCTTGATCTCGTCCGCCACGGCGTTTGCGGAGGAGAGGATCGGCAGCAGTTTTTCCTCCACCAGCTTACGGAACTCCGCCTGATCCTTGTGCAGACCCTCGACGGCGCTCTTCTCTTCGGGCGTGTCCGCCATGGCGGCGACGGTCTTGGTGTCCTGATCCATCTCATGGCAGACATCCGCCCAAGCCTTCTTCCCCTCGGCGAGGTCACGGTTGATGATCAGGTCGGTCGCCACCCGGGCCATCTTGGCGCCCATCCCTGCCATCTCCTGGGCGACGAGCGCATCCTTGCTCCGGTCGAACCCCTCGTTCTGCAGCGTCTTGAGCTCCTGCAGGTAGTAGTTGTTGATGCCGATGGTCAGGCCGATCAGCGCCACCACCAGGGTAAAGGCGCCGATCAGCTTGGTTCCGATTTTCGCGTCGTTGATCTTGCTCATGGGTCTCTCCTCGTGCTTCGGTCTGTTTGTTGCGGGTAATTCTGTTCCGTTGCGGGCGCGTTCGCTACCTGCCCAGGTAGGTGTGTACGCTGGCCAGTAGCTTTTCGCGGTCGAGTTTGAACTGATATTCCGAGACGCCTGCGGCCTTGCCGCGGGCAATGTCCTCTTCGCCGGCCAGGGAGCTGACCGCGATTACCGGCAGCTTGGCGGTGCGCTGGTCATCGCGGATGCGGTGGGCCAGTTGCAAGCCGTTGAGCTGCGGCATCTCGATGTCGGTGACCACGGCGCGCACGGTGTCGAGGTTCTGCAGCAGC
>CAIOST010000142.1 GCA_903861045.1 uncultured bacterium | reverse complement strand
GTAGTGTTGTCGGCCGCAACTCCGGTTGCGGCCCAGTCCATGGCCGGAACCGGAGTTCCGGCCTACTGAACGCAACTCTGTAATGAAACAAGGTTATGCGCCCGAACTACTGCTTCCCACCTTCGCGCCCTTGCGCCTTGGCGCCTTGGCGTTAGAATCACCGTAACGAATCAGGCACCCGCCCGCCGCACAACCAAAGAAAAAGTAACCAGCGCGAGGTGCGGTCGTGCCGGCGCTGCTCGCACGTACTTGATGGGGAATATGTGTGTGTCACCTAACACCTAACACCTACCACCTGCCTTACCTTCCTCCCGCCCACCCTCTTCCCCCGTTCGGGGCGTCAGGTCTTGAACTGTCCCACCAGCCCCTTGAGCTGCTCGGCCAGCATGGACAACTGGGCGGCGCTGGCTTGCACCTGTTCGCCACCGGCACGGATTTCGCCGGCTGCGGCGTTTACGCCAGCCAGGTCCTGCGCCATGGACTTGGCCACGCTGGCGGTCTGGGCCACGCGCTCATTGGCCTCATGCACGCCGGACGACGCCTGAGCAATGTTCCCCGCCACATCCTTGGTGACCGTGGCCTGTTCCTCAATCGCCGTGGCAATGCCGCTGACGATCTGGCCGACCTCGGCGATCACGGTGGTGATCTTGGCGATGTCTGAAATGGCACTGCCGGTGGAGAGCTGCACGCCGGAGATCTTGGCTTTGATATCCTCGGTGGCCGCTGCGGTCTGCTTGGCGAGTTCCTTAATCTCGTTGGCCACCACGGCAAACCCCTTGCCGGCGGCCCCGGCACGCGCGGCCTCAATCGTGGCATTCAGCGCCAGCAGGTTGGTCTGGGCCGAGATGTTGGTGATGGTCTCCGTGACCTTGCCAATCTCATGGGCCGCCTGCCCGAGCTGCTGCATCAACGCCGAGACTGCCGCCGCTTGATTGCCCGCCTCTGTGCTGATGACGCGCGCCTTCTCCGTGTTAGCCGCGATCTCGCCGATCGTGGCGCTCATCTCCTCGGTGGCGCTGGCCACGGAGGCGAGGTTGGTGGACGACTGTTCCATGCTGGCCGCCACGGAAGTGGTATTGGCGCTGGCCTCCTCGGCCGCTGCCGCCACGGTGGTGGTCTTGCTCGTCAGCGTCTGGACGTTCTGCGCCGTCTCCGTGCTGATGGCGGAGAGCTCCGTGGCCGAGGAGGCTACGGTTTGCGCATTACCAGAAATGCTGCTGATGATGCGCTGCAGCTTCTCCGCAAACTGGTTGAAGTAACGCGCCATTTCGCCGAGTTCATCCTGACGCGAGGCATCCAGGCGCATGGTCAGGTCGCCTTCCCCTTCAGAGATGTCCTTCAGCATGCTCGTGGTCTGGTGCAGCGGTTTGACAATCGCCCTGGTCGTCACGATGGCCAGCAAGATACCCACGAGGATGCAGACCACCAGCCCTACCAGTACCATGGTGGATGATCCGCCAGCCACCTTCAGCGTCTCGCCCTTCACGCCGTCGGCATCTTGCCAGGCGTTCTGCTGTAGTTTGGCGGCCGCGGCCAGCACGGTCTGGCCGTGGCCGGTCATGGCGGGCAGCACTTTAGTCCGCAACTCCTGATCGTTCGTAAACCAGGAGGTGGCCGCCGCGAGATACTGTTCAGTGGCTTTACGTGCCGTTTCGGCCTGCTCACGGTCCTCCTTGTTGGTCAGCTTCTTTTGTAGCTGGGCATAGAAGCCGTTGGGTTTGTTGAGCTTCTCGATCTCGGCATTCAGGGCTTGCCAATCCTGGCTATTATGCGTGGTCATGTACTGCTCTTCGCAGAGGCGAGCGGTCAGCAGCGCCTCGCGGATCTGGATGACCAGGAAGAGGGTCTCCACGCTGGCCGCCACGGCCGGGAATTTGACCTGGAAATAGTCCTCGACGGCCTGATCTACGGCATCGCCGGCGCGGCTGATGCTCTTGGCCAGTTCCGCCAGTGTGGCGCTCTGGGGGTCTTTCTTCTGCTCCTCCACCCAGGTCTGGAAGGCCTTCAAATAATCCGGTTCCGCTTCGGTGATGTTTGCGATCTGGGCTTTTTCGGTTTTGTCGGTGGTGGACTTGTTCAGTTCGGCGCACTTGGCCAGGATCTCCTTGCTCTCCCGATTCAGAATGCTTAGGCAGAGCTTGTCTTGCGTTAGCATGTACTGCTTCTCGGTGAAGCGGATATGCGGGGCCAGGTAGCGCATCTCGGAGAGGATCCCCACATCGGTGTTGGCATCATCGAACTCACGCGTCTTGGCCTCGGCAATGGCGCGCGCAATCTTCACGGCTTCTTCGCCCTTTTGCGTCAACTGTTTCTCCAAGGCCTTATTCTTTTGCAGGAGCTCCACGGCCTGCTGGAAGCCGGCGGCATAGGCGTTGGCGGCGCTCTGCACTTCCCCGGCCTTACGCTCCAGGGCGCTGTCGCCCACCTGCTGCCCCAGTTTGCGGAGCGCCCCGATGCGGTCTTGCAAGGTCTGGATGTGGGTCGTTACCTGGCGCGCCTGGGTGTCGGCGGGATCGTTCAGGTACTGTTTTTCCGCGGTGATGGTCTCGAGTGTGGCGCGCTCCAGGCCGGCGGCCCCCTGGACCGTCAGAAAGGTGCGGTCGCTGAGCTTGGTGACATTGCGATTAACGCTGCGAAAGGCGAAGTTGCTGATCAGGCCGGTGATCAGCACGACTATGTTCAAGGCGACAAAGCTAAGGCCGATGCGGGTGCGTAGTTTCATGGGGTAACCCTTCCCTCCTGAGTAGTTACTTTATCCTTATGACGAACGCGCCTTAAGTTCTTCCGGTGAGCGTCTGTCTGCCGTCCCCGGCGGCCTTGTGCCGCCGGAACGGGAAGTTCAGCATGAGCCGCGAAAAAGCGAGAAAATCTAAGAAAAAGGTGCGCGCGAGGCGTGGCCGCTGCGACCTGACCTCGCGCCATTCCTTTTGCTTGTCAATTTGCGCTGCTTCCTTTCTCTCGCGGAACTTTGCTTCCGGTGGGGCCAGCCCACCGGGGAGCACCTCCGCGCTGCCGCGTGCCTGCTGCACCTGATTCGTACCGCCAAAGCGATGCTCAACGTACGGGTCTAGGTTCAACCCGCGAACGAACGCAAATGGACATTCGCGTCCATTCGCGTCCATGCGCGGTTCAACAGGCTACTGTTTGTAGATGCCGCAGCCGATGATCACGTCGCCATGCTTCTCCAGATAGGTGGATTTGTCCTCGATCTGGTTGCTGACCGGGTTCTTGAACTTGTAGTCCTGCCACCCCGTGTCCTGCTTCTTCATCATCTCGACGCGCTCGCGCATGAACGGCTTGCCGTCCACGTCTTTGTCGTCAATCAGATCGCGGCCGACCTTCTTGGCGTTGGCGCCATGTGCCAGGCACTTGCCGTTCATGTCGTAGACAATAACGTACAAGTCGCGATCCACAAACTGTGCATCCTTGTTGCTGATCAGTTCGAAGGTCTTATCCGCACCCTTTTCCTTGATGGCGGCCGCAGCTTTCTTCACCATGGCGATCGCTTCGTCCTTGGTGCCCTTGTCCGCCTTCTCACCAGCCCAGGTCAGCGTGCCGCAGAGGGCGGTGGCTGCCAGTACGAGGGTCATCATCTGCTTGTGCATGGTCTTATCCTTCTTTATTTTTGTTGTTGTTGCGACTACCTACACGCGAAACTGGCCGGCCAGCCCGGTGAGCTGTTCGGCCAGACTCGAGAGTTCTGCGGCGCTAGCCTGCACCTGTTCGCCGCCGGCACGGATTTCGTCCGACGCGGCGCTGACGCCGGCCAGGTCCTGCGCCATGGTTTTTGCCACGGCGGCGGTCTGGGCCACGCGTTCGTTAGCCTCGTGTACGCCGGACGAGGCCTGGGCAATGTTCCCGGCCACATCCTTGGTGACCGTGGCCTGCTCCTCAATGGCCGTAGCAATGCCGCTGACGATCTGGCCAACCTCGGCAATCACGGTGGTGATCTTTGCAATATCGGCGATGGCGCTGCCGGTGGAGAGCTGCACGCCGGCAATCTTGCTCTTGATATCCTCGGTGGCTGCGGCAGTCTGCTTGGCTAGTTCCTTGATCTCGTTGGCCACCACGGCAAACCCCTTGCCCGCGGCCCCGGCACGGGCCGCCTCGATCGTGGCGTTCAGCGCCAGCAGGTTGGTCTGGGCCGAGATGTTGGTGATCGTCTCGGTGACCTTGCCAATCTCCTGGGCCGCCTGCCCGAGCTGCTGCATCAGGGCCGAGACCGATGCCGCCTGGTGGCCGGCGTCGGCACTGATGGCGCGCGCCTTCTCGGAGTTGGTGGCAATTTCGCCGATCGTGGCGCTCATCTGCTCGGTGGCACTCGTTACGGAGGAGAGGTTGCCCGAGGCCTGCTCCATGCGAGCCGCCACGGAGCTGGTGTTGGCGCTGGCCTTTTCGGAGGCCGCGGCCACCGTAGTGGTCTTGCTGGAGAGCGCGTGTACACTTTGCGCGGTGTGCACACTGACGTTTTGCAATTCCCGTGCGGACGATGCTACCGTCCGCGCGTTGCCGGCGATCTGTTGGATCATGGCTTGCAAACGCTCCGTAAACCGATTGAAATAGCGCGCCATCTCGCCGAGTTCGTCCTGGTTGGTGGTGGTCAGGCGTTTGGTGAGATCGCCTTCACCCTCGGCGATGTCTTTTAGCATGTCGGCCGCTTGCCGAATGGGGTGGGTGATCGAGCGAATGGTCAGGCCGGAGAGCAGTACGAAGAGCAGGATGCTGACGCTGATCAGGGCGAGTATGGCCACCCGGGCCACGCGCTGCGTCTGGGCCACGTCGCCGTCCATCCGGTCCGACAGCCGGTCGGCCTTGGTTTTTAGGTCGGAGCCCAATTGGTCCATCTCAGTCACCTTCTGCGCCTCCTGCAGGAAGAGCGCATGCGACTGCCTGGCCAGTCTGACAAACTCATCGAAATGGGCTTGAAATTGTGCGGCCAGCTTGGGCATGTCGACGTTGCCGATGGAGCCTTTGCGCACGGAGAGGCGCGTCAGCACGCCGAGCAGCAGGCGATCGTTGCTGGCTACCAGGTTGCCAAAGGCCGTGTATTGGCGTGGGTCGCGTGTGATCACATATTGCTGGAAGATGGATTGCAGTTTCAGTAGATAGCTGCGGCAATCCCGGATGGCCGAGAGCAAATCATTCTCCTCATTGGAGAGGGTTTCGCCGTCCATCTGTAAGAGGGCCTTGCGTCCTTCCAGCGGGTTGACCATGGCGTTCAGCGTCTGGTCGGCCTTGTCCAGGATGGCCGCGCGCACCTCCCGCGTCTGGAGGTTGGTCGTGCTGATATCACAGACGGCATCAAACGCTGTGCGATAGGTCTCGGTCAGCGTCAGCATGGCACGCAGGTCGGTCTTCGTGGCACTGTCCACGTCGCTGCGCAGCATGGTCACGAGGATGCGCTCGATCTGGAGGCAGGCGGTGTGCTGCGCGTCTTGTTGTTTGCGCTCCAGATGCTGGAGGTAGGTTTTTTCCGCGACGCGGCCATCCAGCGCCTGCTGCATGACGGTCGCCACCGTTTGCTTCAGAGCGATCGCGTGTTGAATACGATGGTTGAAGAGCCCTTCCACGACCGGCATAAGAATCATGAGCCCGATGGCCAGCACGACAAACGCGATCAGCTTACGGCGAATGCTCCAGGTCTGTAGCATGATGGTCACTCCTTTGGGCAAAGTGCCAGGGCGGTGAATCCGCGGGCTGGCTGGCACAGGCGAGCCCAGGGCCTCCCGCTGGGAAGCCCTGGGGTCCGCACGCGTAGACCTATTTCTCGGTGGCCTTCTTGATCTCATCCATAGTCATGTCATAGACGCCACACCCCACCACGACATCCTTGCCGTCGCAGGTGGTCTTCTTCACGTAGGAAATCTTCAGCGAGGGGGTCTTCTCGCCCGGCTTGGGCCACATGTAATCCACCCAGCCGGCCCCTTTGGCCTTGCACAAGTCGTTCATCTCAATGAAAAACTTCTTGCCGTTGATGTCCTGCAGGCCGATGTACGACTGTCCCTCCATCTTATACTTCACCGGGTGCATCACCATAACGCAATCCATGTCGTGGACCCAGATGTAGGTGCCGGCAAAGATGAAAGTGCTATCCTTACCTTTGAATTTCGGCAGGGCGGTTTTCCCCTCCTTTTCCAGTAGTTTGCAGGCTTCGTTTACTTTTTCCATGATCATGGCGGGCGTGGCTTTGGTGGTGGCCGTGGCTTGGCAGGCGGCTTCCGTCTCCTTGGCCAGCGCCTCGGGGGTCTTTTCCCCTTCGGCCCGGGCGAGGGTGCCGCCCGTGAGCAGGGTGCCAACCAGCAGGCCGGTCGCAAGCAGTACGTTTTTGTTCATCACTGTTTCTCCGTCGTTCGTTTGTGTGTTTGTGTGTGCGTGTGTGCGATGAGATGGTATGTGTGTAAGCGCGGTGGTGCCCTATTTGGTTTAGACCTTGAACTGCCCTACCAGCCCTTTGAGTTGCTCCGATAGCCGTGACAATTCGGCGGCACTGGCCTGCACCTGCTCGCCGCCGGCGCGGATTTCGTCGGCCGCGGCGTTCACGCCGGCCAGATCCTGCGCCATGGACTTCGCTACCGTGGCGGTCTGGGCCACGCGTTCGTTGGCTTCGTGTACGCCGGACGAGGCTTGGGCAATGTTGCCCGCCACATCCTTGGTGACCGTGGCCTGCTCCTCAATGGCCGTGGCAATGCCCGTGACGATCTGGCCGACCTCGGCAATCACTTGCGTGATCTTCTCGATATCGGCGATGGCGCTGCCGGTGGAGAGTTGCACGCCGGCAATCTTGCTCTTGATGTCCTCGGTGGCGGCGGCGGTCTGCTTGGCCAATTCCTTGATCTCGTTGGCCACCACGGCAAACCCTTTGCCGGCCGCCCCGGCACGGGCCGCCTCGATCGTGGCGTTGAGCGCCAGCAGGTTGGTCTGGGCCGAGATGTTGGTGATCGTCTCCGTGACCTTGCCAATCTCCTTGGCCGCCTGCCCGAGTTGCTGCATGAGCGCCGAGACCGAGGCGGCCTGGCTACCGGCGGCCGCGCTGATGGCGCGCGCCTTCTCGGAGTTGGCGGCAATCTCGCCGATCGTGGCGCTCATCTGCTCGGTGGCGCTGGCCACCGAGGCGAGATTGGTCGAGGCCTGCTCCATGCTGGCCGCCACGGAGGTGGTGTTGGCGCTGGCCTCCTCGGAAGCCGCCGCCACGGTGGTGGTCTTGCTGGAGAGCGTCTGCACGCTCTGCGAAGTCTGTGCGCTGATATCGGATAAAGCCGTGGCCGATGCGGCAACCGTCTGGGCATTGCCCGCAATGCGGCCGATGACACCCTGCAGCTTGCTGACGAACCGGTTGAAGTAGAGCGCCATCTCGCCGGTTTCATCCTTGCTGGTGGCCTGCAGTCGCTTGGTCAAGTCGCCTTCCCCTTCGGAAATATCCTTGAGCCCTGCGATGACTTCCCGGATGGGTCGCACTAGCGATTGGCCAAAGCCGAAGGCGGCCAGGCTGACCAGCAGCGCCACGCCGAGCGCCATAATGATGCTGGTCGTGACTAGGCGTCGTACGTCCATGACTTCTTCTTGCACCACATCCATGACGACGATCCAGTTCCACGCCTCGTGCAAGCGGAAGAAAGCCAGATGGGTGACCCCGTTTTGCTGGTAGCGAAGCTCGCCGGATTTCTTCGCCAGCATGTCGCGGATGTAGGGCTCCCGTCCCAGATTCTGTCCCTCCAGAGAGGGATGACCGATGAGCGCGCCGTCGGGTCGCAGGAAGTAGACATGGCCGCTTTGTCCGATACGCACCCCTTGGCTGAGATCCCGCGTGCCGTTGGCGGTGCGTGGCCCCATTAAGCGGGACCGGATGGCTTCCTGGTACTTGCTGGCGGCAAACAGCTTGCTGGTCTGCCGCACGTCTTTTTCCAGCGCCTGTCCGGTCCGGTCCAACTCGCTGATGTTGGCGAGCTTGCCCTGCGTGAACTTGAGGAAAACCGCCTCGTACGGTCCCATGGTGTCCGGGAGCTTGCCGCTCCAGATGGCCGCGCCTTTCAGCTCGGCCATGGTCTCCTTCCATTTGGCAATACTGGCGTCATCCTCCTTCAGCGAGAAACTTTTCTCCAGCTCGCGTGCTTGCAGCAAGAGCACGATCTCCTTGCCAATCTCAGCCTCCTGGACCAGCAAGGCGTGCGCTTCCAAAATCTGCCAGACAAAGCCGGCCATGTTTTGCATGTCGGCGGTGACGACCTTCCCCAGCTCCGTGCGCAGGGTTCGTACGCTGACCACGGTCAGCAGCCCTACGGGGAGCAGGGCTAGGATCAATACCAACAGAATGATTTTGGAACGGAGCTGGAGATTCATGCGTTACCTCGGGTTAATCTGCCAATAAGCCAGCCTTCACGATGAAGGTCTTGCCCGCACCGGAAACGAAGTATTTCAGGTAGGTCTTGGTAGCGCCGGTCGGCACGCCCTTGGTGGCCAGATAGAACGACTGGGCAATGGCATACCCCTCTTCGCCGGCTTTCTTGCCATCCACCTTCAACACCTTGAACTCCGCGTGGGTATTGACGGCCCCGTAGGAGATGAAGGAGATGGCGCGCTTGCCTTTGGCTTCTTCCAGCACCTTGCCAGCGGTCTCGGTGATGATGGCATTGGGTGCGTAGGTCGCAGTGCCACCCAGCGCGATCTTGGTAAAGTTCACGTTACAGGCGGTCTTGGTCTGCGGAATCACGACCTGGATGGCGCCCGGCTCATCGCCCAGCTCTTGCCAGTCCTTGATTTCGCCGGCAAAGACCTTTTTGACCTGCTCCATGGTGAGCTGCTCCACCTTGCTGTTGGCCGGCACAAAGATGGCAATATGATCCTTGGCGATGAGCGTCTCGACCAGGTCACCCCCTTGGGCTTTCTCGGCGAGCGTCAGCTTGCGGGCCAGGCCGCCTACGTTGCAACTGCCGGCTACCAGGGCTGGCACCGCATCCTGCGTCTTGCGGTCCTTGGCTTCTACCTTAATGCCGGTCTCTTTAGTAAAGGCCTCGGCCGTTTCTTTGACAAACGCCCAATAGACCTGCGATGACCCGTCGTATTGGATGCTCTCCTCCGCGCCAAACGCAAAGGCGGTGAGCAGGCACAAGCCTGCGGCTACTACATTTGCCTGCATCCGCCGTTGCATACCATGTGTCGTCGTGGTGGTCATGTCCGTCCCCCTGCTGGCCGCCAAATTTGGCAGCTTGGTTGTTGGTTTGTCACTACACCTTAAATTGCCGGCTACATCCGTAAGTACGCATGTACGCTGGCCAGTAGCTTTTCGCGGTCGAGTTTGAACTGATATTCCGAGACGCCCGCGGCCTTGCCGCGGGCAATGTCCTCTTCGCCCGCCAGGGAGCTGACCGCGATTACCGGCAGCTTGGCGGTGCGCTGGTCATCGCGGATGCGGTGGGCCAGTTGCAAGCCGTTGAGCTGCGGCATCTCGATGTCGGTGACCACGGCGCGCACGGTGTCGAGGTTCTGCAGCAGC
>CAIOST010000141.1 GCA_903861045.1 uncultured bacterium | reverse complement strand
GGTCTGCACCGATCCCGCCCATGTCCAAATCCTCTGCCAACCAACACCTCGCCACTGCTAGCATACACAAAAGCGGCTTCTGCGGTTACCACAAAGCCCTTGCTACAGCCAGCCTGCGTTAGGTGGCGCTTCAGGAAAAGACCATGGGGCTAGGGCGCCCAGACCGTGCGGTAGAACTGACAGGCGGCCGGCGTGCGGGGCAGGACAATGCGCGCCGTGCTGCTGGTCAACGTGTTGGTGAGGAACCGTTGCCAGGTGGTGAGATTCGTGGAAGCTTCCATGACATAGCGTTGTCCGGCCTCGCCACGCAATTGCAAGGTGCCGTCGGAGTCCGGCCAGGCCGATAGTTCCAGTTGCGCCGGCGCCGGCAGGACGAGTAGCGTGATACTCTGGGCCGGCAGGATCAGGGCGAGCCGATTGGTCTGGATGGACAGATCCGGGAGCTGGGTGATGGTATTGGTGGCCAGTAGCCAGACCCGGGCCACGCCCACGTGCGTGACATTTGAGAGCAGCACCGTGGTGCTGGTGGCGCTGGTGGCGCTGGTGGGTAGCTTGTTAATGAGCATGACGGTCAGGGCGCCATCGTCCGTACGCTGCGCCCCGAAGGCGGCGAGCTGATCCGGCAGCGGCGCCACCGTCGCCACGGAAGTATCGCCGAAGGTGGCATGCGCGCCATCGTAATTGCGGTAGAGCTGGAAAGCGCGGGCCACCGGCGTATTGGTGCCCGGTGCGATCCAGCGGTTGGCGAGGGTCAACCCTTCGCGCCCAAAAATGCCGAGGAGCTCAGCCTGCGCCGTGGCACCATTCATATGATTTTCGGCGCCCCAGTTATATTCGGTGAGGCCCAGCGTGGTGCCGGGGTAGTTGGTCACCCAGTTCTGCATGCGGGGGATCAAGGCTACGCGATCGGCGATCCAGGTTTCGTCGACGTAGTTGGTATCCCACAGGGCGCGCGTGGAACGGTTACGGCGAAGCTGCATGGCGGAGGAAACGTCTTCGCTGAACTCCCCGCCTTGCGGGTAGAAGTGCAGGGTGAAGACATCCAGCAGCCGCCGGCCGGCGGCCGCGCTGCGTTGTGCCACCTGCCCCAGCCACCAGGGGATGAAATCCATATTGCCGTGCGCCGCACGGTCGGGCAAGGTGCCGCCCCAGCCATGTTGCGCCCCCCATTGCGCATCATAGCCGCTATAGAGAAAGCCAGTCCACCCCCACTCCTCCGGCCCCAGGATGTTGGCCTGTGGATCGATCGACTTAACCATGGCAGCATAATCACAGAAGAGATCCCGCGCCTGATTCATGGTCACACCGACTGGCCAGACATCGCGGTGCGTGGTGTGCCAGAGCCCCCATTCGTTGTCCATCAGGTAATACCGGACGCCGCCATGGGTGGCAGACCCCCAGCGGTTGGTGAGGTAGCGGATCCAGCCGGCCTGAAAGTTCGTCGTGACGGCCATATTGGCATCTGTGGGGTTGTTGTTGGTAATGGCCTGCCCCGTGGCGCTGCGGAGGCCGTTGCCCGCGTCCGGAAACCATTGCGCATCACTGCCGGTCTGGGCGCCATATTTAGCGATGGAGTAACTACTCAGCCGCTGGCCGGTGTTCCCCAGTTTGGCCACCCAGCCATTGATGGGGATGGTGATCATGGCAGCGGCCTCCCCGTTCAGCGAATCGCGGATCAGGTTATCCACGGCCCCCCCGGGGCCGCTGCCAGCTTGCGGCAGGCTTTCGAAGTACCAGTCGGCCGCATGGTTCGAGGCATTGGTGAGCCAGTTGTAGCGGGAGGCCAGGTTGCCCCCGTGCCGATTTAGGGGGGAGCGCAGGGTGCGCAAGACATTGGAGTCGCCCGCGCTGACGCCGTAAATCAGCGGCGAGATCGCGCGCCGGTTGACGGCCGCATCCACCGTGATGGTCACGGGGGCGGAGAGGGGGGCGGCCACCGCGGTGTTCGCCAGCAACTGGATGTCATCCACATAAAAGGTTGGGATGGCCGAGCCGCTGGTGGACTGGATCCAGAAGCCATCAAAGGTGCTGTTGCTCGCCACGCCCAAGGTCGTCAGGGGGATCTTCACCTGTTTCCAGGTGCCGGCCGTGGGAGCCGGGAGTCCGACGGCCGGCTGCGCCGCTCCGGCCAGCATGCCCTGAATCTGCAGCGGCTGACCGCCCGCCGAGCCCCCATGAATCCAGAAGGTGAGTCCGGTATACGCGCCGGAGTACATGGCCGTGGTGTGCACGTAGAACGCCTGATACCCGCCGGCCGTGACGCTGATTGCGCGGGAGCCGGCATGCACCGGGGTGGTGGCCGCCAGATTCACCGTAGCCCAGCTCCAGTTGGCCCAGTCGCCCGCCAGTGCCTCGCCATAGATGGTGAGGTTGCTCTGTGCGTACACGCCACCCGCCCAGCCCCCCAGGAGGATCCCCAGCATGGCGGCCCAGCGGCAGAACGGATACGCATTTCGCGGGAAGCGGATCATCGGGGCGGCACGCTCCTTTGCAACCATGGCATTCTCAAGAATGCTACGCAATCAAAAAGCATTCCCTGTACCAACCGCGCCTTGTCGTCGCCTAATGCGGTTATTCCGCCGTAATTTCCCTGTTCTTTTAGCATACACCAATGCGCCATCTGTGGTTACTACAAAGCAGCAATTCTCATTATGGCAATCGGCGGGTCCGGCGGCAACGCCCTACCTGTCACAATTCGTCATGGTTTTTTCCTGAAGCGACACCCTAGAACCAGGTCTTCAGGAAAAGACCATGCACAATTCGTCGATTTCACACTGTTATTGGTAGCGGGGCCGCCGGATCCGTCGCCAAAAGTCCATAATGAGAATGGCTGTAGGAAAGCGGCGTCAAGCCGCCGCAAAATTACCCATTCCTCAACCGAGCCAATATGGCTAGAAGCCCGAGAAAATAGATGCGTCGCCCCTGGCCGAGGGCGCATCCCTGTTCCCCTTGCTTTGCGTTGTAGTGTGGTAGGCCGCAACTCCGGTTGCGGCCCATTCCATGGCCGGAACCGGAGTTCCGGCCTACTGAACGCAACTCTGTAATGAAACAAGGATGCGCCCGGG
>CAIOST010000140.1 GCA_903861045.1 uncultured bacterium | reverse complement strand
TCTTTTAGCTACGGATGACGCGGATGGCGCGGATTTCGTTTGGTTGAGCCATCAATGCCACCCACTCTCCCAATCCGCGAAATCCGCATAATCCGTAGCTGAAAATCTCCTGTGGATACGGTGGAGGTCCCTCACTTCTTCCCACACTTCGTCGCACACTTTGTCGTCTACGCTTCGTCGTACACTTTGTGGGCTCTTCCAGTTCGGCGGCTTGAGCATGGCCCCGCTTCCCCTTCATGGCATGCTCCTCATCCCCGCATGCATAACCCTTCGCGATCCCACTGCAGCGCGTCGGATAGCGGAGCGCCCGCGCCAGGCAACCGGCGGGGCGGCCTAAGCTTCCGAATGTCAACATAACCGCTGCCGCCGGTGATGATGCCCTTGCGCCGCAAACGCTGGATCCGCCCATCGGAGTCGGCGTCAGCAGCAGCGTCCGGCTGTACCAGCATAGCCACGGGAACACCGCGATCCGTAATGAGCACACGCTGCCCGTGCCGCACCTGGTCCAGCAGAGCGCTCAAATGATTCTTGGTGGTCTAAATGGAGGCCGTTGTCATGTAGTGAAATAGGAATGCGCCCGCCACGCAGGACAGAACCGTAAGTCGTTTACGCCGCCGGATGCGGACCGGCGGCGACGAGTTTCTTGCGGGATGCGTCGACCACGAGGTTCAGCCCTTCCAGCGTGCGCGCACCGAGCAGCACCAGATCTCCGGGTTCCGCAAAAACGACCTCGTCGATCGTGAAGGCACGTTCGACCCGCAGAACCGCAAACCCTACACTGCGCGTAATACACTGGCCATTGGCCATGACAAACTGCAGGTCCTTCTTCTCCCGCACCACGCCGATGGTTTCCAGTTTCGACGCAGGAATCCACGTGTATTCGCTGCCGGTATCCACCAGCATCTTGGAAATGCAGATGGAGCGATCGCGGTGCACGTGGTTCTCGATCCTGCAACTGATGTGGAAGGTGCCCATCGCTTTTACCCTACGCTGCGGTTGCGGTGTACCCACCTCCAGCCTGCCAGGCCTCAATCCGCGCCAGGCTTGACCGGCTTGACGCCGTTCTTGATGGCTTCGCGGACCTTGGCCACGATCTTGTCCGTGATTTCGGGGTGGCTGCGCAGGTGCTCGGTGGCGACCATGGCGCCCTGCCCGATCTGCTCGGCGCCGAAGCTCAACCACGAGCCCCGCTTGGTAACGACACTGTACAGCAAGCCGGCGTCCAGCACGGAACCTTCCCAGGAGATGCCGCGGGCGTACAGGATGTCGAACTCGGCTTCCTGGAACGGGGGTGCCACCTTGTTTTTGACGACCTTGACGCGGGTACGGTTGCCGACCACGCTGCCGCTGGGGTCCTTGAGGGCGCCGATGCGCTGCACGTTGAGGCGCACCGAGGAATAAAACTTCAGCGCGCGGCCACCGGGGGTGGTCTCCGGATTGCCAAACATGACGCCAATCTTTTCGCGGATCTGATTGGTAAAGAGGCAGAGGGTCTTGGTTTGCGAGATAGCGCTGGTGAGCTTGCGCATGGCCTGGGACATCAGGCGGGCCTGCAGGCCGACATGCGAGTCGCCCATGCTGCCATCCAGTTCGGCTTGCGGTGCCAGCGCGGCCACGGAGTCCACCACCACCACGTCCAGGGCGCCACTTTTCACCAATTGCTCGGTGATGGTGAGCGCTTCCTCGCCGGAGTTGGGCTGGCTGACCAGCAAATCATCCAGTTTCACGCCCAGGCGGGCGGCGTAATTCGGGTCCAAAGCATGTTCGGCATCGACGAACGCGGCCATGCCGCCGTTTTTCTGCGCGTTGGCGATGATGTGCAGTGCCAGCGTGGTTTTGCCGGAGGATTCCTGGCCAAAGACTTCTACCACCCGGCCGCGCGGCAGGCCGCCCACGCCCAGCGCCAGATCGAGGGAGAAGGCACCGGTGGGGATGACGGCGATGTCCTTGGCCGCCTCCGCATCACCCAGACGCATGATGGCCGCCTCACCGAACTCCTTGCGAATGTGAGAGATAACTGCGTCCAGTTGCGACGCTGCGCCCTTCTTTTCCTTCTCAGCCATAAGGCCTCCTGCTTGGGTTAAAAGCGGGAAGTGTCAGGTGTAGCGGGGGTTGTGTCAAGGCGGAATCCTTGGCGGCGCGCCGTGGGGTGCGATTCAAGTTGGTGGCGCGGCGAAAGGCTAGATTCATTAGGAAGCCAACGAAGAGCACGCAAGTCAGGGAATTGTGTGGACGTCCTGCATGGTTCCCCCCCCCCTGGCCGGGTGTGTCCTCCTTTCCTACCATGGTATATGCCAAACGGGCGGGAATCTTACATGCGAACGAGAATTTATTTAGCCAACAAAACGAGCATGGACCATGGCACTTGCTGGTGCCTGGCTGGCTAGTGTTGTTCGGTGTTGCGCTTGACGTTCCTACCCGTTTCTGACACGCTGCAAGTTATGAATTCGCTGCATAAGCCCTGTTGCAGCAGGCTTTCGGACGCTGCGGCGGCGGCCGAACGGGGCTCGCCCAAAAGCGCTTTCTGATCCATGCGAGCGGGCGGCGTTTCGGCACCGGATGGTTCGTTCGGGGTGGATGTCCGGTATGGGTTGTCAACGGCCACGGTTTAACAAAGAGTGCGTGAAATAAGCGCGATGCAAGTGTGACGTCATTGGCTGAGGGGACTTCATTTCTAACCACGGACAATCGCTTCAGGCTGACCCGCCTGTGCGGGATGGCGCTCGAGGGGCAGGATCCCAGCCAAGGGCCTGCGGAGTTGCATGGCGTGGCGTTACTGCGCGTCGACGGCCACCGCTATGAAGGCGCGCAACTGGTGCTGGAGCATCTGGCGGAGACGGCGGATACCGTGACGTGCCGCTGGCGCGTCGGTCAGACGGCACTGCGGCTGGAGACCGTGTGGCAGGGCGATGCCGCGACCGGCGTGGTGAGCCGCCGGGATGCGGTGACCAATAGTGGCGCGGCACCGGTCGTGTTGACGCGCTGCCTGGCGCGTGTCGCCTTGCCGCAGGGGCGCTACGAGTGCTACACGCAGGGGAGCAGTTGGTGCCGCGAGAACCAGGGCGCGTGGCAGCCGTTGCACGCGGGCTTGCGCCTGAATCACCTCTCCGGTCGCACGACCGAGGGCGGTACGCCATATCTGGCGCTGCGCGGCGTCGGGGACGGGCACGGTATCGCGTTTCACATTCTGCCTAAGGGGAACTGGACCATCCGGGTGGCACCGGTGGCCTGCTTCGCGAATTTGGCCTATGCCGTGGTGGAGTTGGGACTGGCCGACGAGAACCTGAACCGTGCCATACAGCCCGGTGAGACGTTTGCCCTGCCGGAACTCCTCTTCCAGGCGGTCCCGCACGGGGAGCCGGAGCTGGCGGCGCCCGCCTTGCACCGCTATCTCCTGTCCCATCACTTCCGCGCTGCCAAGCCGGCAGCGCCGGTGGTCTACAACACCTGGTTCGACCAGTTCGAGATCCTGGACGTGCCCCGCCTGCGCGCGCAACTGGCGGTGGCTAAGGAAGTCGGCTGCGAGGTCTTTGTGGTCGATGCCGGCTGGTACGGCGCCGGGGACGGGGACTGGGGGGCGCAGACCGGCGACTGGCGGGAGAAGACGACCACGGCCTTCTGCGGGCGGATGCGTGAGTTTGCCGACGAAGTGCGCGCGGCCGGCCTTGGGTTCGGGCTCTGGATGGAGCCGGAACGGTTTGGCTCCTTGGCGCCTGTGCGTGCTGCGCACCCCGAGTGGTTTATTCCGGTTGGCAATCAGGCCCGCATCGATTTGACGCAACCGGCCGCCTGGCAATGGCTGCGCAATGAAATCGGGCGACTGGTGGATACCTACCGGCTGGCCTGGATGAAGATCGATTTCAACTTCAAGCTGGATATCGACGACGCCGGCGCGGAGCTTGCCGACTACATGGCCGCGTGGTATCGCATGCTGGACGCGGTGCGCGCGGCCTATCCGGGCACCTTCTTTGAGGGGTGCGCGAGCGGTGCCATGCGGGGCGACCTGGAGCTGATGAGCCATGTTGACGGGCATTTCCTTAGCGATACAGTAAATCCGACGGACATGCTCCGTATCTCGCAGGGCGCGTGGTTGCGCCTGCCGCCCGGCCGGATTGGCCGGTGGACCGTGATTCGTTCGCTTCAGCAGGCTGTGCCCCAGTACGGGCGGGCGCTGAGCGATTCGCCGGCGATCATCATCGTGCCCGGCGGAGGGGTGTGGTATCCGGTGATGGAAAGTGTTTGGCTGGACTATGCCCTGTTGGCTGCCATGCCCGGCATGCTGGGCTTGAGCGGGGACCTGCTCGGGTTGACGGCGGAACAGCGCGCGCGGGTGGCGCAAGGGGTGGCCTTCTACAAGGAGTGGCGGCAGTTCATTGTCGGCGCGGCCGGGCATTTGCTGACGCCGCCCTTGGCCATTGATCGACGGGAGGGGTGGCTCGGGTTTCAGTTGCAGCGCCCAGGCAGCGATACCAGCCTGGTCTTTATTTACCGATTGGGTGCCTCCGGCGCGATGCCGCGCATGCGCCTGAACGGGCTCCAGCCCGAGGCGCGGTACAGCATCATGGCGGGCTTCGAGGCCACGGGGCAGGCGCCGGTCGCATGCGATGGGGCCACGCTGCTGCGCGACGGGCTGCAGGGGCTTATCCCGGGCGAGGGCGCGTGGATCGTGCGCGCGCAGTAAGTCTAATTATTCAACCTGGATCCGTCTTCCGGTGAGCGTCTGTCTGCCGGCCCCGGCGGCCTTGTGCCGCCGGAACGGGAAGATCAGAGTGAGCGGCGAAAAAGTGAGAAAATCAAAGCAACAGGAGCGGCGCGAGGTGTGGTCGCTGCGGCCTGACCTCGCGCCATTCCTTTTGCTTGGCAAACTTCGCTGCTTCCTTTATGCCGCGGAACTTTGCTCCCGGTGGGGCCAGCCCACCGGGGAGCCCGCGCTGCCGCGTGTCTGCGGCACCTGATTGGTACAGCCAAAGAGATGCTCCACGTACGGTGCTAGGATTATGCCACGTGCTGATGAATCAGCCTTATGTAGTTCACGTCATCCAAATTCTCAGAAAATGGAGTGCGAGCCAACAGAAAGTCGTAGTAGCGGCCAGCAGGGCGCTTCCGGGTTTGTGAGGGGAAATTGTATGAGTCTGGATGTGATCGGGATGGGTTGAGAAGCCGGGTATCGGGTATAGCGCGGGCAGGAAAGCCC
>CAIOST010000139.1 GCA_903861045.1 uncultured bacterium | reverse complement strand
GGCCGTGGGCGGGTGGACCTGGGCATTCGTTTCGGAGGGCGGACGAACATTGTTGAGATCAAGCTCGTGCATCCGCGCATGGGACGTGAGGCGACGATTGGCCAAGGCCTCGAACAGATCGCCCGCTATGCCAACACCATGGCTGCGGATACCCGCCACCTAGTCATTTTCGACCGCCGCCCCGAAGCGCGCGCCAAGCCCTGGGACGCGCGCCTGAGTGTCGAGACACGCACGGCCCCGGACGGCCAGCCGGTACAAGTCATTTGGTGCTGAGAAACAGGTGCATCATAACTGGTACGCGGTGACGGATCTTCCCATGCTGTACCTGGTACATATTCTGGAGGCCACGACAGGCGGTACGCGGCGCCATCTGCGCGAGCTGGCTCTGGGGTTGGATCCGGCCGAGTTTCGCCAGGCGCTGATTGTCTCGCTGCGGCGCGATCCGGCTTTCGAGCAGGACTTGGCGCTCTTCCGGGCGGCCGGGATTGGCGTGCATGTCATCCCCATGCAGCGGCGGGTGGCGCCGTTGGCGGATCTGGTGGCGCTGCTGCGGTTGGTGCGGTTGCTGCGGCGGTTGCGCCCGGAGGTGGTGCATGCCCATAGCGCGAAGGCCGGTTTTCTGGGGCGGCTGGCCGCGCGCCTGGCGGCGGTGCGCGCCACGGTCTATACGCCGCATGCCTTCCCGTTTCTGGAAACAGGTGCGGCGTGGCGCGACTGGTTTTATCGCTCCTTGGAGCGCCTGGCGGTGCCCTGGACCACACGGCTGGTGGCGGTTTCGGCCGAGGAGCGGGAGGAGGCGTGTGCGCTGGGGTTTGCGGCCGCGCAGGTGGCGCTGGTCGCCAATGGCATGCCGCCGGCGCAGCGACCCGCTGCGCCTGAGCCGACGGGCGCGCCGGTGGTCTTGTTTCTGGGGCGGTTCTGTCGCCAGAAAGGTCCGGATTTATTGGTGTCGGCGTTGCCGGCGATTTTCACGCAGGTGCCGGATGTACAGGTGCGTTTCGTAGGGGGTGGGCCGTGGGAGGGGTGGCTGCGGCGGCAGGTGGGGGCCCAGCCGTGGCGGGAGCGCGTTTCTTTTGGCGAGGCGCATACCGCCGAGGCGACCGCAACGGAGTTGGCGGCGGCCACGCTGCTGGTGATCCCCTCGCGTTGGGAAGGGCTCCCCTATACACTGCTGGAGGCGCTGCAGGCCGGGACACCGGTGGTTGCCACCGGGGTGGGCGGGATCGTGGATGTAGCGGCGGCGGCGGGCTGTGCCGTGCTGGTGCCGCCGCATCATCCGGAACTGCTGGCAGCGGCGGTGGTGGGGGTGTTACGAACGCCCGTGGAACGCGCGCGCCTGGTAGCCGCCGGTCGCCGGCGGGTGGCGGACTACACGCTGGCGCGCATGTGTCAGGAGACCGCCGCGGTCTATCGGGCGGCGGTGTCGCATTGATTGCTTGCCGTGGCGGGCGGGGCGGGCGATAATAGCCGCCATTCGTCCAGACTGGACGGGCAAGGATGTTTTGACATGACTATGGAGTTGGCCGTGAGTCGCCTCGATCAGTTGCGCGCAGAACTGATAGAGATGCGAGGTTATCTTTGACGTCGATAACCGACGTCTCGTATTGCTGGAATTAGAAGCTCGTGCCATCGCCCCCGGATTCTGGGATAACCCGAATGCCGCACGGGAGGTGATTGACCGTACGAACGCGCAGCGCGCCTTTGTGAGGCCGTACGATGAGTTCGCGCGGCAGATCGAGGACGCGGGCGTTATGCTGGAGCTGACCGGCGCGGAGGAGGAGGGCGGCGCGGCACGCAAGCAGGCCCTCGCCGATCTGGCCGGACTGCTGCGGCAGGCGGATCTGCTCTATAACAAGCTGCGGTTGCAGTCTTTGCTCGGCGGCAAGCTGGATGCGTGTAATGCCTTCCTCACGCTGCACGCCGGCGCGGGCGGTACCGAGTCGTGCGACTGGGCGGACATGCTCTTCCGTATGTACCGGCGCTATTGCGAGGATAACGGCTTTGAGGTCGAGGTGATGGACAGTCAGCCCGGCGACGAAGCCGGCTTGAAGAGCGTCTGTTTCCTGGTGCGCGGTTCCTATGCTTACGGCTATTTGAAGGCCGAGCGCGGGGTGCACCGGTTGGTGCGCATCAGTCCGTTCGATTCCGCCAAGCGCCGACACACCTCGTTCACCGCCCTGGATGTGGTGGCGGAACTAGCGGACGATATCGAGGTCGAGATCAACGAGGCCGATTTGCGTGTGGACACCTACCGCTCCGGCGGTTCGGGTGGCCAGCATGTGAACAAGACCGACTCCGCGATCCGCTTGACCCACTTGCCTACCGGGATTGTGGTGGCTTGCCAGGCGGAGCGTTCGCAGCACAAGAACCGCTCCAAGGCCATGAGTATACTCAAGGCCAAACTGTATGAATGGCAGTCGGACAAGCAGCGCAAGGAGCTGGAGCGCTTCTATGGCGAGAAGGGCGAGATCGCCTGGGGGAGCCAAATTCGCTCCTATGTGCTGCAGCCGTACACGATGGTGAAGGATCATCGCACCGACCATGAGACTTCCAATACGGGTGCGGTGCTGGATGGCGCTTTGCAGCCGTTTATTGAGGCGTACTTGAAACAACAGGCGGAAGCCAAGGCCGCGGCCCCCGCGGACCCATAACGGGATGGTTGTGTCATAAGCGTGGGGCGGCACAATCGTCCCCTTGTCGGAAAGGATCTCGAGCATGACCTACGAAAAAGCCCAGGCGGTGTTGAAGCAGCACAAGCAGTCGCATCTGTTGCGGTTTTGGGATCGGCTGGACGCGGAGGCGCGTGCGGCCCTGCTGCGGCAGGTGGCAGCGTTGGATTTTGCCAGTATCGGCCGCATGCAGGCAATGTTGCAGTCGCCGCAGGCGGCCGCGGCGGCTACCGGCCAGATTTCCCCCGCCCGCGTGGTGGAGTTGGACGCGGCTGCGCGTACGCGTGCGGTGGCGCGAGGGGAAGAGGAGTTGCGTGCCGGTCGCGTGGGGGTGGTGCTGGTGGCTGGTGGACAGGGGTCGCGCTTGGGATTTGAAGGGCCCAAGGGGGCGTATCCGATCGGGCCGATCTCGCAGGCCGTGCTGTTCCATTTTCATGTCCGCAAAGTGCTGGCGCTCGGGCGGCGGCATGGCGTTACCATTCCGCTCTACATTATGGTTAGCGATGCCAATCATGCGACCACGCGCGCCTGCTTCGAGGCGCACAACTGGTTCGGCATGCCGCCAGCGGATGTTTTCTTCTTCGAGCAGGGCATGTGGCCAGCGCTGGATGCGCAGGGTCAGATCATCCTCGATGCGCCGGGACACCTCTTCCAGAGTCCGGATGGCCATGGCGGCACGTTGTCTGCCCTCGATGCCAGCGGCGCGCTGGCGGATATGAGCAAGCGCCGACTGCAGACGATTTTCTACTTCCAGGTGGACAACCCCATGGTCGAGGTGGCCGACCCGACCTTCCTGGGGGTCCATCTGCTGGAGCAGGCTGAGATCTCACTGAAAGTGTGCGCCAAGCGTGACCCGCAGGAAGGGCTCGGCGTGGTGGTGGAGCGGGACGGCCGTTGCGCCATGGTGGAGTACAGCGAACTGACCAACGAGCAGAAGAACCAGCGCACCGCCGACGGCGAGCTCTATTTCAAGTACGGCAGCGTGGCTATCCATGTTTTCTCCTTTGCGTTTCTGCAGCAGGAGGCGCGTGCGGCGCTGCCGTTGCATGTGGCCCATAAGAAGGTGCCGGTCTGCCAGGATGATGGCAAGACGGTGACACCGTCCAAGCCCAATGGGTACAAGTTCGAAAAGTTTATCTTTGATGTGTTGCCGGATGCGAAGAAGGTTGTGAATCTGGCCTTCGATCGGTGCGAGGAGTTCTCGCCGGTCAAGAATGCTACGGGCGATGACTCCCCGGATACGACGCGGCGCGATCTCTCGGCTAAGTGGGCCCGCTGGCTCAAGGCCGTGGGCGTGGCGGTGCCGGATGACGCGCAGGGGTATCCGTTGGTGCCGGTGGAGATCGATCCGTGCTTCGCGCTGGATCCCGCCGACCTGGTGGTGCGCCTGCGGCAGCGGCCGGATGTGAGCCAACCGGTGCTGCTCGCAGAGAAATAGTACGCAGCACGCTGGGCGATGGCCGAGGCGCGGCGGGCGGGGGTGATTGCCACCCTTGCTTGCGGCAGCTTATCACTCGTGTCGGCGCTGCGTGAGCCATAGCCCCACCCCTGGCAGCAGGATCGCGCCCAGGCAGGCTGGTAGGAAAGCGTTGATATGCGACGCCCAGGCGCCGATGGCGGCGTAGACTGCGGCCACGCCAAGGTTCGCCAGCAGCAGGACCGGCGCGGCCTGCGCCAAAGGCTGGCGGGTCAAGCCGGCAAAAAGCACCGAAGCTTCCGCCAGGACCGGCACCGGCCGCAGGGCTGCCAGCAACCAGACGCCCCAGCGCGCCTGGGCCTGTTCCAGCCGCCGCATCTGCGCATCGCCGGCCAGCCGCGTGGCCGGGGTACGGCAGAGCCGCCCCAGTGCGTAGCCGGCCACACAACTGATGGTCAGTCCGGTAAAGCCGACCAGCGTGCCGACGCCAAACCCCAGTACCACCCCGCACGCTGTGCCGATCAGGCTCGACGGGATGGGGGCAATAATGTCCACCGCCAGCAGCCCTGCCAGCACTAGCGCCGCCAGCATGGGGCGCGCCGCGGCCTGCTGCAGGAAGGCCTGCACGGCTACCGTAATGGCCTCGCCCCAGAACAGAAACGGCACAATGATCGCCAGCGCCACGAGCAGGAAGAGCAGCGCCAGGCGCGCTTTTTGTGTGCCTGTGCCGGGCGCCTGGTAGCCAGCGGTGGTTGACATGCCAGCAGCATGCCTTGGGGTGCCGTGGATCGCAAGGCGAATTGCGCCCTGACGATTCTAATTATGGCACATCTGTAAAGTCGAAATCGAAATCGCTATCGCTATCGGGGTCGAATTCCTTGCTTTCTCGTCGATTTCGGTCCCGATACCGATTTGTATTCCGATAGCGGCTATCATAATTAGAATTGCGAATTACGCCCTAAATGCCATCGAAAATCCTTATTTTTCGGGCTACACGCAACCGGCGTGGTTGTTGTACTGTATGGGCATGGCAGACGTCATAGTCATACCAGGGCGAAGAGTCGGGCAGTCCGACTTTGGTGGGAACCATGAAATACTTACGCGCGCAATTGGTCCGTAGCCTGCTGGCCTATTTTGGTGCCGATGATCGGCGCATTGAGCACGCTTTGCTGGTCTGGCAGCATGCCGAGAGACTCATGGCGAAGGTTCCGGCGTGCGATCCGGAGATTGTTTGCGCGAGTGCGCTCCTGCACGATGTCGGGATCAAGGTCTCGGAGGAACGGCATGGCTACAACAACGGCAAGACCCAGGAAGCGTACGGGCCCGCCGCAGCGGAGCGTCTGCTGCAGGCGATCGGCTTTCCGCCGGCGAAGATCGAGATCGTGAAGAATATTATCGGGAACCATCATTCGCCCTCCCGGTATGACTATGCCGAACTGGCGGTGCTCAAGGAAGCCGACCAGATCGTCAATCGGGCTGACCCGGATTAACGCGAGCATGGGGGCTCTAGAATAGCGCGGCGCGCAGCAGATCGTAGCCGGCCACCGCGTAGTCCATGATCGCGCTGTAAACCAGCGTGGTGCGGAGGGTCAGATAGTCGCTCAGGGCGGCGAGGGTGGCCTCCGTGGTGCAGACCACCCAGAGGCCAATCCCTGTTAGGTTCAGCAGGTAGATCAACGCGAGCGAGAAGACGCGGCCGTTATCCACGATGTCCGGTTGGTGAATCAGCAGGGTTTGGATCGTGAAGGTGAAGTGGAACCCCCAGGTAAAACCAATTAGGAATAGCCAAATCAGTTGGTAGGGTTCCATGGGGAGCCAGAGCGACAGCAGCCAGCGCAGGAGCAGCACGAGCATGGTATAGAAGGGGAAGAAGTAGGGGGAGAGGGCGATGAGAATGTTGGTCTTGGAGAGCGAGACCGCCCCGCCAGTGGGCTTGACGCGGATGGAGTGGACCTTGGCGAAAAAGAGCAGCCCCCAGAGCGCATGCGTGAGTTCATGCGCCCAGACATAGGCGTGCAAGGGGCGCATGACGCATAGGTACATGGCCAGCCAGCAAAAATAGCCGCCCAGCAAGGCGATGGTCGGGGATGTGAAGAGTTCCCTCGTGGGGGGGAGCGCGCAGAGCAGATCCACCAACGCCCACGTCACAGCCACGCCCAGCGGCAGCAACAGGATCCCGACCAATAGTCGTAGTAGCTTGATTGCCATAAAATCGGGATGCTAGCACGGCCGCTACGCTTTACTCAAGGGCCGGCTTCAGAAGAGCAGCAGTTCTAATTATGGACTTATGGCGGCGGGTCCGGCGGC
>CAIOST010000138.1 GCA_903861045.1 uncultured bacterium | reverse complement strand
CTACCTGCCATAATTCGTCGTTTTCACACTGGTATTGGTAGGGCGGGGCCGCCGGACCCGCCGCCACAAGTCCATAATTCGAATTGCTGCTGCGCACGCCACGCGTACGGGTGCCACAGCTCCCACGGCGCGACTACCGTTCCAGTCGGATATGCAGACGCTGGTAGGTGGGGATATCGAAGTCCTCGCCTTTGATGACGGTTTTTTCCACGCCGCGGAACTTCCCGCTCCCCACCTGCAACTTGCTATCGCGCGGGCGCTCCTTGGCCAGTGGTTCCACGCTGTACTCTCCGCCCGTGGTCATGCCGGCGCGCCGCTCGACCGGCAGCCACTGTTCAAAGGCCAGTGCCACCAGCTCCACCCGCCCGTCAAAACAGGCATCCAGCACCACGCCCATCTCGATGTGCACGTCTTTGGGACAAGCGGCGCGGATGCGCTCCATGATCGTGCCGATTTCCGCCAAGCGCAGATCCGCGCCCGCCAGGATGCCCAGCGCCAGGGCGCGCGCGCCGGACAGCGCCGCGCCCTTACGCAGCAGCGGGGTGCTCGTCAGGGCCGCGACGACGGTTTCGCTGCGATCGGCGCCCGTGGCCGCGGCCACGCCAAACCGCGCCAAGCCAGCCCGGTCAATCATGTTCTGCAGGCGGGCCGGATCAAAGCTGATGTAGCCGGGCGTCAGCAGCAAGCGCCACAGCAGGCATAATCCGCTGGCCAGTCTGGCATCCGCCTCGCGACTGGCCTCGGCCAGCGCCTGCTGTTCCTGCCCGGCATAGAGTTCATCCAAGGGAATCTGTACCAGCGTATCGGCATGCTGCTCGAGCAAGGGACGGTCGCGCTCCGCCATCTGCCGCCGGTCGGCGCCTTCAAAGGCGAACGGCGTGGTCACAAAACAGAGCGTCAGCTTCCCTTCCGCGCGCAAGGCCTGCAGGATGACAGGCGTCGCGCCGCCACCGGTGCCCCCGCCGAGGCACGCCACCACCACCACGACGCGCGCATCCTTGAGGTGCGCCAGAATGCCAGGCAGGTCATCCTGCGCTGCCAAGCGGCCGTTAGAATGGACGCCGCCGGCCCCCTGTTTGTTGAGGCGGGTGGCGCCAATCAGATGCACTTTTACGCCCGGCGTATTACGGCTGGCAACCTCATCGGTATCAAAGCCGACGGCGGCCACCCCTTCGCCATGCGCCCGGCACGCGGCGGCCACCATGCGGCACCCGCCGCCGCCGATGCCAACCAACATCAACCCTGTGGTATCGCTACTCATCGCGCAAAGCCCTTCGTGCTCTTTCGGAACCACTCTCCGATCATGCTTAGCGGACCGTCCTCGTCGCGCATTTGCGCGCGGCGGATCAGCAGGCCGGCCGTGGTGGCCAGCATGGCCGGTCGGAAACGCTCGTCGAGGATGTTATCCACATACTGCGGCAACGGCTCCCCAATGCGTGCCCGCATGCCAAAGACGCGATCCGCCAATTCGTCCAGCCTGGGCATATAGGCGCCGCCGCCGGTAAAGACGACGCCCGCGCCCGCATGGCGCAGTTCCAGGCCGACCTGTTCGCGGATCAGGGTCAGCGTCTCACGCAGGCGCGCTTCCATGACCGTGTGCAGGGCCTTGACGCTGATCGAACGGGCCGTGGAGATGGTCAAACTGGTGGATGGCAGCTCAATCCGCCGCCCGCTGCGCGTCGGGTCAATCATCGCGCACCCTTCCGCGAGTTTGATCTCCTCGGCCTGGCTCATCGAAATGCTGAACGCCTGCGCAATGTCGTTGGTCACATGGTCGCCGCCGATGCCGAGGGAACCTGCCGCCACCACGACATTATGAAAAAAGACTACATAGTTGGTGGTGCCGCCGCCCAGATCAATGAGCACCACCCCCTGATTGCGTTGCTCGGGCGTCAGCACCGCGGCAGCGGCGGCCAGGGCACTGAACATCACGCTACGCGTATCGAGGTCCTGCCCTTTTAACAGGTTTACGGCGTCATCCACCCGCTCTTGCAACCCATGAATGAAGAGCGTGCCCAACCGCAACTGTTTGCCGCGCATGCCCTCGGGGTTGGTGATCCCATCGAGGTCGTCGAGCTTGTAGAACTGGGGAATGGCATGCAGGATCACCCGGTCCGGACCGGGCTTGTTGGCCGCCGCCAAATCGCGGATCTCATCCATGTCATCCCGCGTCACCTTGCCATCCGTCGCTCGCACGGGCAAGCGCCCCTCGCTCGCGGAGGTGTTGATGTGCGCGCCGGAGATGGCCAGCAGGATCTCGCCCACGTTGACATCCGCGGCATCGGCGGCCTGGGTCAGCGCCGCATGCACACCATTGGTGGCCTGTTTGATCTCCGTGATGATCCCTTTGCGTACGCCGGTGGTACGGGCCAACCCCTTGCCCACGACGCGTACGCGCCCGCCATCCAAGGGTTCGCCAATCAACGCCACCGTGTGGGTCGTACCGATCTCCAAAACTGCCGCATATGACTTGGCCATGCCTGCGTGTCCTTAATACCGTGAGAAAATCCGGTTATCATCCGGCACGGTCGCATCCCACTCCTGTCGTTGCGGCGCCATGGCCATGGCAATCAACAGTTTTCTTAACCGTTTAGCGAGCGCCTCGCGCGATTCGCTGCCGGAAGCCGCCTCCATACCACGCCACCAGAGTTTGACCTGACGCTGATCCTGCAGGATCAGCAAAAGGTAATCCTTGCGTGAAATATCAACCGTGACCACCGGCAGGGCGCTTTCCGGACGACGGATAGCCGCCAGCAGGCGCACGGCCGCCAACCCCAAGCCTCCCTGATGGCCACCATCCCGCACCGAAAAGCCATCCAGGCCATCCACCCGGGGCAGGTGTTCAACCCCCACGCTGCGTGAGAAGATCACACCCTCTTCATCAATCACCTGGTCATTGGTGCCGATGCGGCCAACTGGTTCTCGTTCTACGATGCGCACATCCAGCCGTCCCGGCAACCGGCGCGTGATCGTAAGCGTGCGGATGCCCGGCGCCATGCGCAGCAACTCCTCCCGCACTTCGGCGATATTCGGACCAAAGAGAAACTCCGCTGGCGCGCTGCCACGCTCTGGCCCCGCCTGCTTTCTCAGCAACAAATCGCGCACCAACCCTTCGGAAATGGTGGACCCGCTGATAATGGAAAGGTTCTGCAGCACGAACTGGCGGTTACGACAGAAATGAAAACGATAAAACAAGCCCCCGGCCAGCAGCAGCAACAGGCACAGGACCGCGGTTACGATCCAGCGCTCCATCTGGCCATGCTCCCGACGACGCGGCGTGG
Source organism: uncultured bacterium (assembly GCA_903861045.1). Lineage (GTDB taxonomy): Bacteria > Verrucomicrobiota > Kiritimatiellia > RFP12 > CAIWXQ01 > CAIWXQ01. Next base: position 6,131 of record CAIOST010000138.1, on the reverse strand, counting down.
GTGCGGCATGCAGCCATACCCCGTCCCCGGTCCGCCGTTTGCGGCGCGCGAACCATTTCCGGCGTGTCTGCGAGGGGGACTTCTTCATGGTGACAGGGGGGCATCATAACACGCCAGCGACAGAATGCGGTCGCAAAGGTTGGCGAAGGAGATGCCGGCCTGCGCGGCGGCCTTGGGGAGCAGGCTCGTCGGCGTAAAGCCAGGCAACGTGTTGATTTCCAGCACAAAAGGGCGTCCATCCGGCAGGACGCGAAAATCCACCCGCCCCAACCCGCGGCATCCCACGGCCTGAAAAGCGGCCAACGCCAGCGTCCGGCAGGTCTGCGTCAGCGCCGCCACCTCAGGCCCCGCGGGGAAGAGATACTGACTGGCGCCCTTGGTGTATTTGGCGGTGAAATCATACCAGCCGTCCGGCGGCTGGATCTCGATAACCGGGAAGGTCTCGTCGCCCACGATCCCAACGGTCCACTCGCGCCCCGGCAGGTAGGTCTCGACCAGCACTTCGCCAGCCGGATCGTGCCGCCGGGCTTCCGCCAGTGCGGCGGGCCACTCCGCCGGCGTACGCACCCGGGAGATGCCCACGCTCGAGCCATCGCGCGGCGGCTTGACCACCACCGGCAACGGCAGATGGGTTTGCGCCATATCCCGCGTCAGCACATCAAAGTCAGCGGTCGGCACGCCGGCCTGCAACAACCGTTGCTTCGTGGCGATCTTGCACATGGCCGTGCGGCTGGCGCGCGCGCCGGAACCGGTGTACGGCATGCGCAAGGCATCCAGATCCGCCTGCACCCCGCCATTTTCGCCATAGCCGCCATGCAGGGCCAGGAATACGGCATCCAGCTCAGCGAGTTGCCCGGCCACGCTCTCCTGGTCCAGGATCACCGGCGTCACGGCATAGCCGGCCTCACGCAACCCAGCCACCACCGCACGTCCGGAAGTTAGCGAGACCTCGCGCTCGCTGGAACATCCGCCCATCAACACGCCTACTTTCTCGAAACGCATGGCCGGGAAGTATACCGTGCGCTCCGCTGACTTTCAAACACGGAATCAGCCGGGAGTGTAGTGGGGGTGTCTAGGTTCAGTGGCTGCCGGCCTTTTCCAGCGCTCCCGGCGCGCATGACCAGCGCCCGGCAGTGGTCACCCATCGTCCGCGCACCTTGGCCAGGTCGAACTGCACCTGGCATGCGCCGAGCTCCCCGGCGGTGGCCTGGCCAAAACTCTGCCACGTGGCGGTAAGCTGTACGACCTCGGTGCGCCCGAAGCGCGACCGGCTTTGCGTGACGGCCACTTGCTTGGGGCGGCCAAACTGTTTTGCGATTCCATCCAGCGAAGTGCCCCGACTCAGCGCGTTCACCAACGCTGGTGTGGGCAAACTACGAACGTACCCCCAGCATTGTTCCGCCTTGAACCGTTCGCGATCCGGGCAGAGCCAGATCTCCCGGTCCGGACGAATCCAGAGCGTGGTATAGGCCTCGCCTAGCACGTGCGGCACGTCAGCCACACCGGCCGCCTGGGTGCTCAGCCGATAAAAACCGGCCGGCACGGCCGCCAGGTCATCCACCGCCAACCGGACCTCCGCCATGGCCACGTTCGTGGCGCATATCTCACCGGCGTCCGGATATTTCCGCAGGATGGCTGACGCCGTGGGCCCCCGTGGCCGCAGACACATGACATACACGCTGCCGACCAGCATAAAAAAGGCTATCCGCAGCAGGGGGACGGACCGTTTCTTTATCACAGCAAAGCACCCCACGTATTCGTTGTGCGACTCGTCGAGCGAACGGACGGCCCCCCCTCCGAGACCATGGTCTTTCCGCCCCCAACCAGATACCACGCGCCTACCGGCGGACCGGATTAGCGCTCGCCGGGCAACTCGGCCACGAGGGAACCCTGGAAGTCTCCGGGCAGGCGACAGACCTTCGCATCCCAGTCGTGCCACGGGGCACCGTTGACCATCACGCTTTTGGGTTTGCCAACAAACGGCCAATGCAAGACAACCCCCTTGGGGGCATGGATCTTACCGGTGAGATCTACGCGCAGTTTCCCGTCGCGTTCCACGGCCACCAGCGCCAGCGCACCGAAGTGCGTGGGCAGGTTGCGCAGTCGCACGCCGTTATCCTCCAAAACCCAGGTTTCCGGCACACCGGCCAGCAGCACCAACTGCCCGGCATATTCATAGACCAGCAGGTTACGCAGGCCGGTCACAAGATCTGCCCCCACCCACGTATGCGGCATATCCCCGACATACGTGCCAATGCGGGGGTTGCTAACCACGACTTCGGCCAGATGGTTCCAAGCCGCCGGGTGTCGCCCGGCCATGAACTGCTTCAGGAGCGTATGCGCGCGCCCCTTGTCCCCCAACTGCACCAGCGCATTAATATTGCGCGCCTCGTAGGGGGTATAGACCCCGTGCCAGCCCGGCCGACTCCGCGCCACGATCCCTTCATAATAGAGCTCGTAGGTTACTTCCAGCACCAACTTGGGCAACAGATCCACTTCATCGCACGGATAAAACGCCACACTGGTGGAGTTTGGATCAATATCGCCGCGCTCCGCGCAGCCAGGAATGAAATTGATCCCTTTGTCGCTGATGGTCCGCTCCATGGAGGCCTGCACCGAGGCGCGCAACGCGTTGTACTGGGTCGCCGCCCAGTCGGCGACATCCTGCCGTCCCAGCGCCAGGGACGCCGCGCGCCCATCCTTCCACCCCTTCAACGCAAACAGGTCATCCCAGTAGCTATGCACCGGCGTGGCATACCCTTCGTGGCTGATGGACGGCGGGAGCAGTCCGTAGTAGCGCAGCCGCGCCGGGTCGTCCGTCGCATAATCGGCCTGCATCGTGCGGGTACGCAGACGTTCCAGATACTGCATGACGCGCAGCATCGTCGCATAATGCTGCTCGAGAAAGGCCCGGTCACCGGTGAAGCGGAAATATTCCATCACGGCGAAGATAAACTGCCCCTGCGCGTCGTACTCGACATTGTTGCCGATCCCCTTGTAGGGGGTGCCATCGTTGTTCAGAATCGGCGGCACATAGCCATCGGCGGTAATATACGCAGCATACCAGTTAATAAAATCCCGTACCGCCTCGTGCTGCCCCATGCGCAACAGCGCCGCGCCGATCAGGGCGCCATCGCGGATCCAGACGCGCTTGTAGTTGCGCGCCCCGGGATTCAGCGCCGAGCCATCGCTGTTAATCAGAATCCACCCCGTCTGCGCATAGAGAAAATTCATCACGTCACGATCGGGGAGCTCCACGGATACGCGCCCCAGACGCGCCCGCCATTCGCGACGGCGCTGGTCCAGCAACCCTTCATAGGCCGTGACAGGATCCCGCGGTGCCGCGCCATGGCGCTGCAGGAACTGGTTGAGACCCGCCATGCTGTTATGCAGCGGCATGGCCAGCAGAATCTTGCGCTGCCCGCCGGGCGGGATATTCAGCCGATAGGAGACCGCCCCCGAGAGATACGACCCTTCATTGGTCACCACGGTGGACGGCGGGAGCACGCCCAACCGGATGTATTCCGCCACATCCCCCTCGTCAAACGGACAGACGCCAAAGGCGTCCGGCATGGTCACCGTATCGTATTGATCGCGTCCATTCACGTGGATGGCGAGCCCCCACGCATTGGTCAAACACGCCATGGCGCGGATTGGCGACAAGCCGCCATGCTGCCAGGGGGGATTCACCTGCAGCGGACGGATCGCCAGCAGAAAATCGCCGACGAGCGGCACCGCAGACTGATTGGTGATCGTGTAACAAGCCAGGTTCACCGAATCCGTCAGACTCCCCTGCACGATGCTCTCCACCCGGAGAGAGAACGCCGGCAACTGCCAGGTAACCGAGGGGAGCGGCAGCAAGCGCTCCTCCAGTGCCGGCGTGATACGGGTGGCATTCGCCGTGGTCAGCACGCGTCCGTTGACCCGAAAAAATGGCATCACGGAACTGCTTTCGGCCACCGGTTCGATGGTGCCAAACTCATCCATCAGACTCTCCTGGGTGTCGCCCGGCAGGCCGACCACCGTCCAGAAGGCTTGTCGGCGGTTCAGGATATCGGGATAGAGTCCGGACTGCGCGCGGGCGGCGGCGCGGTGATACCACAACAGGGGGATATCTTTCTCAGCCGGGCGCAGTAACGTGACGTACGGCACCGACAGTCGCACATTGGGGAGCGGCGCCGCCATGGTCACGCGCACATAGCGCGCGTTCATGCAGGCATCCGGCAGCGACTCGAACCCCCCCGCGTCATCGCGCACGGCGCCCACCTCATTCCAAACCTTCTGATCCGCGGAGATTGCCAGGTAGGCCTTGACCGGCGTCACGTCCCCCCAGCCGACGCGCACGCCGTTGAGCGGGCGGTTACGCTGCAAATCCAGGATAATGCTCTGCGCCTGCCCGCCGCCGTCCAACCAGGCATTCCCCCACTCCCCATTGCGATACCAGACGTCTGCCAGCGCCGCATTGCCAGCCAGCGGCGCATCCGTCCCTTCCCGCAAGTCAATTTCCCACAGCGAATACCCCCAGGCCGTCGCGCGGCGCGTACACAACAGCCGCACATAGCGTGCGGTCACCGGGGGAAAGAAGAGCTCCTCGGCATTCCCCCCCCCATGCGCCGCCGTATAGACCGTACGCCACTCGCCCGTCCGTACCCCCACCTGAATCTCGTACCCGCTGGCCGCGGCCTCCTCCCAATGCAGCGTGGCGCCACCGATCACCGCACAACTGCCCAGATCGATCTGTAGCCACTGTTTATCATCGGAGACGCTGCTCCAGCGCGTCTCCATCTTGCCATCGGTCGCAAACTGCGCATCATACTCATCACCCGCCACCGTGGAGGCCATCACGCGCCAGACTGCCTTGGGCGGTATCGGCACGGTCGTGACCGAGCCGAGCGGTTCCGCCGCCATGCCGGGCAGCATGCCCAACCATGTCAGTAGCCAGCCGCGCCGGCACAGGCCTACGAACGACCTGCAAGTATGTGTAAACGTCTGCATAAGAGGGGGCGATGGTAATCGATCCATAGGACACCTGCCACAAAAAACACCGTCGCTACACACGCACGACGAGACCATCATAAGCAACATGGATGCCAGCGGGCAGTTCACGCGCCAGCCGGGCATGGTCCAGATCATGGCAGAGGTGCGTCAGGTAAGATTCCGGCGCGCCAATCCCCTGCAGCAGCGCAATGCTCTCCGCCACACACAGATGCGTCGGATGCGGCCGATATCGTAGCGTATCCAGAACCATCAGCGACACCCCTCGCAGGGCCTCCCGCGTAGGCTCGGGCATGCGGTGGCAATCCGGAAAATAGCCGATGCGGCGCCCCTGGTACGACAGACAAAAACCCACCGTATGCTCCGCACCATGCTCCACGGGGAGCGCGGTGATCTCCACCTCGCCTACGCCAAAGGTGCTCTGTACCGGCACAATGCGGAAATCAACCTGCGGCCGGTAGAGCCCCGGCTGCACCGGCCGCCCAATATAGGAGAAGACCCGACGCACCTCCGCCATGGTTTCCGACACCGCGTACACCGGAATCACGGCGGACTGCAGGGTGTTGAAGCGGCGGATATCATCCAGCCCCAGGATGTGGTCGGCATGGGCATGCGTAAAGAGTACGGCATCCACCTGCCGCAAGCCGAAAGTCAGGGCCTGCTCCCGAAAATCCGGCGAGGTGTCGATTACGAGCCGGGTGCTACCCGCCACCACATAGACGCTCGAACGGCGCCGCCGGTTATGTGAGTCTGCGGAGAGGCAGACGTCGCAGGAACAACCGATCATCGGCACCCCCAGCGAGGTGCCCGTGCCCAAAAACGTCATTTCCAGCGGTGTGGTCATAAACGGTCCTGAATCCCTGCCGTCCGTCACTCGCCAATGATCTATGCGCTAAAAGCGGACAGCCACCAGCGCTCAGGGTAGCAAAGGGGACGCGCCCTGTCGTGCCATAATTCCGGGTCGACAATGCCCCGGCGCATCCCTGTTTCATTACAGAGTTGCGTTCAGTAGGCCGGAACTCCGGTTCCGGCCATGGAATGGGCCGCAACCGGAGTTGCGGCCTACAACACTACAACGCAAAGCAAGGGGAACAGGGATGCCCCCAAACTGCGGGAGTTGGAAGAATGGAAGGCTG
>CAIOST010000137.1 GCA_903861045.1 uncultured bacterium | reverse complement strand
TTCGGTTCCTTGGGCGTCGCCACCAACGCCGATCCGGATGCCGACGGTCTCACCAACCTGCGCGAGTTCCAACTGGGCACCAACCCCACCCGCGCCGACACCGATGGCGACGGTATGCCTGATGGCTGGGAAGTCGCGAATAGTCTGAACCCTTGCGTGAATGACGCGGCCCTCGATGCCGACAACGATGGCCTCGCCAACCTGCAGGAGTACCTGCGCGGCGCCAATCCGCGCCATGCCTACTCGGATGCCGACGTCCTTGCCGATGGCGAGGAGGTCAACATCTTTGGTTTGAGCCCGGCATCGTCCGATTCCAATCAAAACGGCCTCCCCGACGCCTTCGCCAAGACCACCCGCCGCGGCTGGGAGACTTCCGCCCGTATCATCGACCACAATACCCATACCTTCACGCCATCCGGCGACTTCCTCATCTGGCCGGACTCCGCCGTCTGTTCGCTCTTCTACGACCTGCAGACCGATGTTGCCGGTCTCCACCTCCTGGAGATTTCCGCTGCCAACTGGGCCGCCGTGACCATCCCGAACTACTCTTTTGCGTTTGCGATCTATGCCAACGGCATCGATGTGGGCACGATCACCATCCCGGCCCGCGCCAACTATGGCGTCGCCACCAACCATATCATCCTCCCCTGGTTGGCCCCCGCCAGCTACAACGTCCACCTCGTTTGGCTCAATCGCTACGCCTGGGATGGCGTGATCGACCGCCCTGCCATCCAGCGCGTCCGCCTGCTGGCCATCGACAACACCACGGACGCCAATCTCGACGGCATCGCGGATTGGATGGTCCCGGTGTTGCAGGCTTCCAGCGCGGATACCGACCACGACGGCCTCCTGGACCGCGACGAGGTGCTCACTTACCAAGGCAACCCGCTCCTCACCGACACGGACAACGATGGCCTTGCCGATGCCTATGAGGCCCTCACCAGCCACACGGCCCTGAATAGCGCCGACACGGATGGTGATGGCGTCAGCGACGCCGCTGAGCTCCAGCTCACCGGTACCGACCCCCTCACCGTGGACTTCACCAACGGCTGGCAGACTGTGGCCGCGCGCATGGGCAAAGACTACACCGCCGTCGCCGGTGACTGGCGCTGCGATTCGACCAACGCCGTCGCCTTTGGCCGCGGCTGGGTCGAATATGCCTTCGTCCTTCCTGCCAGCGAAACTTGCGTATTGCGCGTGAATGCCATGCACGAATGGTGGGGCGCCACCGGTGCCGTTGTCACGCCGCTCACCACCAGTGATCTGCTGCTCTCGGTGGATGGCCAGTTCGTGGGGCGCTACACGCTGCGTTCCACGCCAGGGACTCCTGGCGAGCTGCATGCGATCCTTCCCAATCTGCCAGCCGGAAACCACACGGTCCGGCTCTTCTGGAACGCCATTGATCCACGCTTGCACTTGCGCATGCAGCAGGTCGTCTGGGGATCCTTCGGCGGGTTTGATGTTGACCACGACGGCGTGACGGACTGGATGGCAGCCGCGATCCGCCGCGTCAGCGGTGTGGATCGGGCCAGCGCCGCCAGTGTCGTTTCGCCGGCGTGTATCGAGGGATATGCTCGTTATCCGCTCCTGACATCCGCTACATCCGCCACCAATGCAGTCACGGTCCTCCCGGGCGTGGCAGGCCGCTGGTACGCGGACTTGCCGCTCGATCCCACCGGTGCCGCCACGCCGTTGTCCGTACGGTTTGAGCATGGCGCGGTCGCGACCAACCTGCTTGTGGCGTGGACTGCGCTGGACCTGCTGGCGGCGTCCAACCAGACCTTGCGGTTGGGCGATACGCTCATGTTTACCGTGCTGCCACCGCCGGGTTGCTCCAACGGCACAGCCGTCATAACCCTGGATAACGGCAACCCGTTCTCCTTCACCCCCGGGCAATCGTTTACCCAGTGCTTTACCGTCGCCACCAATCATGTGCTTCAGGCGACGTGGACCCCGGAGAGCGGTCCGGCTATTACGCGGACAATTAACGTCGCGGTCCTGGCCGCTCCCCTGCCGTCCGCACCAGCCTGTATGCTTGGCCGCACCCGCACCTGGACCTGCACCAACGTCACCGCCGGTGTCATTTTGCAGACCGATTCCGACACGCCTCTCACCTGGGATGGTACCAACGCCACGCTCACCGTCTACCGCATGTACGCCGAACACGTTGTGGTGGCCCGTGCCGGAGCGCATGGCCCGATCCTTACCTTCCGCCGCATCAACCCCTTCTGGGTCCAGGCGGCTGTGGACTCGTACGTCAAGGTGGTGGAAACGCGTGCCACCAGTCAGGTCTGGGCCGACCGCATGGTCAGCCTTGGCATCCCTGGCGACGTCCGGGTCGAGATTGCCATCTTTGTGGCAGGTGTCACGTTTGACGACCTGAGTGTGGTGCGCAACTTGACGGCGGCGACGATCGGCGAGGCGGGCGACTACACTTTCCTGCTGATCCACCCCAACAGTGTGGCGGCCTCCGTCTGTCATACCATCCGGTGCTATCAGGGCGGCGTCTACCTGGGCGAAGCCTTCTATGCCCAGATTGGCCTCCCCGAGGACCTGCGCTAA
>CAIOST010000136.1 GCA_903861045.1 uncultured bacterium | reverse complement strand
CTGACCATTAGCACAAACGGATTGGCCAAGGCCGACGGCGTCCCTGGGCAGACCTACGCGATCACCGCATCCGCCGGCAATCTCAGCGGAACTGCCGCCCTGCACATCAACGCCGCGCCAACCATCATAACACCTGCCGCAGTCAGCGCCGCCAGCGTCACCGGCACATTTGTCAACGCCAGCGTGCTCGGAGCGGACGATGATGCAGAAACCAAACTGAGCTATACCTGGTCGGCCACCGGCCCGGCTGCCGTGACCTTCTCGACAAACGCCGCCAACCTGGCCAAAGCCACAACCGTCACTTTCACTACACCTGGCGCGTATCTTCTGAAGGTCGTGCTCAAGGACGCCCTGAACCTGACTGTCACCAGTTCGGTGCCGGTGCAAGTCGTGGCCACTGCCGCCCGCGTAGTCGTCACACCTGCCACAGTCGCCCGTGACCCGCGGACCACCTGTCAATTCACGGCCATCGCCTATGACCAGTTCAACGCGCTCATGACCAACCCGCCTTCCTTCACCTGGAGCGCCCAAGGCCTCTCGATCAACGCCGCCGGCCTGGCCACGGCCGATGGCGATGCGGGCGAGTCGTATACGGTGGTGGCCAAGGTCGGCAGCATCTCCGGCTCAGCCATCCTCCAGATCAACAGCGTCCCCACGCCGCCCGCACCCGTCATCACCCCCGCTGGCGGCACGCTCAGCCAGCCGCAGACGGTGACCATTTCCGGTGCGGTTCTTACGCCACTCTCCGTAACCCCCGGCTGGCGCACGGGCGTCAAGTACCCGGGCACTGGCTACGAGAGCGTCGAAGCGCTTTCGTACGATGGCCAAACCGTAGCGGCGCTGCGCGGGCGCACCTCCGCCCGCAGCCGCTGGATGTTCCCCGGTGCCAGCATGTCGCCGGATAGCGGCTTGTTCCCGTTCTATATCTGGTCGCTAGCCGATCTCTCCGGCACCTACCTCCCCGCGCTCTTCGCCGGTGTCACGGAGAACACCGCCTGGGACGGCAATAATTACGACTTCTGGTACGCCGAGACCGGCAACCGCGTCTTTATGCTCATGACCCAGCACTGGACCGGCACAGGCGGCGATATCTCCCTCTGGAGCTGCGCCGCCGGGTTGACGCAGGGCGCCACGCCCTCCCAGAACCTGGCCAACTTCGCCCGTATCCCCATCAGTACCTTCGCCGGCCAAGCCACCCGCTTTGAGTTTGCCGGCGATAAGGTCCGCCTCGTGGTCGGCCCGACCCCGCTCGTCAGCGCCACCACCGATGCCGCTGGCTGGGTCACCTACACCGGCACGAACGGCAGCGGCCGCGTCACCGCCCCGCTCGGCGCCACGCGCTTCTGGCTCACGCTGGCCGGTGGCGATCCGGTCGGCTCCCGCGAAATGATCATCTCCGATAAGCCAAAGACCACCACCCGCTTCACCTTTGACGGTTCGCCAGTCACCGCGGCCTCCCTCGCCGTGACCAACGCCCTCACGCTGACCCACGACGCCACCCTGCGCGCCCGGGTCTACAGCGCCGCCGCCTACCGCTCCCCGGAGACCGTGGCCGTCTTCACCTCCAACATCCCGCTGCTCCCAGCCGAGTCGTTGGTCTCTCCGGCCTACATCTCGATCCCACACGCCACGCTCGATGGATCCCCCGCGCAAGTCAGCCTCGACGGCCCCAGCGGCAACATGACCGGTCTCTCCATCGGCGACTTCCGCTACCTCTTCCGCTACCCGCTGCTGCCGGACGCCCCCACGCCGCTGACCCTGCATCGCAACGGCCTGGCTGACCTCAGCGGCAACGTCCTCTGGCGCGCCCTGGAAATCGGCTCCTCCCCCGACACCCAGATCCACCTCGGCGATACCGTCATCCTCTCTGCCAGCAACACCACCCCCGGCGAACTCATCATCCGGGTTTACGATACCACCGGTGCCGTCGTGGCCGCACAGAGCACCCTGAACCCTGAACCCTGCACCCTCCCGCTCCTCCTTGACCACGCCGGCACCTACACGGCCGTGGCCCTGCTCAACGGCGTCTCTATCGGCTCGCTAGTTATCACGGTGACGCAGGTCGAGCTGCAGGGCCCCATCGCCTGCCAGATCGGCTTCCGCCGCGAGAAGGAAGTGCTGATCTACGGCCCGGCTGGCAACGTTTACTTCACGGCCAACGACCCCACGCTGCTCGAAGTCAGCGTTAAGGAGACCACGCCCCGCGGCGTGCGCCTCTACCTCAAGGCGCTGAAAGCCGGTACGCTCATCCTGCAAGCCCGCCTCGGCAGCCCCACTGGCCCGATCCTGGCGCAGCAGGAGGTGGACGAATTTGCCTTCAAGACCCAGGCCGACAAATACATTTGCGCCATCGAGACCTTTCCCGACGGCTCGAAGCTGTTGCAGACCAATTTGGAGATGAATCCGCAGATCTTGGATCTGGCGGTGCGCATGCACATTATCATTCGCGGCGTCACCTTCGAGGACTCCACCTTGGATAAGGCCCTCAATACCAACGACTTCACCTACGACGCCGCCAGCGACAAGTGGCTCTGTCCCTACCGCATGATTGCGACCCCGGATCTCATTACCGGGTCTTGCCACGACATCGCGATCTATCAAGGCAGTGATCAGGTAGGGAAGTAGGATCCGAGCATAAGGAGACCCGAAAATGAAGCAGAATTTGGCAATACTGGCCGTACTGGTTGCGGCCGCGACCTGGGGTAGCGGCTTCGCTGTGGCGTTTAACAACCCCAACGTCCTCAGCGTGGATGTCGCCATAGATGGTGTCTCGGAAGCCAACGAAGAGAATCCCGGTGGGTATGCGGTGGTGGGGGGCGCCAGGAAGAAGGTGACGTTCAGCGGGACGTTGGACGCCTCTGCGCCTAATCCGAAGGTCCGCGTGTCGTGGGTTACGGGGAAGATGGAATTACAAGAGGCTACCGGGGCGGCGGTCACGCCGGACTTTACACTTGTGGCAGGCACGAAAATAAACGCATACAAGGATTACACGGTTAGCACGCCGTTCACCTTTGACATGTATGTCACTGGCCTGGTCGCCAGCGCTACCAGTATGGATGAGGCTGTCGCTATTGAGGCATTGCACAATACGCCCATGGGAGATACGGGTAGGGTCACCGTGGTTGAAGTTGCATTAAAAACCAGAAAGAAAGCCACGAGCAGTTGGGACACGCAAGGCACTCGAATTGCCACAGGCGGTCTTGCGGCAGATATCCACTATGCAGATGTTGAAATTGAATTGTCACCGAACATAACGCTATCCAGCACGGTTGCATTAGATGTTGAGTTAACCTCCGGCAGTGGTTATGAGCCAACACAAAATCAGCTTTGGTGGTGGCCGGCATCCGTACACAAGAATGCGTTGCTTGAATTGGCTGGAACACAATATGAATATAGCAATACACAAAGCCCGATACACATAAGCTCCGGGACCGGAACGCAGAATGGAACCGTACGTTCGAGTAACAAGTCGGAATCAACAGAAGTCAAAGTCAATTTCTTAGGAGCCGAATTCAGACAGAGCATAGAGTTTGCAACTGGAGATTTTGAGTTAACTCTACCGGAGACATATGAGCCATATGAATGGAGTACCATGAGTTGTAAACGGTCCTTGGATGGGGTGCCATTGCAAGGACACGAGGTGATGTTTTATGCAGAGACGATCATCGAGTGCGATGGAACATCAGTTTCGACGCAGATTGGCAACTCCCAAGCACAGTCAGAAACATTGGAGCTATACATTTGGATTGATCAACATCCAACGCCTGATAATTGGAATGCTGGCGAGGGCTTGTTTGGCAATAAAACAACTGATAGCAATGGAAACGCCGAATGCATGGTCAATCTGCAAGGTTATCTGGATTCATACGAGATCATGGTGGTCGACAAAAACGTAGCAGAGTGAGTGGTTTAGGCAGTCATTAGCTTGAAGGGTTTCAATATGAGAGCAAGAAAATACGCTCGATTGGTGTTGGTGTGTATCGCGGGATCAGTAGTCTTTAGCGGATGTGATCCTGCACCCGAGAATAAAGACGCAAAAATTAACCAGGATAAAGACGTGGTTTGGCCACTTACATATGCAATTCATACGGATAGTGTTATTGATCCCGTAGATCAAGTTCCGGCAATTTTTCAAGCAGCTTGCGAAGGCGCTACGAAAATGTGGCATAACGATGATTCCCCGCAAGGTATTTCACGGTGGAATCGCGATAAGCCAGCTGCGGTTAAGTTTGAGATGACTGGAACGATGGGTAGATATGGCAAGCAGGACGCCTTCGCTGGCGACGAATATAGATGGATACGTAATTATAATGACCTTGTCACTCTAGCAAGTGCATCGCATTCGTATTGGGTTCGCATTGCAGATCTTGTCACGTTGCCCGGGTCATATAGTAGTATCAAGGCATACGGAAGGTTGCCGTTGGGGCCTCCTGGGAAACGCGGAGTGGCAATTGATGTAAATTCTTTGATTGGAGAGTTGCTTGGCCATGAACTTGGTCACAATGCGGTTCTTTCTGATAATGCAGCTACATGTTCCGCAGGCAACAACATATGCTACATTATGAAAAAGTCCCCCGGGACGGATAACAGGTTATACGCAGAGGGCCGTGAAGCAGCGAAGATTATTAAAGTCCCTGAACAATAATTTTCTGCTACGCTGGTGCTCTTGGCGCAAGTCGGTCGCTGAAATTCGCTCATGGAAAAACAGTCAAAATGACCACCATCAATAAACGATGCGCAGTAGCGGCCATTTTTTTTATTTCTATAGCGTTTATTGGGATTACAACATTAAAGATTTTACATGTCAAGGAGGTTGACGAGATGTCTAGCCTCAGAAAAGATAGTGATTATTATAGTCGTGCGTTAAATCGCACGGATGCCATTGCTCATTTGGGTGCGTATCATCGAGTCGCCATAAAATTGAAAGCTGCTAGCACGCAACAGGAGTATGATAGACTCATACCTGCTTATTGTGAATTCGCTACCAGAAGTATTGAAAATAGCATGTTAGAATGGACTAATCTTTACGATAATTGCCTTTCTTTACGGCGCGATTTGCTGATTGCTCCTGCCTTGTCAATTTTAAGAACAACTAATGGTGTACAGCGTCCGGTGGCTGCCTTGTTATGCGGAATTCATGGTTGTTCGGAAGCGACCCCCTTGCTGATTAAGACAATGACTTCAGGTGAAATTCCGAGCCATTTGAACGTAATTTTGAATTCCACATATCCTATAAAGGCACTCGCCATGCTCGCGTCGAATGGCGACAAACAAGCAAAAGATTATATATTCTCGCATTCGAATCTTGAGTCGTGGCAAGATTCATCAGTCTTTATAGGGCGCAGTGGTCCCAAATCCACTGCTAAATATTTATGGGGAATTGTTGTGGAAGCTTTGATCTTTCTTCCATCGCCAGGCGCTATTCAAGCGATTGAATCATCGGGCTATAACAGCCGTACTATATCATATCTGTGCAGTGTTGTTAAAAATACTATAGCTTCAGGTGATGCGAAAGATGTGTATCTGCGAGAGTTATTTTGCAATGATTATTGTGACAATAAGTATTTTGTTGCTGATTTTGTTTTAAACCCAGGAATATTATCATCCTCAGCAAAAGTAGTTAGACAGCCTGTGCGTAACAAGGGCAGGACGATATCGCTTTTATGGAAAAATGGACAGCGTTTACCTTTCGAGGCGGCGTATGCAAAAAATGACGAAATTTATGATGCGCATGGTTTTGAATCGTGGTTAGGAAGGTCCGATCTGACATATACGAACATTGTGACCAACTGGGTGCCGTATATCGCCTCGATGACAGCTACTAATTCAGATAGTTATCGCAGTGATTTGAATGAAGAAGGGTTACGTAAGAGCGTATATAGTTTTTATGGCGGTCTGAATAAACAAGAAAGAGTTGGTTTACGTATTTATGAATATGAAGACCTTATGGGCGCTCATGACTTGTTAATGGAAAAAGTTGCAAATCTAACGTATCAGACTGATTTCTATTTGGGCAATTCAAATACTTTTTTGGTTGGCGACCATTGCTTCTATTCATCGGTTACGAGTTCGCCATTTCGTATTTTCTTTGTAAGAAATAATGTTTTGATTTGCCTGGAGAACAAAAAATACAACACAAACTCGGTTTTGATGGAGGTTGCCCGTAGTTTAGACAAAGATTTACTGTTTGTTTCAGGGGTAACGAATGAGTCGGCGTGGGCTGAAATGTGCGGTAGACACGTAGATAGGCTTCAATCGCTGATCAAGGTGGCACCGAGTGAATGAGTGCTGGCGATTGGCATGAGCCCATGAGGATAAGTTTGTCATTTGGCAGTACGACGAAACTTACACTTGCAGGGATGTAGTAGTGCTTGGCTTTAGCTTTAGTGGGCCGGCCCAAAGGGCCAGGCCTTAAATTTTAATTATGCATAAAAACTCGCAGGAATGGAAGTGTTGGGACAGAGGTGGGGTGTTTGTAACACGCGGTAAATTGGCTTGGTGTTGACGGCCGACGCGCGATGGTTTCGTCGCCTGATGCCTGTAAATCGGGATGCGCAGGTGTGTCGTTTGTTTCGGATGTTGAGTTTTAAGGACGTTATGAAACGCATGGTGCTGCTGATCGTCGCGACGGGTATCGTGCTGCTGGGTGTCGTGGCTGTGCTGCGTAAGAGCTCGCCGCGACCGGTTGCCGCCCCGCAGTATGTCGCATCGCCCCCTTCGTCTACCGTAACCAACGCTGCGACGGTCTCCAACCCCGCGCCCGTCGCCGTCGTGGCCCCGCCCGCCGCTCCGGCGGAAAAACTCCCGAAGGGCTGGGAGGATTTCAGAAAGCTGCGCGAGATCGGTCAGTTGAACCGCGTGACAGCCGCCATGGAGAACCGCACGCTGCCGGCCGACCTGCTGGCGTTCTTCGAGCAGGAGATCTTCAACCGCCAGCACTGGGACGTCACCCGCAACAACATGGCCAATGCGCTGGTCTGGCAGGAGACGCCGAATCCGCGGCTGCATGAACTCTTCGCCACAATGCTGGCGGACGAAACCGAGAGCCCGGTCTGGCGTGACTACTGTTTGCAGTTCCTTTCGGAATGCCTGAAGTCGTCCTCCGATCCGGAGGCGATCAAGGCGATCCTCGCGCGTTATGCGCAGGGGAAGGACGGTCTGGCCGGCACCGCCATCGTGAACATCGGGCTGCAGGAGGGTGCCGGACGGATCAAGCCGGATGAGACGTTCAGTCAGCAATTGGAGGCCCAGCTCACCGACCCGGAGGTCGTCACCCCGACCAAGCTCAGCATTCTTGGCATGATCGGCAAGCGCCACGATGTGCGTCTGCTGCCGCTGGTGCGCAGCTACGCCGTCAGTACCAACGATAGTCTCCGCCGCACGGCCATGGCCACGCTCGGCCTGATCGGCACGCGTGATGATCTGCCGCTGCTCCAACCCGGCCTCACCAACCGCAACCGCGCCGTGCAAATGGCCGCGAAAGGCGCGATCGCGCGGATCGAGGGGCAGTGAAGTTCTTGGTTCTTTGTTCTTGGTGCTTGGTTGCTGACGCCGGATGAGGGGCGCTGGCCGCGAAGGTGCGCGAATGGGAGCGTGGCAACCACGATGAGCACGAAGACCACGAAGAAGTTGGGGAACTGTGTGGTTATCCGGTGCGCGCGACACCCTGCATGTGTCTTCACGCGGAAGACATGAGCCGTGTGCCGTCCGTGGATCATAGGCCATGCTTGCCGGCTCTGTACTTGCAGCTTTTTTCACAAAAGAGGACAACTTCGTGATCTTCGTGATCTTGCCTGTAAATCATTCGCTAACCTGTTTGCTTTAAGGACATTGCGAAAAACACGATTTACCCCAGAGTTTCCTCGCGGCGCAGCCGCGCGCTGGCTTCGTGGTGGAAACGGATACTTTCGCTTCCCCACTAACTACAATCGCACCCTGAACCCTGATACCTGAGTAGTCACCTCTTGCCACTATCTAAGATCGCACCTCCCCCCTTCGCGACCCTCACGGTGAAAACACCCCATTCGCGGCCATTCGCGTGCATTCGCGGTTCCATTCACTGCGGCGGGTCCGGCCGCCCCGCCCTACCGTACCGCCATCCACGCACCAAACCTTGTCATCGCTCTATCCGCCACACACCAGGCCGCTCAACAACATCCAATTTTTCAGCGGAATCTAGGATTAAGGTGACCCCATGGGGGGGAGACGTTGATGGTCTCCAGCGCTTCCACGCGCCAGGTGCGGCCATCGCCGAGCAGGCGGGGCTGCTTCAGGCGTAGCCGGTCGCCGCGTTCCTGCGCAATCAGGTGGTTGAGCTCTGTGCGCGCGAGGTGGCGCGTCATCAGTTCGATCTTGCGCAGCGAGCCATCGCTGCAGCAGGCGTAGGTGGCGAGGCGGGCCTTATCGCGGGACATGGGGCCGGCGAGCCGGCCATGCAGCTCGGCGGCGGGGGCGGCGGTGCTGGCGGTCCGGCGTTGCAGTACCAGGAAGCCGTATTTCAGCGTATGCACGGCGCGTTGCAGGTGGCGGTTAATGCGGTTGACGCTGTCCGGCACGCACCATGATCGTACGTCATGGCAGAACCCATGTCCGTCGACCAGCAGGGGGCACGGTTTGGCATGCGGGCAGGGGGCGACGATGGCATATTCCCGGCTGCCGGCGAGGCGCTCGCGCAGGCGTTGCAGGCGGGTACAGGTAGCGGGGCCGGCCGGTTCCAGGATGACCAGCAGGCCACCGGGTGCCAGGCGCGCGAGTTGCTGCTGTACCCAGCGTTCGGCGGGCGCTTCGGCCGGCGCGGGAAAACTCTCGTTCAACACAAAACTGGCCAGGATCAGGTCAAAGGTGCCGGGCAACCCATCGGTGCGGAGGTCGCCGGTGCGGGTGGTGAGGGTGGCCGAGGGCCAGAGGGGGCGGCGGTCGGTGAAGAGTTGTTGCAGGGCGGCCAGGGCGGCGGGGGCATGATCTACGGCCTGTAGGGCGACGGGGCGGTCCCGCAGGAGCAGGGCCGCGGCTAGCGTGGAGGCGCCGGCGCCGCTACCGAGGTCCAGCAGGCGGAAGGGGGGCGCGGGCTGGTCCGCCGCTGGCGGCGGCGGAATGGCGCCGCTGGCGCGGCACTCCTGCAGCACGAGCGAAACCCGCGCAAAGGTTTGCGGGAAGAAGAGCAGGCCATAGGCCGCCAGCGTGGCTGGATCAGAGGCATACTCCGCAAAGGCCTCCGGCCGGGCGATGGTAAAATGGTCGCTCAATTTCGCGGCCGCGCCCTCTAAGTCAAACATGGCGGCGATCGGGTCGTCGCAGCCGGTGGCGCGGCAGGCGGCCGCCAGCCACCAGGATTCTAGTTCAGTCGGGTACGGCATAGGTTGGGCACGCAGCACCCTTACAGGTCGGGGAGGGTCTTGCCTTGCAGTTCATTCTTATAGACCTGCAGGCGTTCATTGATGGCCTGGATGGTGTTCTCGATCAGGGCGATGGCGGTCTGGAGTCTGCTGGCTTCGCCGCTCTGCATCTGTTCGGCAGGCAGCTGCCTGAACTTGTCACCGAGCTGCTGGAGTTCATGCTGTTTGTATGTACTAGCCGCTTGGTATGCCTCGATCTTCTTCTTGAGCGCCTTGGCATCCATCTTTTCCGCGGCCATCTTGATTTGCGACAAGTTGGAGGTTAGGTCAATGCGCATGACGGCCGGCACGCTGGCTTCCCGGCTACACCCCGCAAACAGCAGACCAGTCAGTAACACGGCGAACACGAGTTGAACTTGTTTCATGGGCAGCAGCTCCTTGAGTTACCTGTGCGCCGTCTAGGCAGGCGCGTTCGATTAAGACATTGGGTATGGTAGAGGGTGTGGTGGGCGATGTCGAGCGGCGAAATCGCACCCCTCGGGCGGTGGGCGCATCCTGTTTCATTACAGAGTTGCGTTCAGTAGGCCGGAACTCCGGTTCCGGCCATGGAATGGGCCGCAACCGGAGTTGCGGCCTACAACACTGCACGCAAAGTCAGGGGATCAGGGATGCACCCCTCGGGCGGTGGGCATGGTCTTTTCCTGAAGCGCCACCTTACGCCGACTGGGTGTAGCAAGGGCTTGTTGGTAACCGCAGAACCAGGTCTTCAGGAAAAGACCATGGGGCGGTCATGCTTCAGGACTTTCCGCCAGTGTCCGCAACTGCGCCAGATTGCAGGCGGCGGCCAGTTCCAGCATACGCTTCGCGAGCCGCTCGTCGTGTTGGCGTGCCGCTTCCCCCAATTGGCGGATCTGGCTGATGCTGCCCTGCGCCAGCGCCTGCGCCAGCGCCGCGCGCCATGCCGCTGGCATCATGTTGATCGTCGGCTCGCCGGTCCCCCGCGTGCTGTCCGGCGCTGGCGCGGCCTCGCGCGCAAACACCACCCCCGCCAGGCGGGAGAGTAGCTCGAGCAACTGCTGTTCTTGAAACGGCTTGGCTAGAAACGCGTCGATTCTAGCGTCTAAAAACCGCTGCCGGTCCTCCTCAAAGGCGCTGGCGCTGATGCCGATGATCGTCAGTTGTTGCTTGGCATACGTTTGGCGCAGCAGGCGCGCCGTTGCGCACCCGTCCAGACCCGGCATGACCAGGTCCAGCAGGACGATGCGTGGGGGGGTGGTTAACACCTGCGCCATCGCGTTCCAGCCGTCGCAGGCTTCGTCGACGATAAATCCCAGCGGCTCGAGCATACCGCGGAGCAGTTCGCGGTTGGCGCGCAGGTCATCCACGACCAGGACGCGCAGTTCGCCCTGACCCTTGGCCAGGCCCGTCACGCGACGGGATGGCGCTGCCAGCGCGGGTGCTACGGTCGCGGTGGTGGCCTGAAATTCCAGCCGGAAGCAGCTCCCCACGCCGGTGCGGCTTTGCACGTGGATCTGGCCACCCATCAACGCTGCGTAGGCGCGGCTGATCGCCAGTCCCAGTCCGGTGCCGCCGGCTGCCTGCTCGCCGCGGCGCGTCCGCTCAAAGGGGCGGAAGAGCTTTTCCAGTTCCTCCGGTGCAATGCCGATGCCGGTATCCCGCACCTCGATGGCCATCCGGTCCGCTCCGCAGGCCGCGGCCCACAGGCGGACGCTCCCCTGCGGTGTGAACTTGATGGCATTGCCGAGCAGGTTGATCAGGATTTGCCGCAGCTTACCCACATCGGCCATCACATAGCGGGGCAGTTGCGGGTCTCGTTCCAGCGCAAAGGCCAACCCCTTCTCCTCGAACCGCAGCCGGAACATCGCGCCCAGATCGTCCAACAACTGGTACAGGTCCAGCGTGGTGGTCTGCAGTTCCGTGCGCCCCGCTTCGATGCGCGACATCTCCAGGATGTCGTTGATGATCGTAAGCAGGTGCTCGCCGCTCTTCAAGATGGTATTCACCTGGGCGTGCGCCGTGGGCGAGAGGGCGGCATCGCGCTGCAGCAACTGGGCAAACCCGAGCACGCCATTCATGGGTGTGCGGATTTCATGGCTCATATTCGACAGGAAGATGCTCTTGGCGCGGTTGGCGGCCTCGGCCGCATCCCGGGCGGCGGCCAGTTCGGCGGTGCGTGCCTTGACCGTATCTTCCAGGTTGTCGCGATGTCGCTGCAACTCCTCGTCCGTCCGCTTGCGTTGGGTGATATCTTGCAACGTGAACTGCAGGAAGTCGCGCGCGCCGGATTGAAAACTCATCAGGTGAACTTCCGCATCCCAGCGTTGCCCGTCGGGGCGCTGGTGGAGCCATTCAAAGACCACGGAGCCCTGGGTCCTCGCTTGCTCGATGTAGCGGCGGCCTTTCTCCGGCGAAGGGGTGCCGTCGTATTGCACGGGGGCCGAAACGTCCAGCGGGGTCTTGCCGAGGAGTTCGTCGCGTGTGGCCAGGCGATAGATCTGCAGCGCGGCCGGATTGCCGTCCACAAACGCGAGCGTGGCGGCATCCATGATCACGATGGGCATTCGCGAGGCGTCGAACACCCGCTTGCTGAACGCCTCACTCGCGGAGAGGTCGGCGGCCTTCTGGTCGCGCTCGCGCAGCACAATGGCCGGAACCATGCCTGCCAGGCACATGACCAGCATGCTGATCTGCAGGACCGGCAGATAGGCGCCGGACGAGAGCTGCAGCGGCGTCAGGCCCGCGCCGTATTGCGTGGTGAAAAAGGCGAAGAGTATCCCCACCAACAGGCAGGCCGCGGAGGCCCCGCGCGGGCCGAAACGCAGTGCCGCCCAGATCAACAGGAGCAGGATCGGTCCCTTTTGCGGCGACATGACGCCGGTCACGAAGAAGAGCAGATACCAGACGAGGGCGAGGATGAGCGTCAGCAGCAGGGCGGCTTCCCAGCGCTTGCTGCACGGCGCGAAGAGCTGCCGGTGGTAGGCGTCAGGTCCGGAAAACCAAGTCAGGATCACGGGCGACAACACCATGATCGCCATGGCATTGCACCCCCACCAGCTGAGGCACGCTGGCACAAACGAGGCGCTCAGGCCGGTGGCCACCAGCGTGGCGGCCCCGATGGTGGCGCCCAGGCCCGCACTGAAAAAAGCCGCAAACCCTATTAAGCCGAAGAATTCCCGCTGTGTGGCCATGCTGGGGCGGTCCGCCACGAAACGGCGCAGCAGCCATGTGCCGCTCACCGCTTGCACCGTGTTTGCGCCACAGAAGCAGAGCGCCGGCAGTCCGTGCGTGCCGTAGACCGCCAGATCGAAGCCTAGGCTGGCGACGGAGGCCGCCAGGATGAGCCAGGGCCACTCCCGGGTTGGATTCATCCATAGCACGGCTACATACAAACCGGCCGGCAGCCAGAGCGTGACGAACGGACTGTGGGGTACGGACAGAAACTGACTGGCTACTGCGCAGGCAAAGTAGGTGACGCTGAATACGAGCGCCCGCCGCCAGCGCGCTGCTGCGACCGGTGCGCCACAATCCCCAGCTTTTATGCCTGAAACAGCTTTCACGACCTCGCCTCTCAGCCGCGCAGCACCAGCACCAGGCCCAGGGCGGCCAGGGCGCCGGCGCCTAGCAGCAGTTGCGGCACTTGCAGCAGGCGCAAGCGCGCCATGGCAGATTCGACCAGCCCGACCACCACGGCCACCACCAGCAGCCCGACCACCAGCCAGCCGGTCGCGGCCAGTGGATGATCGGCCCATGACCAGGGGACGAGCAGGTTCACCACGAGTGCGCCGCACAGCCAGAGCTTAAGCGACGCGCCATAGAGAATGAATGCCAGATCAGGGCCGCTGTAATCCAGCACCATCACCTCGTGGATCATGGTGAGTTCCAGGTGGGTGTTGGGGTCGTCAAACGGGATACGGCAGTTTTCCACCAGCAGGACAATCATCAGCGCCACGGCCAGCAGCACCACGGCGGGTGTGGTGGTCTGGCTGATGGTGGGCAGGGCATCGCGGAACATGTCGCTGAGGGCGGTGGAGCCGGCCGCCTGTGCCAGGGCGGCCAGGGCCAGCAGGATGGCGGGTTCCGTGAAGGAGGCGAACTGCACTTCCCGGCTGCCGCCCATCCCTTCAAAACTGGAGCCGGTGTCGAGCGCCGCGGCCACGGTGCTGAAGCGTGCCAGCGCCAGCAGCGCCAGGAGGAAGAAGAGGGTCCCTTCGCAGGTGATGGGGGCGGCCACGCCCGGTGCCGGCAGCAGCAGCAAGGCCGGGAGCAGGGCGGCCAGGGTCAGGCAGGGGGCAAACCGGAAAACCCAGGAGGTGGTCCGGCTGTACACGGCCCCTTTGCGCAGGAGCTTCCACAAATCATAGTAGAGCTGGCAGAGCGGCGCCCCACGCCGCCCGGCTACCATGGCCTTGGTGCGCGTGATCACACCCGGCAGCAGGGGGGCCAGCAGCAATGCGGCCAGGACGGGTAGTAAGGAGTAGCAGAGCTCCGTCATCTTATCGCATCTTCCAGACCAGCAGGGCCAGCAACGTTAGGACAATCGCCAGGATATAGTAGTTAAGCCTGCCGTGTTGGATCCATTGGATGCGCCCCAGCAGGGTTTCCAGGTTGCGGAAGAGGGGACGGTAGAGGCGCTCCTCGTACAGGTCCGGGGTTTCGCTGGCAAAGGTGGACTGCGCGGGGAAGAGGCCGCGTGGCGGCAAGAAGCGCCGGCGGGCGACCAGGATGTGATTGGCCATGCGCAGGATGGGTTCGGCAAAGGAGGCCGCGGTGTATTGCATGCGGGGGGTGGGCGCCGCATAGCCGCAGTCCCACGTGACCGTGCTGCTGATGGTGCGGCCGCGTAGCAGTATGCGGCGCAAGGCGGCTAGACAGAGTGCCAGCAACAGGACGCCGATGGACAGCAGGGTGACGGTTCGCAGGGTCGCGAAGAGCGGGGCGATGGTGGCGAGCAGCGTGGCGGTATCTCCGGGCTGAGCTGTTACCAACTGGCAGGCCGGCATCATGGCCGGTAGCAACCAGGGGGCGGCCAACCCCATGATCAGGCAGCTGCTGGCCAGCACCACCAGGGTGAGGCGCATGGCCGGGCCGGCTTCGTGGGCGGTCTGGCTGGCAGCGCTGCGTGGCTCCCCCAGAAAGACCAGGCCAAACGTGCGCACAAAGCAGGCCACGGCCAGTCCGCTGGTCAGGGCCAAGGCCGCGGCGGCCACCAGCCCGGCCGCGCGTGCGTCCGTAGCGCCGGGGGTGACAGCGGTGAAGAGGGGGGCCAGTGCGCCGAGAAAGAGGAGCAGCTCACTGATCAAGCCATTGCCGGGCGGCAGGGCGGCGATGGCCAGGGCGCCAGCCAGGAAGCTGTTGCCGGTCCATGGCATGCGCCGCAGCAATCCGCCCAGCTTGTCCAGTTCAGCGGTGCCCGTGGCCTGCAACACGGCGCCGGCATTCAGGAAGAGCAGGCTTTTGAACACGGCGTGGTTCAGCACATGCAGGAAGGCGCCAGCCAAGCCGAGTGTGGCCATCACCGGGTTGTCGGCGCTCATCCCCAGCAGTCCGATCCCCAGCCCCATGCTGATGATGCCGATATTCTCCACGCTCGAGTAGGCCAGCATGCGCTTGAGGTCTCGTTGTGCCAGCGCCAGCAGGACGCCGATGATGGCCGAGGTCGCGCCCATGGCCACCAGCAGCCACCCCCACCAGGCCGGTGGGGAGTCTAGGAAGGTGAGCAGGCGTACGATGCCATAGATGCCGGTCTTGATCATGACGCCGCTCATGACTGCGGAGACATGCGAGGGTGCGGCCGGGTGCGCCTCGGGGAGCCAGACATGCATGGGCATCAGGCCGGCCTTGGTGCCAAACCCCAATACCGCCAGCACAAATACGACGGCAGCCACGCCCGGCGGCAGCTGCAGGTCGCTAAAAGCGGCGAAGTCGAGCACGCCGGCGGCGTGATTGCCGAGCAGCAGGAACATCACCAGCAGCAGGGCCGTGCCCAGGTGCGTGGCCAAGAAGTAGATCACGCCCGCGCGGCGCACGCTCGGGCGTTCATGGTCAAACAGTACCAAGCCGAAGGAGGTCAGCGCCATCCCCTCCCAGGCGAGCAGAAAGAGCAGGGCATTGGCCGACAGGAAGACCAGCACCATGCTGGCGGTCAGCAGGTTGTAGAGGCACCAAGCCAGGCCGAATGATCGCCCGGCCGGGGCGTGCTGTAAGTAGCCAGCGCCAAAGATGGCGGCCAGTCCGGTAATCAAGGCCGTGGCCACGACGAACAGCGCCGCCAAGCCATCGTAGCTCAAGGCCAGTCGGCCAATGGGAAGGGGCCAGGCGTAATTGACCTGCCAGATGGCGTCCGGTAGGGAGAGCACCCATTGCCCACCTGCCAGCAGCGCCAGCAGCGACCCGGTCACGGCCGTGCCCGCGCCTAGCCAGCCGGCCACGCGCCGGTTACGACCGCCCAGCAGGCAGGCGATCCCACCCCCGATCCAGACCAGTAATGCCGCCAGCAGCAGGTTCACGCTACGCTTCCTTCCGCAGAAGACGGTGCGCCACGGTCAAGCAGGCCGGCGGCGGCCAGGATGGCGGCTGGCGGCGCACGCTCACGGATCACCGCGGCAAACTCCGGGTGGCGCAGCGCAAAGGCTAGCCGCGAAAGGAGGTTGAGGTGGCTCTTGATGGCCGGACAAATCATTGTGAAAAGCGTATGCACAGGCAGGCCGTCCACGGCGTCGAACGCCACGGGGGTGGCCAGAAAGCAGAGGGAGACCAAGGGGTGCGGGATCTGCATGACGATGGGGTTGCGCACATGCGGGATGGCAATGCCGTCGCCCAGGCCGGTCGAGCCTAGCGATTCGCGCGCCAGGATGATGTTCAGCAGCAGGTCACGGTCCAGCTCCTCGGGTACGGGTATCAAGCTGATGGCGGCGGCCAGGGCGCTCGGCTTGTCGGCGGCCGGCACCTGATAGTGTATGCCACCGGCCAGCAGCGCGGCCGCCAGGCCGGTGGTGTGGGCCGCGGTCGGCGCGAACATGGTGGTAGGCACGCGGATCCCCTGCGCCGTGGCCCATTCCAGTAGCTCCACCCGGTTGAAGCGGTGCTGGTCGTTGACAACATGCGAGGGCAACCCCTGCTCGCGAATCCAGCGGTAGATGCTGTTCTCCGGCACGCCCATCAGGGCGGCGGCCGCTTTAATGTCCAACTCCATACGTATCCCAAGCTCCCGGACGCGCCGGCCGTCCGTCGAAAGGAGCAGCTACTTTAGGCCTGCCTCTGTTAATTGTCCATAGCGTTTTATCTGGATTGCGGTGGCGCGCCCCGACGTTTAGAATACCCGCTTTTATTCCCAAAGGAGGATTCACTGATGAAGGCCAAGGGTTATGCGATTGGTGTAGACTACGGAACCAACAGTTGCCGTGCGTTGCTGGTGGATGTGCGCGATGGGCGTGAGCTGGCGATGCATGTGTTCCCCTATCCGACCGGGGAGGCCGGGATCCTGCTCGACCGGCGCGACCCCAACGTGGCCCGCCAGAATCCGGCCGACTACATCGCCGGCTTTGTGACGTGCGTGGCGTCCGTGGTGCATCAGGCGCGCAAGGTGAAGGGCTTTTCGCCGGACCAGGTGGTGGGTATTGGCGTGGATACTACCGGCTCGACGCCGATTCCGGTGGATGACAAGGGGTTGCCGCTGGCCATGACCAAAAAGTTTGCACGCCACCCGGCGGCGCAGGCCTGGTTGTGGAAGGATCATACCGGGCATGCTGAGGCGGCCGCCATCACGGAGCAGGCGCGCAAAGCCGGCGTGCCGTATCTGGCCAAGTGCGGTGGCACGTATTCCAGCGAGTGGTTCTGGTCCAAGATCTGGCATTGTAAGAAAGAGGCGCCCGAGGTCTTCCGCGCCGCCTACTCCTGGGTGGAAGCCTGCGATTTCATCCCGGCCTATGTCACCGGCAAGCTGAATCCGCTCACCATGCCACGCAGCATTTGCGCCGCCGGGCATAAGGCCATGTATGCCGAGGAGTGGGGCGGGTTGCCGTCGGCCAAGTTCCTGGCGTCGCTGGATCCGGACCTCGCCAAGCTGCGCGACCGGCTCTATACTAAGGCCGTGCCGTCCGACCAGGTGGCGGGTTTCCTGATCGAGGAGATCGCCCAGCAGGTGGGTCTGCCGCAGGGGATTCCGGTGGCCGTGGGCGCGTTCGATGCCCACCATGGCGCGGTCGGCGCCGGGATTCGCCCCGGTACGCTGGTGAAGATCATCGGCACCTCCACCTGCGATATGCTGGTGGCCCCCTCCGGCACCCGGCAGAAGGATATCCCCGGCATCTGTGGCTTGGTGCCTGGCTCTATCGTCCCCGAAATGACCGGCCTCGAGGCGGGTCAATCCGCGGTGGGCGACATCTTCCTCTGGTTTGCCAACTACCTGCAGCCGGCCGGGCAGAGCGGCAACGACGCCATTGCCACGCTCTTCCGCGATGCCGCCAAACAGCAGCCCGGCGCGGCCGGACTGGTGGCGCTGGACTGGAATAACGGCAATCGCACCATCCTGGTGGACCCGCTGCTGAGCGGCGTGCTGGTGGGGCAGACACTCCATACGACGGCTGCAGAGATCTTCCGTGCGCTGGTCGAGGCTACGGCCTTCGGCGCTCGGACCATTATCCAGCGCTTCGAGGAATATGGCGTGCCGGTTAAGGAAGTGGTGAATTGCGGTGGCATTGCCGAGAAGAGCCCCTTCCTGATGCAGGTCTACGCCGATGTCTGCAACCGCCCCATGCGCATCAGCCGCTCCGGGCAAACCTGCGCCCTGGGCGCGGCGATCTTTGGCGCCGTGGCCGGTGGTGCCTGGCGCACCACCGCGGCCGCCCAGCGCGCCATGACCGGCGTGAAGGACGTCGTCTACCGCCCGATCGCGGCCAATGTGCGCGTATACGGCGAGCTCTACGCGATCTATCGCGACCTGCACGATGCCTTCGGTCGTACCGGCCGCCAGCCGCCGCTGGAAGATGTCATGAAACGCCTGATCGCCATCCGCACCCGCGCACGCCAGAGCTAGCGCGGGGGGCGCGGGGCATAGGTGTTAAGCTAAGAGTTTTCAACGCACAACTCCCAACATCCAACGTCCAACTTCCAAGGAAATGCAGCCGCAACAGGCCTGTCTTGCATTGGTTGGACGTTGGGCGTTGGAAGTTGGGATTTTGCATAACACGTTACTTATCAACGCATAAGTAACTTCATTGCGATTATTAGCTTAACACCTATGGGGCGCGGTGGGGGCGCGGGAAGGGAGAGAGGGTTCAGGGTTCAGGAACGTTTACACTCTGCGATGGCGAATGTAACGTATTGAACCACGGACGGCTAAAATTTATCACGAATTTTGTCGATTAAGCTTGCGCTAAAGAGCGCGCAGCGGGACTGTCATTCTGAACCCTGAACCCTGAACCCTGAACCCTGAACCCTGAACCCTGAACCCTGAACCCTGAACCCTGAACCCTGAACCCTGAACCCTGAACCCTGAACCCTGAACCCTGAACCCTGAACCCTGAACTCGCTCACGCCAAGGAGGTTACGATG
>CAIOST010000135.1 GCA_903861045.1 uncultured bacterium | reverse complement strand
GCTAAAAGCATACCGCGCTACACCATGCCGCCGGCCCGCGACGTTGCGCACGAAACCGCGACGCCCACGCCGGCCACGCCGGCGTCCGAGCTCCACCCGGCCGGTAGCGCACGGCTAGAGGCGATGCCCAGCCAAGCCGGGGCGGTTAAGGCCGCCGCCACACCTGCCACGGCTAAAAGCATACCGCGCTACACCATGCCGCCGGCCCGCACAGCTGATCCTGCAATCGCGGCACCCGCCACGCCGGCCACGCCGGCGTCCGAGCTCCACCCGGCCGGTAGCGCACGGCTAGAGGCGATGCCCAGCCAAGCCGGGGCGGTCAAGACCGCCGCCACACCTGCCAGCGGACAGAGCATACCGCGCTACACCATGCCGCCGGCCCGCACCGTTGCGCAGCCAACCACGGCACCCGACGTACCAGCACTCCCCGTGCGCTCACAACTGGCCGACCTCGTCGCCCTTTCGCATCATGCTAAAAGCGAGCCGACCACCGCGCATCCTGACCACGCCGAGACCACCGACGCGCCTGCCACCTCGGAAGCGCCGCGCCCACCTGCCACCGCCAAAACCTTCGCGCCACCAACCGCGCTCGCCGACCAGGCCGCCTTACAAATACAAGCCGCTACCCACAAGCTGACGCCCCATCAGGATCCCACCGCACTGCCAAAAGACGGCCTGACAAACGCGGCCGGATCACAGACTTTACTCGCCAACGCGGTCACGGCCAACACCGCCTCGCGCCATCAAACGGAGCGCGAGGAGCACCCTGCCAGCCAGCCGCCACCGCCCCCCGCCCCGGCACCCGCCGAGCGCCGTACCCCAGCCGCAAAAGCCAGCGGTACGCTCACGGCTGATGAAGTGCCGGCCCTGCACCGGAGCGAGCCGCCGCCGCCGGAGCCAACCTCCTTCCTGCGCAGCCGCGCCGAAGCCCTTACCGATACCGCCATGAACATGGCCGGCGTCAACCCGCGCTTTGAAGCCATCGTCCAGCGCGTCGAACGGCTGCAGCAGATGGTGGAAAACTTCGAACAACACGTGACAAGTCTCGCCAGCCTACAGGGCGGCACCATGACCATCGAATTGACGCCGCAAGCACTGGGCCGGCTAACCGTCAACTGCGACATCAAGGATGGGGCCATGACCCTGGAACTGGTGGCGGACAGTGCGAACGCGCGCAACGTGCTCGCCGACCACGCCCAAGCCATTCGCGATGTCGTACAAAGCAGTGGCTACACACTGGCGCAACTGGATGTACGGACACGCGGCGAATGGGCCGATCAACGCCCGACGCCGTTCCGGCCGCCCAACGACGGCGCACGCCGGGAGCGGAAAGCCAACCAGGAACCTGCCACCACCGGTTTGACCACACCCCGGCCGGCTACGGTGGCAGGCAATCACGCGCACGCCGTATGGTTGATTGCCTGATACACCACCCAACTACCCACGAAAAAGAAAGCGAAACACCATGGACATTCAAGCCGTAAACAGCGCAAGTCGTACGGGCAGCAGCGCCACCGCTAGCGCCGACACGATTGGTGGCGCCGAGCTCAACACCAACACCTTCCTGAAACTCCTGACGGTACAACTACAACACCAGGACCCGTTATCCCCCATGGATCCGCAGAACATGCTCACCCAGTTGGCACAATTCAGCTCCTTGGAACAGTCACAAAAACTCAATACCCAGATCGCGGACGGCCGCCAGGAGTCCAGCTTAACCCAGGCTACCACGCTGGTCGGCCAGAACCTGAACCTGCGTCTGCAGAACGGCAATAAGGTCCAGGGGGTGGTGCAGGAAGTGGTGTGGAATAGCGGTGCCATGTCCCTGCAGATCGGCGGTACCCGTTACGCCATGCACGATATCGCCGCCCTCACGCCGCCGGACACCACGTCCGCCGCCACGCCGTAAACGATCCTAGAAATCCTATGGCACTTTCGCCACAAGCAGCGTATGATTTCCGCCAGATCGCGAAGGCCGGACGTCCACCGGGCCCGCCGTAATGTACAGGAGCACCACCGGACATGGCCGAAAAAAATAATAAGCCGAGCAAGACCGATAGCGTGACGGATGACGATGTCACCCCTGAGAACGCTAAGACGGCCGCCGGTGCCAAACCGATGCCTTGGTTGGTGCTGATCGTAGGGATCCTGGTCATGCTGCTCACCCCTACGGCCAGCTATTTTCTGGTGAAGCTCACCCAGACCCCCGCCGCCACTACCGAGCAAGAGGCCTCCGAGCAAGAAGCCTCCGAGCCAGAAGTCGCCAAGAAAGAAGGGCATGGCGCCAAGAAAGAAGGGCATGGCGCCAAGAAAGAAGGGCATGGCGCCAAGAAAGGAGGGCACGGCAAGGCCGAAGGCAAGGAGAAGGAAGGGGGCGAGAAGGATTCGGCAACATTCAACATGAGTTCCATGTTGATCAACATCGCCGAAACCAAAGGCACGCGCATCCTTAAGATCACCCCGCACCTCATGCTCAGCGAACCGGAGATGTCCGCCAAACTTGCCCCCATCAAGGCCCTGCTGGTGGATACCATCGCGACCGTGACCAGCGGCAAAACCCTGGACGAACTCGATGGCCCGACCGGTCGGGACAATCTTAAGAAGGCGATCGTGCTACGTGTGAATAAACTGCTCGAGTCGCGCATGACCGGCTCCGTGGTGGATATCTACTTCGAAGAATTTCTGATTCAATAGGTGACTCTCCCCATGAGCGAAAGTCTCTCACAGGCCGAAATCGATGCCCTACGCGCGGCGGTCAAGAGCGGTGCCGCCATCGAAGAGCGCGAGGAGCCACCGCCCCCCCAGGTCGAGCAGGTGAAGGTAGTCGCCTACGACTTCCGCAAACCGCACCTGATCGCCAGTGACCAGCACCACGCGCTGCAGGTACTCCACGAATCGCTCGGCAAGCAGTTTCAGGCCACCCTGCTCTCCGCCGTAAAAGCCGGTGCGGAGGTCAAGCTCGTCGCCATCGATCAGATCAGCTACGGCGAGTTCATAATCTCGCTGGCCAACCCCACCTATCTGGCGGCGCTGACCACCAAGCCCAACATCGGCCAGGTGGCCATCCAACTGGACATCCCCATCGTCATGGCCATTGGCGATATCCTCCTCGGGGGCAACGGCCGGATCACCCCCGAGGCGCGCGAACTCACCAGCTTAGAATCCACCATCTTCAGTTCCATCGCCGGCTTGCTGCTGAAGGAGCTCTCCGCCTCCTGGTCCACCATGACCGAAGTGGCTTTTTCCATCGCCACCCAGGAGAGCAACCCCCAATTTCTGCAGATCACCACCCCCGAGACCGCCTGTCTGAGCATGATGTATGACATCCGGATCGCCGAGGTTACCGGCGTTCTGAATATCTGCTACCCCTTTGAGGTCATCCAGGCCATTCTCGCCGCCGCCGAAAAACGCTCCGGCAAACGCGCGACCGGCGGTGCCGATGGCGACGCCATGCTGCGCGCCCTGCAGGAGGTCCCCTTAGTCCTGCGCGTCGTCGTCGGCGGCGGCCCCGTCACCGCCGAGGACTTGGCCAATCTGCAACCCGGTGATCTACTCTGCCTGAATCGGCGCATCGACGCCCCGCTGGAGGTCTGCCTCGGCGACAACCCCATCTTCCTGGCCATCCCTGGACGCCACAAAGGCAAAGTGGCCGTGGTCCTGAAGTAACCCCGCCACGCCACCCATACCCCTTCACGAGACGTACCGAAAGGAAACCCTCACCATGGCCGACGACATTGATGTTGCCCCCGTAGAGCTGCGCGAGCTCGGCAAGAGCCACGACGCCGAAAAAACGCGCGCGCCGCAGGATGCCAATCTGAAGATGATCCTCGACATCCCCGTGGACATCCGCGTGGAACTGGGGCACACCGTCCTGACCATCGGCGAAATTCTGCGCCTCGGCCAGGGGTCCATCATCGCCCTCGACCGCCTCACCGGCAGCCCGGCCGACCTGGTGGTCAACGGCAAACGCGTCGGGCAGGGGGACGTGGTGGTGGTGGATGAGAACTTCGGTATCCGCATTACCAAGCTGCTGAAGCCTGAAGAGCGCCTCGAGGCCCTCTAAGAGCCGATCCAAAAAACCTGCCTCGCACCTTTCCGTGCGAATCTGTGGCCTTTACAGAGGTAGGGCGGGGCCGCCGGACCCGCCGCAAGCGCGAGAGACGCTTTTAGAATAGGCGCTAGGCCGCAAACAGCGCCTTCAGCCCGGCCGGCGGACGGCAGGGCCGGCGCGTGGTGGCGTCGACAAACCCTAGCACCGTATAACCGGTCGCCAAGCGTTCGCCGGCGGCGTTGCGCACTTCATATTCAAAACGCAACCGCGCCGTGGCGGGTTCCCGCACGCTCGTATTTACGGTCAGCAGATCGTCATAGCGCGCCGGTCGCAGATAGACCAGGTGCGCCTCGACCAGCGGCAGCATGATGCCGGCGGCCTCCAGCCCCTGATAGGACCAGCCATAAGCGCGCAGCGCCTCGGTGCGTGCCTGCTCAAAATACTGCAGATAATTACCATGCCAGACCACCCCCATCTGGTCGGTCTCGGCATAGCGCACGCGTATCTGGGTCTCGTGTTCTAAGGGCAACATATCCGCGCACCTCCACGCCGGCTACGCCGTCAGCATGCTTTGTATCGCCTCGCCAACTTCGCGGGCGAAACGCCGGCTGTCACAGAGCGGCGAAGCCGCCATGGCCGCGCGCAGCCCGCGCCTTAATCCCGCTAGTCGCTCTGCATCCGAGGCCAGATAGACAGCCTTGGCCACGAACTGCTCGTCACTGGTGGCCGTGAAGGCCCCTAGTCCAACCTGCGCCAGCAGCGATGCTCCCACCCGGGCATGATGGACCGCTCCTACGCGGGTGACCACCGGCACGCCCATCCACAGCGCCTCGCAGGTCGTCGTGGTGCCGTTGTAGGGCATGGTATCGAGCGCAATGTCTATCTCGCCGTAGGCGGCCAGATGCGCGGTCGTCCCTTCGAGCTGGGAGCGCAGGTCGAGCCGCGCAGCCTCAATCCCTTCCGCTGCAAAGAGCGCCACCACATAGCCCGCCAGGCGCGGGTCGCCGAAGGGACGGGCCTTGAGTAGCAGGCGCGCGTTTGGCAAAGCCTTAAGAACCAGCGACCAGAGCCGCACGGTTTCGGGCTGGATCTTAGCCACGTTGTTGAACGAACCGAAGGTCACATAGCCGCGTGAAAGCTGCGGCAGCGCATTCGGCATGGGCGCATCGCTGGCACCCAGATAACAAAGAAAACCACCGGGGAGTCGGATAAGTTGCTCAGTATAGTAGGCCTCGGCACCGGCCGGATCGGCGATCGCGTCGGTCAACCGGTAGTCCATGGCCGCCAGCCCCGTGGTCGCCGGATAACCCAACCACGACACCTGCCGTGCGGCCGGGTGCGCCGCCAAGAGGCGCACGCGACTGTTGCTGGTATGGCCCGCCAGATCAAAAAGGATATCCATGCCATCCGCCCTGATCTGCGCGGCAACCTCCGCATCGGCGCGGCCGAAAATCGGGATGTAATGGTCGGCATGTTTCTGAAAGAGCGCCGTGACCTGATCGGCGCGGGCGACATCGCTGTAACACCACACCTCGAACTGCTCCCGTGCCAGCGCCACTACCAGCGGCAGCGCGAAATAGGCCACCGAATGCAACCGGAAATCGGGGGATATAAAGCCCACCCGGATTTTTGCTGTGGGCACGCGCACGGACGGCGGCCCGACGATCACCCCTTTGGTCAACAGGGCCGCCACCTTCTCGTGCTCCTGCCGGAGGCGGGTGCCATCGGTTTCGTGGTAGAGCATCGTTAGCAGCACACTGCTGTGGGCGGCGCAATTAGCGCGCGCACACGACATCGCCCGGCGATAGTACGACTCCGACTCGCGCGTGCGCCCCTGCAACAACAGGCAGTGCGCCATATTAACCAGCGCGTCGTGATGATCGGGCTGCTTCGCCAGTATACGTTGCAGTACCGCTTCCGCCTCACTGATGCGGTTCTGCTTGTTGAGCGCCACGGCGTAGTTGTTGAGGACGAGGGCATCGTGCGGATGCTTAGCGAGCACGATATCGAACTGTGCGAGCGCCTCACCATTCCGGCCAAGCGTAAGCAGCGCGGTGCCGAACTTGAACCGCGCCGTGGGATCCGCGGCGGCAGGCCCTTGCACCGCCAGCTTGAAAGCCACGATCGCCTCGTCGTATCGACCGGCCTCTACGGCCGCCGAGTCCTCCGCGACGATGTTTGGGTAGGTTACCCATTCCCTGCGCTGACCAGCCGTGCGCGCCGCCTGCAAGATCGTATGCAGGCGATGACTCAGCATGTGTCCGTCCAGGACGAAATCCGTACGCGCTTGCACCCCCGCCATGCCCAGGCGATCAAAGTTCGCCACGGCCTGCGCCATGGCCGCCCGGATCGTCGGCAGGTCGAGCTTATCAATCCGCACGATCCCCAGGCGCTCCTGCAGCTCGGGTGCAAATAGCTGATCAAAATCCGCCATCAGGCGGGGCACAATGACCACCAGTCCCGCCAGCAACGCCTCGAACAACTGTGGCACGAGCTCGCGGTCCGACGGCAAGATCAAGATACACTTATGCCCCAGCCACTCCGTCAGGCGTGCGCGGTGCGCCTGGCTCAAATCAAAGCCCTGGTCGTCTGCCAATCGCGGCGGCGCCGGCGGCAGCGCCAGTTCCGTCCGCAACTGCGCCACCAATGCCGCGCGCTGCGCCTCCAGGCCGTCCGCGTAGCTAAGCAGTAGCTGATCCGCGCGGGGGGTTCCGGCCAGTTCGGCCAATAGCGCCCGCGCTTCCACTCCCGTCCAGTGCGCCACACCGAGGGGTACAGGCAGGCCCGTCGGACAGTTCAGATTCCCGAGATAGGCGGCGCTATAGGCGTGCGCCGGGAAATACATGTCACACGCCATAACCGTCTTAAGGTTATCCGCGTGTGCCAGCTGGCTCTCCCACAGCCACGCCACAATGATCATCTTCGGGTGGCGCCGACGGTACTCCTGCACCCGGTTCGACAGATCCGCCCCAGGCGCCGTCAGAATCAGGAGATCCACCTTATTCCAGTTCCGGACTTCAGCGTGCGGCACATACTCGAATCCATCCAAGGTTTCCAGTTCCGGGTCGGGGCCGGACGCAAAATAATTCACCGCGCTCGTAGCCATCGCTGGTTCCCAGGTCCAGCGAATCACCGCCCGCCGGCTCAGTACCTGAAATTTTTCTGCCAACTGCGCGGCGCGCGGACTCGACCCCGCCGCCTGATTACGACCTGCCTTAACGCTCATCCTCATACTCCTCGACGCCCAACCCGCGCCGCACGCCGCCCCATGGCACCGCGGCGGTGCGCTGACAGGAATAGACTAGCTGAACCCGGGGGGAATGTACAGATCACCGCCCCCCCCACGGGTACGATTCAAGTTCGTGGATGAGCGCGGCGGACAGAAGTATTCTCTGGCTTCTGAAAACCTGAGTCGTTATTTTGTAGACGTCAGAACCTACGAGAACCCTTATGAATTCGCTCGCCCTGCTGCTGGTGGCCCTCTGTGTGTTTGCGCTGGCCTACCGCTACTATGCCGCCTTTCTGGCCGCACGCGTACTGCTGCTGGACGACCGGCAGATCACCCCCGCGTTCCGCTGCCAGAACGGCAACGATTACGTCCCCACGCACAAGTGGGTGGTCTTTGGCCATCACTTTGCCGCCATTGCCGGTGCCGGCCCGCTGATCGGACCGACCCTCGCCGCCCAGTTCGGCTGGGGGCCCGGTTTTCTCTGGATCCTGTTCGGCTCAGTCCTGGCCGGCTGCGTGCAGGACATGATCATCCTCTGCGGTTCCGTGCGCCATGGCGGCCAGTCCATTGCCGTGATCGCGCGGCGCGATGTGGGGCGCGTGACCGGTTTTCTTACCGCGCTGGCGATCCTGTTCGTAATCATCGCCTCGCTGGCCGGCTTGGGCGTGGCAGTCGTCAACGCCCTCAAGCAGAATGCCTGGGGGACCTTCTCCATCGCTTGCACCATCCCCATCGCCATGGCCGTGGGGTACTACATGTTCCGGCTGCGCCCCGGTGCCATCCTCTCCGGCTCCATCGCCGGCATGGTGCTGATCTGCGCCGCGGTCCTCGGTGGCCCCTGGGTCGCCCAATCCGCGCTGGCCCCCTGGTTTACCTTCAACGCCCCCACGCTCTCTTGGCTGCTCCCCGCCTATGGCTTCGCCGCCGCCATCCTGCCGGTCTGGCTGCTGCTCGCGCCGCGCGACTACCTGAGCACCTTCATGAAGATCGGCGTCATCGCCGCCCTGGCCCTGGGTGTGATCATCGTGCACCCTACCCTGCAGATGCCCTTTACCACCCGCTTCATCCACGGCGGCGGCCCCATCCTGTCCGGCCCCTGGTGGCCGTATGTCTTCATCACCATTGCCTGCGGCGCCATCTCCGGCTTTCACGCCTTGATCGCCTCCGGCACCACGCCCAAGCTGATTGAACGCGAGAGCCACATCCCCTTCATCGGCTACGGCGCCATGGCAGCCGAGGCCTTTGTCTCGCTCATGGCACTGCTGGCCGCCACCACCCTGGCCCCGGCGGACTTCTTTGCCATCAACAGCTCCGCCGAAAAATTCCAAGCCCTCGGCATGGCCGTGGTCAACCTGCCGGAGTTAAGCCAATTGGTGGGGCTGGATGTGGCCCACCGCCCCGGCGGCGCCATCTCGCTGGCCGTGGGCATGGCGCACATCTTCGCCAACCTCGGCCACGGCCTGGAACAGATGATGAAGTATGGCTTCCAATTTCTGATCCTCTTCGAGGCGCTCTTTATCCTCACCACGATCGACGCCGGCACGCGCGTCGGCCGCTACATCCTGCAAGACCTCCTCGGCTACGCCTACCGCCCCTTCCGGCAGGTGGACTGGCTGCCGGGCGTGTTGCTCTGCGGCGCGCTGGTCTCCGTCGCCTGGGGGTACCTGCTCTACACCGGCGACATCTCCAGCATCTGGCCGATGTTCGGCGCGGTCAACCAGACCCTCTCGGCGCTGGCCCTGGCCATCGGTACCACCATCATCCTGCGCATCTCGCGGCGCAAGCGCTATGCGCTCTGCACGGCCATCCCCTGCCTCTTCCTCACGGTCGTAACCTTCACCGCCGACATCCTCAACATCCGCGCCTATTACGCCCAGCATGACTTCGTGAAACTCTGGCTCAGCGCCAGCGTGCTGGTGATTGCCGCCATCGTGATCGCCGACAACTTGCGCGTCTGGCTGCGCCTGCTGAAAACCACGGAACCGGCCGGCCTGAATGACGCGCGCGCAACCCACGACCTCCCCATGAGCGTGCCGGACTGACCCCGCCGCTTGCTTCGGCTACCCTGCGCTTGGCGCAGGCAGCCACCAGACGCCAATCAACCCCAACGGAACGGGTAGCCTATAACCGTAAGTTGAGCATCTCTTTGGCTGTACGAATCAGGTGCCGTAGCAGACCACACACGGCAGCGCGGAGGTGCTCCCCGGTGGGCTGGCCCTGCCCTTTACACACAAGTTCTGCTGGACAAATACTCGTCCATAACTTGAATTGTAGAAGAAGGCTTGTTCCTGGTTTAACTTGTTGTGGTTGTTGTGTTTGTTGTGGTAGCGAACCGCCAAATC
>CAIOST010000134.1 GCA_903861045.1 uncultured bacterium | reverse complement strand
GGCTGCCCCCGGCCCCCCCCCCCCCCCCCCCCCCGGGGCCGTGGCGCCCGAAAACGCCCCATGTAGTTCGCCGGACGCTTACGTTGTAACTAACACGATCGACCGGTCGGCCGGCATAGTAGCCCCGCCAGCTTGGCCGATTCGACACCACCAACTCCCATTGTTGTTGCGTCACTTCGAACACCCCGATGAAGAAATCTTTCGTCAGCGTCACCGGGTGCTGCGTCTCGAAGGACTCCGTCCTTCCTATTTCGTCCTCGGGGCTGCCCATGATGAAGGTTCCATTGGGAATCAAGCGCAGCAGGATGTTCGTGGTCTTGTAGGCGTCGCTATTCGGGCCGCCGGGCACCTCCGCCAGCGTCTGGTAGTATGTCAGCGGGTAATTCGTCGCATCCGGCCCGCCGGAAACGTCGATGGATATGTAAGAGCCGTCCAACACCGCCGCGTGGCCGCCCATGGCCCCGCTGATAGCCAGCAGCAGCGCCGCCGCCCAACATTGGCATGCTTTTTTCACTCTCATAATGCACGTTCCTTTCATGATGCGTGTTCCTCCTCGTTGCGTTCATCTGCCGTTTTCGCGTCAGCACGAGCCACTCAACAAGGATGAACTCCGTTCACGGTTGATCCTTGCCGGTATTCTTCAGTCCTTGAGGCATGGGGGGCATATCCTCCCCCAGCGGCACAAACTGCACTCCCTGCCAGAGCGCAGCCGTCTTATGCGCCATCAATCCAATTCCCAGCGAGGCGGCGGTCATATCAAACAACGGGTTATCCGACGGATTACGCGCTCTGTTCCATTCGCGATCCCACTGTGCGGCCGGCGGCATATCGCTATCCTGTGGCCATATGCTGACCAACCGAACCAACCCCTCCGAGGGAATCAACTCGAAATAGACGGCAAAGCGATTCCAAACCCCGCGTTGACACACATTGGCAGATAACATTGCGCCATCGCTCAAGCTAATGTGGTTGCTGTTCTTGCCGGAATTGTGGAAGACCAAACCGCATACAGGCACCTTTTCTTCATACGCGCGGGTCCACAGCATTTTCGGCCCGACATGAGGTACAACCGTGGCCGTTGGGGTAATCGCCAGTTCTGCCGGTTGCTCCCCGTCCGGCAAAAGCATCATGCGGCCCACCACAACGCCTCGCGTCCAGCGGTTGGTATCCAACAGGAGTACGCCCACTCCCTGGGATCCGGTATGCCATATCCGACGCTCAGCCCCCTCCCGATCCTCAACGAACCATGTGGAATTCGTTGGATCACGGGTGGAGGCATCCTTGAAGTTGATCGCATCCCACGACCCCATGACGGCCCGAATCCGGAGTTCCCGGAGCCACGCATCCTCGTCGGAGAGTTTTCTCAGCTTCTCCTTGTCGGTGACCGCGGTTTCACCCGCCTTCACCTCCAGGTTCGTCGTCCCCTGGCTCAACGCGACGGTGCCCTCCCGTACCGCCAGCGTCGTGTCATGCTTACCCGCATCGAGGGTAAACCGTGTGCCGACAACCGTGGCCACACCCTGGGGCGTTTGCAGCCGGAACGGTTTCGCCTGCGGCGCGGCCGTGCACAGCAAAAGCCCGGAATCGAGTGTCACCCGCTTCGCGCCCCGCTCGGCGCTGAAGACGGCGACAGCCGAATACAGGTCAATCGTCGTGGCTTCCCCTTCATACTTCAGCCCCACCTTGCCGCCCGACTTTATGACAATCCACTCCCCCTGATGAATTTGCCTGCCGACAACGACCGGAACGCCGTTTGAGGACGCCGGATGCCGGACGCCGGCATCTCTGGCCCCGATCACCGCTTCCCCTACCACAGCCGTCACCCGCAATCCCATCTCCGTCACCCCGGGTTCCGTCGGCGCCGGCTGATGTGTCGTTGTTTGTGCCGGTTCAGAATTGTGAACAGACCACCACCCCCCCGCCACAATCGCCAGACTCGCGGCCAGCGCCAGCAGCGGCCGCCACAGACGTCTATCCCGCGCGGGATCGGTGCGCTTCTGCGCATCTGCCTCGTCGCGGATACCAAGCGTTACGCGCTCTGCAAGCCGTTCCGCGCCATGCTCGTCGCGCAACGCGGCAATCGAGCGTGCCAGCTGCTCGCCAAAGAGATCCAGATCGTGCTGTGCCCCCAGCAGACGATGGACCCGATAGTGTCGTCTGACCTCACGCAAAAGCGCCGGGTCACGTCCCATTTCGGCCAGAAGCTCCGCTGCATCGGCCTCGGCAATGGCACCGTCCAACCATAGCCGGATCAGTTCGTCCTTGCGCGGGTTCATAGCGCGCCTCCGGCTGACTCCATGCAGGTGGAGAGCGCCGCACGGATGCGGTGCAGGGACACAGTCACCGCACCCGTCTTCATGCCCAGTTCGTGCGCCACGGCCTCCATCGACTTGCGCTGGAAGTACCGCAACTCGACCATGGACCGGGCCTTTTGTTGCAGACCGCCCATACACCTGCGCAGGCTGGAGCTGCCCTTCGACGGGATCCTCCTGATCCTCGACCTCCAAGGCTTGCGTGACTTGATCAAGAATCGCCTCCCGATAGCGCTCGGCGGCCGTTTGCTTTCGTTGACGACGGAACCGCGCTGACAAGGCCTGCGTTCGCGCAATCGCCTTGGCCCAGGCTAGAAAATTGGTGCCGGGCTCGTACTTGCCGATCTCCCGATAGAGCAGGATGTAGGTCTCCTGAACCACATCATCCGCCAACTCGTTGTCAGCAATGAGGAAATGAACCACACTGCGAATCGTCGCGACCGTTTCCCTGACAATGCCGTCGAACGCCTCAACGCGCCCGGCCTGTACCGCTTGCGCCAACATATCGATCTGCTCCGCATTCGCCATACAAACTCCCTTGCTCAGTATAAAGACACCGGGACGTCGAAATATTACACGCTTTTACGTCATTTTTATATGGGCATGTCATAACCATTTAGAATGCACTGTCTTATGGAAGACAAGCTAGCAAGACTAAAAGGAAAGATGAAGGCAGGCCTGCGCACCTTACTTTGTCTTTCTGCTTTATCTTTCTTCCTTGTCTCTCGCCTTCCCCGTGCCTTTCCCTCCCAAAACCGCAAGCCACAATTTTCCATTTTCCATTTTCAATCTTCAATCTGTGTTGCGGGTGGACGGCTGTGCTTCTATAGTTCTGCCCATGGCTAACTCCACCCCTCCCCTGACCGATAACCCCCTCTATCAAATCCCTTATCTGCCGGCCTTTGACCGCATGGTGCCGGAGCAGGCCGCCCCGGCGCTGCAGGCCCGCCTGGCAGAAGCCGAGACGGCGGTAACCCGGCTGGAGCAGAGCGCCGTGCCCACCTGGCCCGCCCTGATGGAACCGCTCTACCGCGCTTGCCAGCCGCTCTACGACGCCTGGGGGATGATCAACCACCTCCTCGGTGTCATGAACAGCGAAGGCTGGCGTCAGGCCCATGACGCGCTGCAGCCGGCGCTGGTCACCTTCGGGCTGCGCGTGGCGCAGAGCCCGCGCCTCTATCAGGGCTATCTGGCGCTGCAGGAGGCCGACCGCACCACGCCGCACCTAACGGGGCCGCAGCGCCGCGTGCTCACCAGCACCATCCGCAGTGCCGAGCAGGCCGGGGTCGGCTTGTCGGGCGAAGCGCGCCAGCGCTTCAACGCCATCCAGCAGGAACTGGCCACCCTCGCCACCGCGTTCAGCAATCACCTGCTCGATGCCGTGAAAAAATACTCGCTCTGGCTGCGCGATCCGGCGGAGCTGGACGGTCTCCCGGCCACATGGCGCGCGGCCGCCGCCGCAGCCGCCCGCGAGGCCGGCGAGAGCGCGGCCACCGCCGAGCAGGGCCCCTGGCGCGCCACCCTCGATGCGCCGATGCTCGTCCCATTCCTCAAACATGCCCGCTGCCGGCCGCGGCGCGCAGAGCTCTACCGCGCCCATGTCACCCGCGCCGCCACCGGTGAGCTCGACAACAGTGCCCTGCTCGAACGCATCCTGACCCTGCGGCGCGAGATAGCCGCCCTGCTGGGCTACCCCACCTACGCCCACCTGAGTCTGACACGCAAAATGGCGCCGGATATCGCGGCTGTGGATCAACTGACCGCCGATCTCGCCGTGGCCGCGCAAGCGCCAGCCTGCCGGGACAACACTGAATTGCTGGCCTTTGCCCGCGCCCATGGGTTTGCCGAGGAGGAACTCGCCCCCTGGGACTTTGCCTTCTGGTCCGAGCGTCTACGCGAAGCGCGCTATGCCTACAATGAAGAGGAGTTGCGCGCCTATTTCCCCTTCCCGCGCGTGCTGGAAGGGATGTTCGCCCTGGCCCAACGCCTGTTCGGCATCCGCGTGCAGGCGGCCGATGGCACCGCGCCCGTCTGGCACCCGGATGTCCACTTCTTCCAGGTCCACGCCACCAGCGGCGAACCGCTGGCCGCCTTCTACCTGGACCCCTACAGCCGGCCGGCCACCAAGCGCAGCGGCGCGTGGATGGACAGCTTCCGTACGCGCGACCGGCTGCCGGATGGCACCTTGCAACTTCCGCTGGCGCTGCTGGTCTGCAACCAGTCGCTCCCCACGCCGACCCACCCCTCGCTCATGCGCTGGGACGAAGTCACCACACTCTTCCATGAATTCGGCCACGCCCTGCAGCACATGCTCACCACCGTCGAGGACCCGGAGGCCTCCGGCATCAACAACGTCGAGTGGGACGCCGTGGAGCTAGCCAGTCAATTCATGGAAAACTGGTGCTACGATCGCAGCACGCTGCAGGGGCTGAGCCAGCACGTCGAAACCCGCGCCCCCCTGCCCGCCGACCTGTTTGAAAAGATTCTGGCGGCCAAGAACTACCGGGCGGCGCCGGACCTGCTGCGCCAGCTCTTTCTGGGCGCGCTGGATATGGAGTTGCATGCGCGTTATCCGGGCGCGGTCGGCGCCGATGCCAACGCCGTCAAACACGCCCTAGCCACGCGCCTGCTGCCGGTGCCGCTCCTGCCGGAAGATCGCTTCCTGTGCAGTTTCAGCCATATCTTTGCCGGCGGCTATGCGGCCGGCTACTACAGCTACAAGTGGGCGGAAGTTTTGGCGGCGGATGCCTTTGCCGCCTTTGAAGAAGTAGGCTTGCAGAATGAGGCCGCCGTTGCTGCCACCGGCGCGCGCTATCGCGCCACGATTCTCGCACTGGGTGGCGGCACGCATCCCATGGAGGTCTTTCAGGCCTTCCGCGGCCGCCCGCCACAGGTCGCAGCATTGCTGCGACATGCTGGACTGACGCAGCCGTAAGGGATGGCGCACGGTTTGGGAGTGCGTTGACAACCGCAGGGCGGCACCGCTTTCCAGCGCTTGGCGTACGTCACTGTCAGTAGCCCAGGCCGGCCCCCGGGCCGAGGGCAGATTGCTACCCGGACCGGTACAGGTTTTCCCCTTGCTCCTTGCCCTGAACGTCTCGGCGCTGGTGCGCTGTCAAGCGCCGCCACTCAGCCCATGCCACGAGCAATCCCATCACGGAGAGGATTGTAGCGGCCACCAGCCAAAGGGCAAATGGCGTCGAACCTAAGTTTTTTCAACCCGGATATATTTGGCTGTCTCATACTTTTAAAAGCATGGGACTGACTTGGGCCGCAGCCGGGGCTACTTCCGTTCTTGGTGGGAGGGGGCACGCGCTGGCGCGCACTTGCCTGCCATACCAATATTCGTTGTGCCGCTTCCAAAACCGTTGCTGTAAGAAACGTTCTGACACCATGTATCACACCTGCGCACGTGTGATATGATTAAGCATGAAAAAGAATGAGGGCCGGCGGTCTGAGGCTGCAGCCAGTAGCCCTGGGCCGGGGCCTCATGGTCCAGAGCGTTGCTGGCAAATGGCTATGCTATAACGCCTGTCGGGGCCTGCCGACTTGGGGCGACGACATCTATTTCTCCGCGGTCGCCCCTTTCCGCCACGTCCATAGCCACCGTGGCTCACGCGGCCAGAGGTGGGCCGGGGCTACGGACCGCAGCCTGCGACAACCGTCGGCTCGTTGACGCGCACGGCGGGTCCGGCGGCCCCGCCCGCCGGACCCTGGCCACAAGTCTGTCCGCCTACGTCAACCTCCCGCCGCGTCTACTTCGTCGCCTGGGCGGCCTTCATCTGGGCGCCGAGCTCGCACTCCTGCTTATGCAGATATTCGCGCTTGGTCTTGATCTCATTATAGCTGGCATCGCCCTTCTTGGCTTCTTCCACGGCCTTGTTCATGGCGTTGCGGGCCTCGTCACGCGCCTGCTGGAGCTTGACATATTCCGCCTCCTTGGTCATGTCCTGATACGCCTTGATCGCCGCTTCGTCGGCGCTCTTGGCGGCTACCACGGCCGGCTGTTCCTTGAGCGTCTTGAGGAGCTCCTCCTTCTGCTTCTTCACGTCGGCCAGCTCCTTGCTGATCGTCGCCTTGGCTTCCGGCGTGATGTCGGCCGCCTGCTGGCGCGTATGGGCATCCTTCTCCTTGGCGCGCAGGGCGGTGTACTCGGCGCTGCCCTTCTTAGCCTCTTCCAGCAGCTTGTTATATTCTCCCGAGGCCTTATTCTTGGCGGTCTCGATGGCCGCCACCTTCTCGGTCTTGCGCAGCGCCGCGAAGGCCGCCTCCGCACTCTCCGCGGTGGTCACAAGCGCGGCCACTGGCGCCTGGGCCTTTAGATACGTCTGCCGTTCCGACAGTTGCTTATCCACGGCCGGGACCTGCGTGCGCAGGTCCGCCAACTGCTTCTCCAAATCTGTCGGCACTTGGGCCTGTGCTGCCGAGGCGAGCAGTCCACCCGCCAGTACGATTGTTGCCATCATATTGCTTGTGTGCATGGGTCTTTCCTTGTTTCGGTGGTTGGTTTTTTCTGTGTTTTGTGTTTGTACGTGAGATTCATTTCTTCCGCACGGGCAATTCGACCCGCCGCAGCAGGTTGGTGCCAGGCGCCGGCGTGTCGCTGTCCGGCAGTTGTGCCTCCGGGCGCAACATGCCGGCTGGCAGCCCCGGCTCTGGAATAGCCAGGCGCGTGAAGCCGACGCTCTCTTGCCGCAAGGCCGGGGCTTTATCCGGCGCGCTTGATCCTGCCGGATCCGCCTGGCTCTTTCCCACCACCCCCGCGCGCTCCGGCTTGCTACGCGCAAAAGACGGCAGCGTCGGCGGCAGCGTCAGATCCGGTGTCGGCGCCCGCGCCAACGCACCCGCAGACAAAGTCCGCTGCGGCGGCGCGGGCGTGGGAGAGACCATGAGCAAACCCGCCTGATCCGGCACCGGTGCCTGACGCAGCTTGGCAGATGCTTCCGGCATCGGACAGGGCGCGGTGCGCAGCGCCGGCAACGGCATGGCACCGCGCAGCGGTA
This sequence comes from uncultured bacterium, assembly GCA_903861045.1. Lineage (GTDB taxonomy): Bacteria > Verrucomicrobiota > Kiritimatiellia > RFP12 > CAIWXQ01 > CAIWXQ01. Next base: position 8,920 of record CAIOST010000134.1, on the reverse strand, counting down.
TCCGGAGCAACTCCGTTACCCGTGCCACCTGCGACGTCTGATAGCGAACGGGCGGTGCCGCGAAGGGGCTGGGCTGCGCCAGCAGCGCCGCCAGGCTCAAAGTCGTCCGCGCCGGCCCGGCGGTAATGATCAGGCGCGCCTCGGCCTCCTCGGGCGGCAACTGCCACTTGTCCGTGTCGAGCCGCAGCCCCGCACGCGACTTCATCTCCAGGCTGGACTGAATAACCGTCTCGGCCGTCACCGGGAAGAGCGAGATGAGCGTGCCGCTGAGGTCGGCCGCATAGACCGGGGCGCCACCAGCCGCGGTTTCGCGCCGCGCCGAACCCGTGAAGTACCACTTGAGCGGCGGCATGGTGCGCCCTGTGCTGGTGTCCTGTAGCGCGTCCTCCAGCGGGATCGTGAAGGTTTGACCGGTAATATCCGTTATTTCCAACGCCATGGAGAGCTCCGCGCCGGTCGGGTGCCCGGCTTTGTCGCCATGGACCGGCGCCCCCGGCTGCAGCCCGAGCTGCAGCAGCGCCTGATGTAGATCGCTGGGCTTCACGTCCGTGGTCAGCACGGTTTCGTGGGCTTTCTGGCCGATGGGTGACGGGAAGCAGGCGATCACCTCCAGCGGATAGATATCGGCCAGGGTCGGCAGCTTGCGTGGCGCGATCCGGCAGGGCAAACTTACGCTGCGCGTCTGTTTGTCGAGTTGCAGCGTGGCGCCAAAAGCCCCGCGCGCCACGGCCTGCTTGTCGGCCACACAAACTACCATACCGGGCTTACCGACATTGACCCCCTGCACATTGCAAGTGGTCAGGTAGATTCGACCACGGTGCACCACGGGGGAGCCGTAGACCATCCCGGGCATTTGCGTGCCGGGGGCATTCGGCACATCAAACGCCCAGCGCACCAGGCCATCGGTCAGTTGCAGCGCATGCAACTGCCCGGCCAGATCCGCAGCATAGACCACGCCACCCGCGATAGCCGGACCAGCAAAGAAGGGGTGCCGCGCATCGTATTGCCACTTCTCCTCACCCGTGGCGACCGCCCAGGCGCGCACCCGTCCGTCGGTCGCGGTAAAGACGGCCAAACCGTCCTTGGCCGCAATCGTGGAGAGCACACCACCCGGCACCTTCTTGCGCCAGGTCACACGCCCGGTAGTCAGGTCTACGGCTACCACTTCACCGGCCGCTTTGCTGATCTGGTCCGTGTCAAACCGGATGGTGCTGCAACCGACCAGGGCGATATGCCCGGCAACAGTGACACCGGCCCACGGGTTGCAATCGAGGGGAACCTCCCAGAGCGTAGTGCCATCCGTGGCGCGCAGGCACAGGAGGACCCGCTTGCCGATCTGCTCCTCTTCCAGAAAGGAGGACCCTGCCAGCACCAGATCGTCCGCCACCGTCACCGGTGTATCCACATGCCAGACCCCCTGCCCTTTCTGCCAAAGCAGCTTGGGCGCTGGTCGAGGCAAGGCATCCTCATTGGGCGAAGCATACGGCAACCCCTTCTTGCCGGCCTGATTGGCCTCGGCCGTCAACTGCTTCCAGCGCTCCTCGACCAAGGCCTGCGAGGCCGCCAGATCCAGCTCCTTGCCATCCAGCAGCACGCGCTTGCTATCGAGACAGAAGACGCCGGCATCACCGCCGCCGCTATACACCCGCCCCTGGCTCACAACCGGCGACGCTTCCAGATGCACCAGCTTGCCCGGCACCTGATATTGCCAGACGGGGTGCCCACTATCGGCCATGATGCAGAAGAGCGTGGCGTCATCGGTCTGGTGCATGCCATCGCCAAAGAAGAGGAGCCCTTCGGCCGCCACCGGCGAGCAGACCAGCGGGCGCTTAAGCAGCGGCGCCTGCTTGGACCAGAGCAGACGCGGCTGGTTGTCACGGGTGGCCAGGCAGTGAAAGAGGCCAGTATTAAAGGGCCCCAGTGCGGGGAAGTAGACCGCGCCCGCCTCCACCAGCGGCGAACCCACGTAATCCTCCTGGGCCTTATACGCCCACAAGACCGCTGGCGTTTTCGGACCGGGCTGATCATCCAGACACCCCGTGCGCTGGGCGGAACCGCGCCCCATCGGCCACTCCGCGCGTGCCGGCAGCGCCGCCAGCAGCGCCAGCAGCGCCAACAGCCCACCACGACTCAGTAGGCTGCGCTTATCTTGCTGTTGACGCATGCGCGACCTCCCCCTTGCCTGCGACCTGGTTCTTGCCAGCGGCAGCCTGCACCGGCTCCGGGCTGGCCGCGGTCAGGCGCTCCCGGCTGCCGAGCAGCACCGCAGACTCCCCGCCCGTATTGCCCATGACCAGATCCGGCACGCCATCCTGGTTGATATCCTGCACGCTCAAGTCGGTGCTGTTATAGATCGCATCATAGAGGCCGAGTTCGCGGCCGGCATCCGTAAAGGTGCCGTTGCCCTGATTGCGAAAATAGCGGTTCTGCCCGCGCAGGCACCCCACCAGCAGATCGGCCCGACCGCGCTTGCAGAAGTCGCTCCAGACCGCGCAAGTGGCCGTGCCCAGCGGCTTGGCCAGGTCACCCGCCAGGGCCGTCACGTCCCGGAAGCGTCCGGCACCGATATTGAGAAAGAGGCGACTGGGGCCATCGGCCTGCGGGGCGAAGAGGTCCGGTCGCCCGTCACCGTTAAAATCGCCGAAGGCCGGCCGCACGCCCTGGGGACGATAGGCGATGCCGGCTGCCGCGACCGCCTGGAACCCCTGCTTGGTCTGCAACAACACCACGCCGCTCCCGGCACCGACCAGCAGATCGTCGCTGCCGTCGCCATTGAGGTCAGCCACCACCAGATGCGCGCACGGGAGTGCGCCGGCTGCGCCCTCCACCCCCAGGCCAACCGCCTCGGAGACGTCCTCAAAGAGCGGCAGCACATTGGTGACGGCGCCCGCCGCCGCGGCGGACGGTACGGCCGTGCGGTTACGATAGAGGCGCAAACCGCGGAAACCATCCGCCAACAGGATGTCAGGTGGCGCCTCCGGCGCCGTACGGATCCAGGTGGCGGCCGTGACGTGCTGGTACGGCACCAACGGGAGTCTGTTGGTGCAGCTGACAAACTTATTACTCCCCATGTTCATGAGCAGATTCAGTCCCGCCGGCGTAGCCAGCAGCAGATCAGGCCGACCATCGCCGTTGCCATCCGCCCAAGCGGCCGCCCGGGCGCCCCCTTCGACTGGTAGCGCGATTTCCGCGAGAAACCCCTCGCGCTGCTCCATCAAAACCACGCGCTGCTCATTGAACAGGCAGAGCCCCGGTTTATCTTCCCCCTGGAAGCAGGCGGGGGCCAGCCCCGTAGTGCCGCCTCGCAACGTGGTCAGCGCCCCATAGTGCGAAAAGCCCGGCATCCCCGCCACCGGCCGCAAATCATCCCCATCGCCCCCCCAGCCAACAAAGTCGCGCTGCGGATTGTAGTCTGTCAGCTTGAGCGAGGCTTTCAGGCGATGCGGCCGGGCCGTGCGTTCAAGCAGCGCATTGACTTCGCTCGGCACCATGGCGGGGACCACCACCTCCTGGCCCGCCACCATGGCTGTTGCCGCCGCAATCAGGTTCGGCACACGCCCCGCAAACGCCAGCGCAAACGTGGGTTCCGAATGGAGCAGGCGCCAGTCGCTCCCTTCCGGCACTACCTGGTACCAGTAGTTTCCGATGCAGACTTCGCACGGTCCGCCATTCCAGAAGAAGACGACTTCCTTGCCCACATTGGCCCACTCCATGACGTCGCGCCAGTCGCGCGCACTTTCGCCAATGTACTTTCCGTGTGCGCCTTTGCCCTGCCCGCTGAACTCACCGTTTTTGCCAATATTGTGCCGGATCGTCTCCGCCGGATAACTCCCGCGGATGTCGCGCACCTTGCGGTACGTGATCACATTCTTGCTACGGTCCACTTCGGTAACGCGCGCCACGGTGATGCACTTGGATTCCGAGGCAATCCGCCCCAGCGAATAACTGACTCGAATGTACGCATGCGCCGGCAGGGCGCTGCCCAGTAGCGCCAGCGCGACAGCCAGCAACACAGCCACCCGCCTTCCCTGTTGCGCAGTGCTCACTGGTTCTTCTCCATCGCATCGAGTTGATCGCGGGCGGCCTGTGCCCACGGACTGCCGGCGTACTGCTGGGTCACCTTCTGCAGGTACAACACCGCGATCTCACCCTGCTTCAACTCCAGGCTGGCTCGGGCCGCCTCCACATACGCCGGTGCCTGCCACTCCGGGTAGTCGTACGTGAACGGCACAGCCAGGAAAGCCTGCCGCGCGTCCGCGGGACGCTTCTGCGCCATGCGGCAAAGACCAATCTGCAATTGCGCCTGCGCCCCCCACGCCGAGGCCGTCCGGCCGGTCACCTGCCGGAAGGCTTCCACGGCCTGGTCATACTGCTCCTGCTTCTGGCAGGCCAGACCGATCGTGTAGAGGGCCTCATCGATCCACGGACTCTGCGGGAAGCGTTGCGAGAGCGCGGCGAGCGTCTGGCGGCAAGCGTCGAACTGCGCAATCTTCAGGTAGGCCTCGCCGAGCCGTAGCAGCGCGCGATCGCTCACGTCCGGCACATTCTGCAGCGCGCCCTGATCCCGGAACGGGGCCAGCCGGTCGATCGCGCGCTTCCATTCCTGCTGTTGAAAACAGGCCTCGCCCATTAAGTAGCGCGCATAGCTCGCCAGCGGGCTGGCCGCCTCCAGGGCCACGGCCTCGGCCTGCCCCTGCGCCACCGCGAACTTTTTGCACCCCAGCGAAGCCGCAGCCAGGCGCACGCGGATCTGCGGCACCAGTTCCGGCGCGGGGCGCTGGTTCAGCGCGGCGCTGAGCGCGCGGGCCGCCTGCTCGTACTGCCCCCGGCGCGCATACAACTCGGCCAGTTCCACCCGTGCCTGACAGGCCAACGGGGCCTCAGGTGCCGCTACCACTAGTCGCTCGTAATACTCCAGTGCCGTGCGTTCCGACAGCGGCATCGCCACATCCGCCACCGCAATCTCCGGCTCCCGGATGGCCGCCGGTGCCTGCCCCGCCGGCAACTGCTTGCCCAGCTTCACCCGCAACCGCTCCACCGCCTCCTGCCGCAACTGCCGCACCGCCAGCTCCAACTCCACCTCCGCCAGAGAGCGACACGACCAGGCAATCTCGTACAAGGCGTCCAGATGCGCGGGCGAGCCCGGCGCGCCCCGTCCCAGCGTGTCGGCCCGGGCCTGCAAGGCAAAGACGGCATCCCGGATGCCGTTCATCGCCTCGCCCAAGCTACGCTGGGCCGCGGCCTGCTCTTCCGGCCGCACGCCGGCGCGCCCCAAAACCTGGCGCGCCGCCTCCACCTGCACCGACAACTCCTCGCGGCGGCTCTGCGTCGCCCGCCACGCCGCATTGACCGCCACCGGATGCCCGGGGAACTGCTTCAGGATCGACTCGAAGAGGGCGCGTGCCTCCGCCGTCTTGCCCCCCTGCTTCCACCCCATGGCCTGCTCATATTGCAACGCCGCCACACTGTTGGACTGCATGCTATCGCGCAGCAGATTCGTCTCGCACTGGCTGCGATACTGCTGAATCGCCGTGGCTGCTTCCAACCCGCGATTCTGCGAACGCAGCAGCACCGCCAAGCGTGACAGAGCCAGCGTGGCCGTTGACGACGAGCGCAACGGCTCCTGAGTAAAGCGGTTCAGCTCCGTGATCGCGGGCGCGAGTTCCCCCTGTGCGGCCTGCACACCGGCACGCTCCAGCACCGCCTGCGGCACTGCCGGATCCTGCGCATACTGCTGGATCAACCGATCGTAGGCCGCGCGCCCGCTGGCCAGCACCTGCTTGCGCTCATCCACCGCCTGCGTTAATTCCCCCACCCGGCTGCAACACCACCCCAGCTTGAGCAACGCATCCGGCAGTTGCGGACTCTTCTCGTTGGCCGCGATAAACTTGTCCAGCTGCTTGGCCGCCTGCCGGGCCTTGTCCAACAGATCCGCCGCCGCAATGGCATCGGTCGGGTCCTGCGGCGCACAGCGGATCAGGCTGTCCGCCATCAGGTAGGGTACGCCGGCCAGGCCATCGACGCAGGCTTCGGCCGGGATCCCCCGCAGCATCTCCACGGCATCCTTAAACTTGCCGAGCCGGTAGTAGCTGACACCGGCGGTCTCACGCGCCTGGTTGATATACGCGCAATCCGGATAACGCTCCATGATCCGCTGGCACCGCGCGATCGCCTCACCGAACAGGCGCGGCACCTCCGTGGCGCGGTTCGGCATGCTCGCCGCGCTGTTGGTCGTAGTGGCCATCAGATAGGCGTTCTCCGACCGGCGGAAGAGCACGACCGGCAACAAGACGCTTTCCGGATTCGTCTGCTCAAACTGCGCGCCCAACTCATCGGACTCCCGATACCAGCCGCCCAACTGCAGGACCGTCACGCGCCGCTGCATGGCCTCTTCCGAGCGTGTAGACGCCGGGCTCTCCTGCTGTACGCGCTGATAGACGTCCGCCGCGTCTTTGTACTGCTTCGCGAGGATCAGCGTGTCAGCCAGCTCCATCAGGATCTCGCTGCGGCGGAACTTGGCGTCGGGGTCGGTCTGCGTCAAAAAACCCGTCAAGTCGGCGGCGCGGCGCAGATTTTCCGCTGCGCTCTTCAAGGTTACGTCATAGGTGGCCGCTGTTTTGGGGTCCGCGCTCTTGGTCTGGCAGCGCGCCAGCCACCAGAGGGCCCGATCCGCGCGCGCCGGCTGGTTGGTTAGCGTCTGCAGCACGGTCATGGCCTCCGCATAGTTCCCCAGTTGCAGGCGGCAGAACCCCTGCCGTAACTGTGCCTCCGCCAGATACGATGAAGTGGGATTCTGCTTGATAAAGGCGGTGAACCCGGCCAGCGCATCGCCGTAGTTTTCGTTTTCGCAGGTCAGCAGCGCCAGGTAGAAGGCCGTGCGCGCCAGGTATTCCGGTGCCGGGCCGTTCAGCAGCTGCGTGTACGCCTCGCGCCGCTCCGCCGTCAGCGCATTGGGGTTCTGCATCGCCGCCTGTGCCGCCTTCCGGCGCTGGTCGTAATCCGCCAGTACGGCACGGTACTGCAACGCCGCCTCCGGACGCGCTTCCGCCAGATGATGAATCCGCCCCAGCAAATAGCGGGCATGCAGGCCGAACGACTGCGCGAACGGCGCCAACTGGCTCAGCGCCCGCCCGGCCGGCAGATACTCCTTGAGCCCGAAACGCGCATACCCCTGTTGATACAAGGCCTGCTCGCGGTACGGGCTGCGCGCTGGCGCGGCCTCCTTCAAGCACGCCTCCGCGGCCTCCGCCGCCTCCTTGTTCTTCCCCAGGCGCAGCAACAGGTCCGCGTAGTCACAACGGGCCCGCGCCGCCCAGTCCAGCTCCGTCGGCCGCTCCCCGGTGGGCGACACGGTGCCCAGGCGCACCAGGAAGAGGTTCGCCGCCTCCGCAAAGCTGCCGGCCGCCTCCGACAGGCGCTGGTTGATGGCATTGCGTCGCGCCTCCGCCTCGGCCGGCGTGGCTGCGGCCGGCAGCGCCAGCGCCTTCTCGGCCAGCGTGCGCCGCGCCAACCCCAGGTAGTAAAGCACATAAGGGCGATCCGCAAAATCGCCACGCCCGGCCGCGGACTGCAACACCGGCACCGCCGCCTCATAATCCTTGCGCGGTCCATCCAGCAGCGCCAGCCCCAAGCCATACTCCGCCCGCGCCACCTCCCGCTGTGCACCGTACAGCTTGATAAATTCGCGGTAGCGCTCGCTGGCAAAATCAAACTTCTGCTCATTATAGGCGCGGTTCGCGCTATCCAGCAGCACCGCCGCGGCCTCCTCCGGGCTCAGCGTCTCCGCGGCCGCCGCAGACCACGCCAAACCCAGCAGCGCCAGCCCTACCCCCAGCGCGCTCCACCTGCCATAAACGTCGTGTTTCATACCGTCGCTCCAATGCCGGTTCGCGGTGCACACAGGCCACAGAAAGGATGGCCTGCGCCGGCACGTCGGTAATAAGCAGCAATCGTGCCAATCAGGGTTCAGCGAACCGGGTTGGCTACACGTTGTCACGCATTTTTTAACTAAAATGCTGGGCGTTAAACGTTGGGCGTTGGATGTTGGATGTTGGGCGTTAGCGCCCACCTGAACCCTGAACCCCGAACCCTGGCACCTATTGCCTGCCGCCCCCCCATAATCACGCCCACCCCTGCCACTCACTGGTCAGAAGCTAGCTATTCTACCGCACAAACTGTGCACGACAGAAAGCAGTCAAACAAGTGGGTGGCACTCTGGTATGCATGTTAGCTGGCCACGCCCACCCGTTTTTGCGTTTAGATCGACACCACGCGCCACCTTGTGCCCCGGGAAGTGCGGCAGATGCGTGCTTGGGACATGCGAAGGACATGCGCTGCTCCTGAGCGGCTCACCGGGCGGTTCTCCCTCCCGTTTGGCGGGTGGAAAGGCGGGCGGAAGAACCACAGATAATCGTCAACCGTACGCGTCGCCCGTACTCGTTGACCGAGGAACGGGAGGTGTCGGTAGACGCGAACGGGCGACGTGAACGGTTGACGAATACAGGTGACGCGCCTGTCAGGGCCGCGGTCGCAACGGAGTCGTGCACGTGCTGTTGAAGCCACCGTCGCAGGCAGCTTCGTGCCAGCCGGAAGAGCCATCTTTGTCGCAATCGTTGTCCAAATCGTTGTCGGGCCGCATCGTCGTCCCGATCCTTGTCCTGATCGTTGTCTGACGAAGATCGGGACAACGATCGCGACAACGATGCCAATTGACGAAGATCGGGACAACGATCAACTGAGCTGCAGCTCCCCGGTGGGCTGGCCCTGCCCTTTACACACAAGTTCTCCCGGACAAATACCAAGCCCGCAAAAACGACAAGTTTGTTCTGCAAAATTTCGAGCCGAACCTTTCAATCTGCGCAAATCTGCGAAATCTGCGGACAACCAAAAGTTGCGCCCGTGATTTTGTCCGCAGATTTCG
>CAIOST010000133.1 GCA_903861045.1 uncultured bacterium | reverse complement strand
CGCGAACTTGCGTGTGGAGTTGCTCGAGGGCGTGAACGCGGATGAGCAGCGGTTTCGCCTGATTACCGGCGGCGGGAACCTGATAGGGGCACCGGTGGGCGCTGTCGTGACGACCGGCCGGACCGGGCGGGAGGCCGAGGTCATTACCGGGCAGGACTTCGTGGACGTGTTCATCCATAACCGCAAGGCTGGTACGGTGGTGATGTTGAAGTAGCGTACCGAGGTGCCTTTCACCCCAATCTACCGTCCCCGCGACCCAAGGTGCGGGGGACGGTGCCATAACGAGAACTGCTGGGTGGCAGATCGTAGGTGTTGACGTTCAGATTCCGGACGGCTAAAGTTCAGCGCTATGACACTAGCGCGCCCGTCGGTTGCAAACAGGTACGGCATCGCCAGCCCGGCGCTGGTGTGTGGCGCGTTGCTGGCCGCCGCCGTGTTGCTGGGGACTTTCCTGAGGCTGTATTTTTTGTCCGATCAGATCCTGATCGATGACGAGTGGCACGGCTTCTTCTACGTGTTGGGCCGTAACGCCGCGTTTCTGTTCACCCATTTCTCGATCCCTGGGGCTACCTGTGCCCCGCTGCACCTCTATTACCACCTCCTGCTGGGGTCCGTGGGCTGGAGTGAGGTCCTGCTGCGCTTGCCGTCAATCGCCGCGGGGGTACTGGGGCTGGTGGTGTTGCCGCTGGCGCTGCGTGGAATTCTGAACCGCCGGGCGCTGGTGATCTTTGGCTATCTGCTGGCCATTTCGCCATTTCTCATCTTCTACAGTCGTTTTGCCCGTCCTTACAGCCTCGAGGCGCTGTTCGGATTTCTTGCCGTCATCGCATTCTATCGCTGGGTCACAACCGGGCGGCGGCGTTGGGCCGTGCTCTACGTCGCCACCGGGGTATTGGCGGTCTATTTTCATCTCTTTGGCGTGGTCGTGGTGGTCTGCCCGGCCGCCGCGGTTTTGCTGGTCAAGTGGCTGGGGCGACGGTATCCGGGGTTCCTGGCGGCCAACGCCAGCGTGCCCAGTGCCGCACGGATGGTCGCGGTGGTCGCGGCCGCCTTGGGGCTGAGTGCCCTGCTGGTGCTCCCCGCCTTCATCAACTCCGCACGGACCTCGCTGGGCACCATTGCGGGCGCGGGTGATCCCCGGCAGCTGTCCCTCTGGGCGAGCCTGGAAATGCTGGCGGGCACACCCCATTACCTGTTGGTGGCACTCGTGGTCCTGATGCTGGTGATCGGCGGGGTCACGGTGGCGCAGCGGGACCGGTTGCTGGCGTTGTGTCTGGGAACCACCGCTTTGGGGTTTGTGGCGGCTCTGGCCGTCTCCAAGCCGCACTCCATGCACGCGCCCATCGTGGTGTGCCGCTACGCCGTCCCGCTTTTCCCCATGGCGTTTGTCCTGATGGGGGTGGGCCTGGACCGGTTACTCAGCGGACTGGTCGCCGCGGTGCCGGCTGCGGAGCAGTCGCGCATTGCCTGTCTGAGCAATGCCGTGGGCGGCGTGTTCCTTTTCGGGCTGCTGTGGACGGGGCCGTTACGCCAGACGTATACGCCGGGCTGCAATTTCACCTCCCACGCGGTGTTTCAGGACTCCTATCGCCCGGTGGACTGGCGGGAGTCCTTTCACAGCGAGATGGCACCGCCGGATTTCCTGGTCGACACGACCATCAGCGAGGCGGAGGTCTCCCCGTTTTATGCGCAACTGGCGCGCCTGCCGGACGTGGCGGCCATCATTGAATTTCCCATGCTGGTGGGCGATCATTTCAATCCCTATTACTATTACCAGCGCTTTCATCGTAAGCGGGTGCTGATCGGCTACAGCACCACCTATCCCAACCCGTCTGCCCTGGCCGCCGGCCATGTCTTTGGGGACACCTATATCGATGAGGTGCTCAGTGTCGTTCCCGACCCCAAGCAACTGCATTTCCGCAACCTGGTAAATGTGGACGCGACGCAGGCCATCGCGGCCAGTGGCGCCGGCTTCCTCGTTATTCATCGTCAATTCGAGGCGGAGTTCGACCGGGTGGCGCGGCCGCACCCCTGTGTGCCGCGCGTCGAGCAACGGTGCCGGGAGACCTTTGGCAAGCCGGTTTTCGAGGACGCCCGCCTGGTCGTCTTCCGGATCGGAGACGCTCGTGGCTGACACCCGCATGGAGGCACTTCTGAGCCGCGTCCGCCACGTGCTGGCGGCACCCACGGAGCATCAGCGCCGCTGGCGCCATATCCTTACGGTGCTGCTCCTCTGGCTGGGCGCGTTCGCCCTGTATCTGCCGAGCGCTGAGTACGACTATATCTACTACGACGACGTACGCATCCTCGCTCGCCACCCGGAGCTCTATCATCAGCCGCAGTTTCTCGACGGTCTCAAGGCCATCGTGCTCGAGCAGTTTCCCCGGGAGGAACCGCTGCTGGTGCGGGACATTTCCTGGGCTCTGGACAGTCGGATCTTCGGGTTTCCGAACCCGCACGGTTTTCATTATGTGAATGTGCTGCTGCATGCCTGCGTGGTGGTCTTGTTGTTTCTGTTTCTACTGGCGGCGACGCGGCGCTACGCGGTGGCCCTGCTCACCGCCGTATGTTTCGTGTCGTTGGCCATTCATGTGGAGCCGGTGGCCTGGGTGATGGGGCGTAAGGACCTGCTCGCCTCGGCGTTTGGGTTTCTGGCCCTGCTGGCGCACAGTCGGGGGATCGATGCGGGAACGCGCGGCCGGCGCGGCCTATGGTACGCCGGGTCGCTGGCGTTCCTGGCACTGGCGCTGTTTTCCAAGATCGGGACCGTGGTGCTTCCGGGACTGCTGTTTCTGCTGGCGGTATTTCAACCCGCCATGCGCGAGCCCGCCGTGGCCCGGGCGGCCTTTCCGTGGCGACGGATCCTCCCGGCGCTGCTGGGCGTCCTGCCCCACCTGCTGCTCAGCCTGAGCGTCTGTCGCTGGTACTTCGGGGTATTGACGCAGTATGGCATTCTGGATCGCGGTTACACGGCGGGGCCGTTGCAGCACCTGTGCAACCTGCTGCTGATCAATCCCATGGTCTTTGTCCGCTACCTGCAGTTGCTTTTTCTGCCCAACGGGCTGTCGTTGTTCTACAACTGGCCCAGTCTGGCGCTGCCCTTCTCGGCGGGGCAGGTGGCGTTGTCCGGGGCGGTGATCTTGCTGGCGACCGCAGGGGGCATCCTGCTGCTCGTCAAGCGGCGGGATTTGGTTTTCTACGGGCTCGGCTTCCCGATGCTCATGATCCCGTTCCTGAACCTCAAGTTTATCGGAATCTGGGTGGCCAATCGGTACCTGTATTTCCCGGCGTTCTGCCTGCTGGCCGGCGTGGTGACCCTGGCCCTGGATGGTGTGCGCCGCAGACCGCGGATCCTGGGGCCGGCGATGGTGGCCCTGCTGTTGGTCTTCTGTGTCGGCAACGGGTACCAGCAGCGGCGGTATCTGGCCGTGTGGCGGGACAGCGAGACCCTGTGGAGCTATGAGCTGCAACGGCCTGATGCGGCTGTGGATGTGTACGGCAACCTCGCCTCGAGACGCTACATGGCCGCCATACAGCAAAGCGATCCGGCGGCACGGGAGCGGGGCCTGCGTCAGGCACAGGAGGTCACCGCCCGGGCGCGCGCCGCCTACACCGGCCCCACGGGGGCGCTGTCGCCCCGGATGTACCGTGTTATCTTCATCGATGCTCTTATCGCCATTGTCCGCGGCGAGCCCACGGCCCGACAGCTCGCCGCGCTGCAGGAGGTGGAGCGCCTGAACCCGAACTATGATGAAGTTCTCTGGCAGTTGATGGTGTTTCATTACCGGCAGGCGTGGGTGGCGACCGAGGATGCCGTGCGGCGTGAGCAGGCGCGACTGGCTCTCGACTATTATGCGCGGGATCTCAAGGTAGAGTACCGCGATGCGGAATTCGCGGCCAAGGACAGGGCTGTGCGCCAGGGCTTTGCACAGGATTTCCCGTTCCTCAAGCCGGAGCTGGAGAAACTGCCATGAGCGATGCCGCCGCCTACTACGCCGCGCGTTTCACGGAACATCCCCGGCGTCAGGCTGTATGGAGGGAACTCGCCGCCTACATCGAGCGCGACCTTTCGGATCGCAGTTCCCTGCTGGAGCTGGGCTGCGGCTACGGCGATTTCATCAACCACGTGCGGGTGCAGCAGAAGGTGGCGGTGGATTTGAATGCGGCGGTGCGCGACCGCCTGGCGCCGGAGGTGCGTTTCGTCTGCGGCGACTGCACCAACCTCGCCTTCCTGGAAGCGGGCTCGGTGGCCAACGTCATGGCCAGCAATCTGTTGGAGCATCTCGACCGCGGCCAGTTGGCGTTGCTCATGAGTGAAATCGGCCGCGTGCTGAAGCCCGGCGGCCGGCTCATGCTGCTCCAGCCAAACTATCGGCTGTGTGCCGCCCGTTACTTTGATGACTACACGCACGTCACGGTGTTTACCGACACCGGTCTCTGTGGCTTTCTGGCGGCCCACGCCTTCACCCTGATCCGGTGCGTCCCGGGGTTGCTGCCCTTTTCGATGAACTCCAAACTGCCGAAGCATCCGTCGCTGGTCCGGTGGTATCTGCGCTCGCCGGTGCGGCCCATGGCCGCCCAGATGTATGTGGTGGCGCAGAAGTCGTGACCGGGTCTGTCAGGAGAGGACCGCCGCATGTGGAACAACCAGAAGATTTCCGTCATCCTGCCTACTTACAACGAAAAAGACTCCATCCGCGCTTTCATTCGCGAACTCGAGCAGCAGGGGGTGATCGACGAGATCATCGTCATCAACAACAATGCCGCCGCGGGGACCAGCGAGGAGGTGGCGGGTACCTCCGCCCGTGAGGTGCTGGAGCGGACGCAGGGCTACGGGGCCGCCATGCAGCGAGGCTTCATGGAGGCCACGGGCGAGCTGATCGCGGTCTTCGAACCGGACGGCACCTTCCGGGCGCATGACATCTTCAAGGTGCTCGCTTACGCCGATGATTTCGACGTGGTTTACGGCAGCCGCACCGTGAAGGAACTGATCTGGCAGGGCGCCAACATGGGGTTGTTCCTCAAGTGGGGCAACTATGCCGTGGCCAAACTCATGGAGTTCCTGTTCAACACCACCAGCCTCACGGACGTTGGCTGCACGGTGCGTTGTGTCCGGCGGCGGGCGTTGCTGGAGATGCAGCCGTTCTTCACCGTCCAGGGCAGTTTCTTTGGGCCGGAAATGATGCTGATCTCCATCATCCAGAGTAAGAAGATCTTGCAGGTGCCCGTAAATTATTCCAGGCGGGTTGGCCGTTCCTCCGTGACGGGCGACCTGCGGGTGGCGTTTTTCCTGGGGTTGAAAATGATCTGGCTGATCCTGCGTTACCGGTGCCGCAGTTGGCGTGATGCCAACGCGTTTCGCGTCCAGGCCCCCATGGCGTCGGGAGATTATGATTGATAAGAATTTGAGATGTGCCAATCAACGCACTATATTATCTATACGTCGGCCTTGATAGACTATGTATTGCGAAGATTGGAGGATGGATAGAGGCATCGACACCCAAGTCCCGCGTCGAGCGGGGTCGCCCCGAGGGAGGCGGATTTGTCATCGGTGAGACGGTCTATCAGTTCATTTAGGTAAAACCCGAGCGGTTCTTCGGAACGGAGAAGGTCTGGGTGGGCGAGGCGCGGGTGAACATCACCGACCCTGAGCGGACGATGCTCGACGGGTTGATGAGGCCGCAGTATTGAGGCGACTTTTCAATGCCTACGGTGACCAGCTGACGCTCACCGGCTTTGCGCAGTTTCTGCACGACAAATGCGCCGTGCGAGAGGTTTCCTTCCGTGGTGCGGATGACTTCTTCCAGCCGACGACGCTCGCCTACGTCGAGAAGACATGGGAGCAATGGCTCGGTCCGCTGGTGCCCGACTTGCCTTCTTATGCGACCGTCATCGGCGAACAGAGCTTCCACCACGAAGCGCACGAAGATGGCACGAAGAGGGATGGGAGGCCATCCGGGCGTCATGTCTCAACCTTCCCTTTTCTGGCGCTTTCGGTTTTTCTGGGGGGTTTTTCATTGAAGGGTAAGCGGGGCCATGCTCAAGCCGCCGAACTGGCAGAGCCTGCAAAGTGTACGACGAAGCGTAGGCGACGAAGTGTGGGACTAAGTGCCTGCTGCTCCTATTCATGCCACGCCACACTTCGTGGTCGGTCGGTGGCAGGTGTTCCGTCGCAGCGGCAGTGGAAGCCGATGGCGGAAAGAGAAAGACACAAGAAATCAGATAAAATCGGGGTCGGTATCGGGGTCGAAAAGGAGATCGGGATGGCGTTTGGCCACGAAAAGGCTGACTCGGCCTGCGTGGGTATGACGTTCATGAGGCACCGGGCGCATACAGAACGACAGAAATCGACCCCGATACCGATTCCGACCCCGACCCCGAAAAGAAAAAGTGACCGGCAACCGCCAACCAAGGTCTGGTGCTGACCGCTGCCAACACTTGACGCTGACACGGCACTGGACAGCAAGGCAGCGGCAGCACAGGCCAGACGTTAGGCCTCAACCCCGCCTTTTCAGCAGGCTCGTAGCGCCTGCTGTACGGGGGCGGGCGGGAAGGTGCGAGGGGTAGGTGCGAGTGAAATGAGTGGATGGACGTCTGATTCTCCTGCATAGTGGTGCCATGGATATCGCGCTGGACATCGTAAACCTGACGCCGGCCGAGAAGCTCCGTGCGCCGAAAGAACGGAGGGTGTCCCTGAGCTGTTCCGAGGACGAGTACTTTCCGCCACAATGGCATGGTGATCTCCTTCGGGAGCGCGCAGAAGCCTCTTCAAGCGGGCCAGGGGGCGATACGGTTTCCGGGAGCAGGCGCATGACGTTTGAACAGGAGATACGGCGGTACCTTGCGACCGGGACACACGATCCACTCCATGCTGCGTGGCCGGGCCGATCCACTTGGGAACAGGTGCAGACAGGCGAGAAGGCGTTGCGCGTCGCCCTGGCAGAGGAGGTGCGGCGGCGGACCGCCGGACGGGTATGTCCGTCGCTACCGTCAGGGTTCGAAGCCGGCCCGTTTTTACGGCGCTTCCGGGTTTATGGGGGGAATTTGTATGGGGCTGGATGTGATCGGGATGGGTTGAGAAGCCGGGTATCGGGTATAGCGCGGGCAGGAAAGCCCCTTTTGTGCTGAGGTATGGCTGGCCGAGAGCATT